>NZ_JBFRDO010000020.1:0-44942 GCF_052113825.1 Paenarthrobacter sp. TAF1
CGCTCGGCGTGGACACCGTCGTCGGGTTCACCGGCTCCTCCATCTGGCAATACGTCGCCATGTTCCCGCCTGTCCCCGAGAAAGTCATCGAGGCCGGCTACCAGGACTTCGCCGACCGCTGGAACCCCATCCTGGACGTCTTCGACGAAAACGGGGTCCGCTTCGCCCACGAAGTCCACCCGAGTGAGATCGCCTACGACTACTGGACCACCGTCCGGACCCTCGAAGCGATCGGACACCGGCCAGCCTTCGGCCTGAACTGGGACCCGTCGCACTTCATGTGGCAAGGCATCGATCCCGTGTCCTTCATCTGGGACTTCAAAGACCGGATCTACCACGTGGACTGCAAGGACACCAAGCTCCGCCCCACCGGCCGGAACACCGTCATGGGCTCCCACCTGCCCTGGGGCGACCCCCGCCGCGGCTGGGACTTCGTCTCCGCCGGACGCGGCGACGTTCCCTGGGAATCATCCTTCCGCGCCCTGACCGCCATCGGCTACAACGGACCCATCAGCATCGAATGGGAAGACGCCGGCATGGACCGCCTCCACGGCGCCCCCGAAGCCCTCGCCGCCTTGAAGAAGTTCGACTTCCCCGCCTCCCAAACCAGCTTCGACGCCGCCTTCAGCAGCAAAGACTGAGGCGTGAACCAGAACCGACTCCATTTAAGAGCAGCATTCGATAAGTAATTCTTGTCTCGGGACTGGTCACCGACAAAGTGATCAACTACACGATCGAGAACGAGCCCTATGCAGTTCGTACTGGGCCGTCTAGGAGCCTCGACTTCTGAAGGCGCGGTAACCAAGCCACCCACGCCAAGCGGCAGCGCGACGTATGGGCCATTATCGGCAGACTGGTCCGCTAAGCCGTGCTCAGCCGACGATCGCGTGGGCTGCAATGTTCCGCAGGCTCCGCTGGGGAGCGGTCAGCTGGGTCGGGCCCGCCTCCAATGGATTTCAAGGTGCGCGTCGATGACACGGCCAAGGCCAACTTGAAAGCACTCAACCGACCGCCCCTGAATCCCCACCTCGGGAATGACCTACATACGTAGAGTGCTTCCTGATCGGCCTACTGTCGCTATAGACACTCACATACATGAGTAGATATAGGCCCAAGGAGGGACGAGCACGTGGCTCCGATCAGTCGCAAATAAAGAAGAGTTAGGTGCGGACACTGTCCACACCTCCTTTGGCCGGACAAGGCATCGGCAATGGAGGCTTCACGACGTCAACCGCGAGCCAAAACCAAGAACTTTGACGAAGGATCTCGAAGTCATGTTGCGATCAGTCCCCCTACACATGAAGAGGTGTAGCCCAAACACGACCTACCCGACGAGCCAAGAGAGGGAGGAACGCATAGCCCCAGTTCATAACGAGTGGAGGGCGCACCAGCCGACGCCTTGGACCTGCTCCCCCACAACTGAACACGCCAACCGGCGGCCAGGCACAAGCCGGACCTCACACCAGAGACTCGTGTCAACAATTGTCAACACTTTAAAGCAAAAACCTCCTCTGACGAGGGGGTATGCCGTGCCCGACGTGGGGCTCGAACGGTATTTCTAGCCTTGAAAAGGCTGGGACGTGGCGGAAACATTCGGAATCCGGGGCAGTCCGGCGGCGCTATGAGGCAGTTTGAAATGGAAGGTGCGGCATTGTCCACATGCCTTTTTGCCCATCAGCCAGTCTGTGCCGCGATGTGCGCTCCATGCTGCGTCGTCCCCCAGCTGGAGATTCATTTGGCAGCCCCACCTTTTGCGTCTAAGGGCTCCACAGGAAGTACCCCCCTTTCTACCCCTGTCATCGTGCAAACCGGGAGAAGCAACATGACCAGTCACCGAAGCCTGAATCCAGTCAGCCATCCAGGTATAGGAGTGCTGACTCTTACCGGCACTTGCTAGTTCCCCGTCGTGCGTCAGAAAGAGATGCCTTAGCCGATCGGCTGAATGGCCTCAGTGGCAGCTGACAGTACCCACACTAACCAAAGCCTATCCTTGGGCCGACAGCCTCTGCGCTAACCTCGAGGGAAGGCCATCCAAGTTCGCGTGTATTCGGCGGCCTCTGAAAGCATTTGCCACACCATTCCTCACCACCCCGTTTCGAGAACGTGGGCCAGGCTGTCAACAAAGTAGTCGGCAGATTCTTGGGAGATGCATAGCGGTGGCTTGATCTTCAGGACGTTCAGATGATCGCCAGTGGGCTGCATGAAGACTCCTAGTTCGAGCAAGCGATTACAGATCGCCGCTGTTTCGTCCGTTGCAGGTTCGAGAGTTGAGCGGTCTTTGACGAACTCGAGACCGAGGTAGAGCCCCGAGCCGTGGACGGCCCCGATGAGGTCATTCTCTTTGCTCAATGCCTCTAGGCGATTCTTGAGGTGTCGGCCAACGACGCGTGCGTTTTCCTGTAGGCCTTCGTCTTGGATGATGTCAAGTACAGTCATGCCAATCACTGACGAAACGGGGGATCCGCCGGTCGATGAGAAAAAGTATCCCTGTGTGCGATATCGATCAGCGATCTCACGACGGGTAACAACTGCTCCGATGGGTTGCCCCGCTCCGATGGACTTGGCGACAGCAACGACGTCGGGAACAGCTCCCTGCTGCTGAAAACCCCAGAACCATTCGCCGAGGCGGCCGAAGCCAACCTGCACCTCATCGGCGATGGCGATGCCGCCATGTTTGCGGATTGCCGCGTAGACGTCCGTTAGGTAGCCATCCGGCAGTGCGATGCCGCCTGCGTTACCGAAGTAGGACTCGCAGATAAAGCCAGCAGGCAGCGTGCCCCCAGCGGCAAGTTCGTCGATGATCTTCACTGCATTCGATGCATATCCGGCAGCTTCGTTGCCCCGTAGCTCTCCTCTATAGGAGTTGGCTGCTTCCACGGTATGGACCCATTCAGGGCGTGACTCAAGGGCATTTGGATTGTCGGCGATCGATGTGGACACTGCGTCGCTTGCAAAAGTCCACCCATGGTAGGACTCCCGCATCGCGACGATGTCACGCCGCCCCGTGCTGGCCATTGCCAGTCGGATGGCTAGGTCAGTGGCTTCGGAACCGGAGTTGACAAAGAACACGGTGTCGAGCTCGTCGGGCAACGTAGCGGCAATCCGCTCGGCATAATCTGCGATTGCGCGGTAGTGAAACCGGGAGTTCGTGTTGAGGAGTCTCATTTGCCGGCTCGCCGCCTCGGCTACCCGAGGGTGGGCGTGGCCCACAGAAGCGACATTGTTGACCATATCGAGATATATACGGCCATCAACTCCTATGAGGTATTCCCGCCACCCACGTTCGATCTGGGGTGGCACCGCATAGTAATGTTCCTGGACGTTCGCGAGGACACCTTTGCGACGCTCCAGGACGTCATCGTTGGTAGATCTGCTACTGGAGACGAGTCCGAGTGCCGGCGCAGGGTCGCTCAAAATCGCAGCCCATCCTGCCATGAGATCGGCTGTCACCATCGCAGGGGCATCGGATACTCCGCGCCGGTCGAACTGAACAAAGAGCTTCGTGCGTGCCGGTAAAAGATGAGTGCTTTTACGACCCAGGCCCACGGCCGATATCGTGAGCACCGCGCCGGCGATTGCGACGGCGATGGAGTCGTCATTGATTCTGGAAACCAGGGCTTCCGCTGACAAAGATGTTGGCCTTGAAAGCCAGAGCGTCAAACCTGTCGGAAACGTTTCTGGCACCGTCGGCGTCCGGATCGGCGAAGCGGTAAGCACCGCGGACCAGGCGGGCAGCACAACAGCGTCAACTCCGGTGCTCAGAGCCGCGGCGGCGGCCTTATCAAGCGTTGACTCTCTCATCCAGGCACCATTGTCATTAAGGCTTGAGGTGGTTCCTGCGTCAAGAGTTGTAACGACGCCCAGGGGCGGCAGCACGGATTTACAGGTCCAAGATGGGTTGTCCTTGATGGGCATCCCCAGAGCTTGGCGGACTGCCCCCGTCATCACCTCCGGTGGTACGGATGCCGCAACGGTGAGAATTCGCAGCTCGCGCTCGAGGGCGGCGTCCGCATAGGAATTGTCGGCATCCAGCCTGACCTGACACCGCCCACTTAGAACGAGGACGGCTCCTCGCAAAACCACCAGTGCCCAAAGTGCAGATACTTCGCTCTCATCGAGGGGACGCAACTTGTGGAAAGCACGGATCGCGGGCAAGGTCGTCGCCGGGGTCGCTCCATCATGGTGTAGGAGTGAAGAGATGGTGACCGCGAGTTCCCCCACCCGCCACGACGTGCACACATCGCCGAAGTCTATAACCGCATCAGGCAACCGTCCTCCATCCGGACGAAGAACGTTGTCATCGGTAATGTCGAAATGCCCCGCTTGCACCGGCAGCCTGTCTTCGACTTCTTCAAGAACCAGTCCCGCGCGAAGAGCCGATTCCTCAACGAAACGCCGGATGGATGAGTCCGGTTCCAGTGGAAGAAGCCGGTCGATCACCCGGCGGGCGTGCCGGAGATCCCACTGCAGGACCCGATGTGTTCCGGCATGTTCAAAATCCGCTAGTGCCAGACTCGTTCTAGCTGCGATTTCTCCCATACGACTGACAACATCGGGCGCCAAGTAGTCGGACCCCGTCAGCGTGCGTCCCGCGATATTCTCAATCACGCGCGCGTGGAGGAGACCTTGTGAAGTTTCCCACCATGCTGACAGTGGCCCCCGTGGACCCGTCACGATACGAGGTACGCGAAGCGTGTTCTGGTTTTGCGCTAGAAGCAGCGCGGCCTGATCCTGCATTTGGATCTCGGCGAAACTGAAAGCCGGGTTGCTGATTTTGAGCACCCCTTTGGGGTGGGGCGACCCGTGTTCGAACAATCGAAAGTTCTGATCCTGCTGGCTGCCAAGGGCTTCGACCGAGATCTCTAAACCGAAGGTGCTGGCGACAAGGTCCAAGACTTCAGTGGGTTCGAGTGTGGGAGTCGGCAGTTCGACCTGATCGAAATAGTTGAAAATATTTTGAGGCATGGTGCTCCTTTGCGGGGGAAGTGTGTGCGCCCAGTCGTCAGATGGGCAGTCAGCTTAGAGGGGCGCGTGCTTGGATGTTCCCAAGGCGCCAGCCACGGCGCCGCTGGAGCTGCGGACAGCGAGCGTTACCAAGGGACCGTATGCTGGCCGCCACTCGCTGTGTCGATGGTTGTAGGCATTGGCATGGGTCGACCAGCTCCCCACGATCCGAGTTCCTTCCAGCACTGTCGGTGCAGGTTGCCCGTCCACGAAGGCTGCACACTCTGATGCTCTACCTGCTGTTACCGTTGCGACGAAACGGACAGTGGTGTTGGTGGTGGTTCTTTCTACCTCGACGTCTTCGATTCGCACCTCGAGAGAGTCGGATCCGGGAGGGAGGCTGACCGGAAACAGCGCCTCCCCCGGTAGCGGTGGCGTTCGCGGAGGTACGGCGCGTCGTGGTCGGAGTTTTTCCATCGTTGAGGCCAGTTGCAGTAGGCGCATGTCGTCGTATGCAGGGCCAGCGACGGTGACGCCAACCGGCATCCGGGTATCTGACATTGTCCCCAATGGAAGGGTCCAAGTGGGAATGCCAAGGTGTCGTGGTACAAGGTTGCCGTTCGAAACCCAGACGCCGTTGCGCCAGGCGACATCGGCAGACGACGGGTTAACATCTGAGTCGGAGGGTCCAACGTCAGCGGCGGAAGGGAATATCACCGCATCAAAGCCGTTTCCTGACAACCAATCCTCGAAGTCCTCTTTGCGTGTGCGTTCGAGACCACGCAACCCGTCTTCGAGAGTCACAACTTGCTTCCACTCGGTGACCCCATCCTCGGCCATTGCAACAAAATCTGAAAGGTCGTAGGCGATGTCAAACTCAAAGATGCCGTATCTGTCAGGCAGGGCTCCTTTGGGCTGCGGAAAGATGAGTTCAGCCTTCGCTTTGGCCAAGCCATCGATTGCCGGGTCGCCGTTCTGACGCAGGAAGTTGTCCAGCGCCCAGGCCGATAACATTCCGACTTCATCGCTGAGGAAGTCTTTACTCACCCATCCTCGATCGACAAAATCCCGATCGCCATCGTGGAGCCGCTCGTAGTTGTCCACTACAGGGAATGGAGTCTCGATGACCTCGGCACCGGCCTTCCGTAGATCATCACACAGCCCCTCCCACAGGGCCATAATCGATTTCCGGGTCTCAATAGGGTATCTGCTCGTCGGGTCAGCATTCACGTAGTTCCGGGGTACCGCCAAGCGAAGCCCGGCCAATGGAAGGTCGGGAATGGCGGTATATGAATCCGGCCGCATCGTGGACGGCTTTGGTAACGGGATCCACGGCTGCAAACGCCACAAATCGCCCTCCGACGATGGGTCGTCAGCGACGATGACGTCGAGTATGTGCTTCATGTCGGAAATCGAACGGGTGTGCGGCACAACAACGTCCATCGTCGGCACAAGGGGCCAGTTGCCTCGGACGGAGATGAGGCCGCGAGAAGGCGTGTATGCGACCAGCGAGTTGTTCGAGGCCGGCGCTCGCCCTGAGGACCAGGTCTCTTCGCCGAGACCGAAGGCCGCGAAACTGGCCGCGGTCGCGGTCCCGGAACCGTTGGAGGAACCGGAGCCGAACGCCGATGTCAGAAATTCGCCACTATAGGGAGATTCTGCTCGCCCGTAAACACCGCGCTGCATGCCTCCCGCGGCCATAGGAGGCATGTTCGTAAGACCAAGGAACACGGCCCCAGCATCCCGAAGACGTGAAATCGCGAACGCATCTTCACTGGCCGTCAAGTTGGCGAAAGCCGGTGATCCGGCAGCAACCGGCAGGTCCCGGACGCAGTAGCTGTCCTTTGCGGTGAAAGGTATACCGTCCAACGGCCCAAGCATTGCCCCCCGTGAACGCCGGAGGTCTGAGTTCCGGGCCTCCGTCAACACACTCGGATTGATTGTTGATACAGAATTCAGCCTAAGTCCGGAGCGATCATAAAAGGCGACGCGGTTGAGATACCGGATCACTAACTCGACGCTGCTCACGAGCCCTGCCTCAAGTGCGCCGGATAGGTCGTCGATGTCGGCTTCGACGACTGTGAAGCTCCGCAAATCCATGGTACTCACTCTCAAGTGGAAGGCTCAGGCTACTACCTGAAGGACATATGATTTAAAACATACACCGTTTGTTTAGATAGCACTAGGCCCTTTAAAGCAGGCAAGCCTATCAATTGACAAGACATTTCACGCACCATTCCTTCAGAGCGTGATCGATTCCAGGACAAGGTTTTTCACAGCCTGTCCCTGCTGTCTTGGCCCTTCGTCTGCTCCGGTTCCCCCAAAAAGCCTGTTTGCCATGTCATTTTCGACCTCAAAGGCGCCACCCCGCAGATGCCCGCCCTGGACGCGGTAATCGGTCTGGGCAGGAAAGGGTGGCCAGAGGATAGGTTGGTGTTCTTGCACTGGTAGAAGGGATCTCGACCTGCGCGTCGGCAATCACTTTGGCAGCGGCAACCGGACCAGAGGCATGGGTCGTTAGCGATCAGATGCCGGCCATCTTTCTCGTGGGATTCATCCCGATGCTTCTTGTCGCTCTCGGATACGGGCCCCGAACACCGCCATGCCCGACTCCGGAAACCTCATTTACCCGGGGATCCCGCGCGTTCGGACCGTGGCTTGGGTGGCTTACCGGGTGAGCTCGTAGCTTTCACCGCTTGTTCTTTTCAATCTTGCCGGAATTGCCGTCGATTTTTTGTCAAACACTAGCCATCGTCCCTAAAGATAAGTCGTGCGTCGGTCTAACCGACAACCACTTAATCAACCTCGTGACGTGCTTGTCATTCATGGCATTGTCGACGGCATCTCCTACCTCGGGATGACCTCGGCCATGATCTTCCAGTACTGCACGGTCGCGTTCCAGATGGCGGATCTGGGGTGATTCCTCATCGAGCTAGGCAAGGAAGCTGCGTCTTCTGACAATCCTGCTGGACCCACGCCCGATATTTCATGGTTTGACCCCACCCGGATGAATAGTTTCAGTGCCTTCTCAGCGGGACTTGCGGTCTCGATCTTCGTTTACTGGGGCTGGGCCACTGTCGCCACAACGGGAGAAGGAACCTAAGTCTCGCGGGGTCCTACTTCCACTGAGAGCACGGCGGCATCGATTCTGGTGGTTGTTTTCGTTAGGCATAGCAGCGGCGATGCTCTCCATTAATGGGCCAGGAGACACCGCAAGCAGCTTGGAAATCCGGGCTTAGCCGAGAGCGTGTTCGTGGTTCTCGTCCACCGAGTGATGGGTTCAGCCGCGATCTTTCTTACCTTCGCCATCCTCCTCGGCGCAATGGGATCGATAAACTCCACAGCGATCTCACCCGCATGCCAGCTGCTGGCCTTCAGAAATTGGGCTGCGTCCTGGCCTGGCGGACGCTACCAACATACTCAAACCCATCTCGAACGCGCGTGACGCGACTGGATCACTTGGGTCCTCAGTTGACAAGGACGCGAACGCCAATGAAAACCTCGGAAGTCGCTCTTCTTGGCCAGTTGGATCGAACACGATGCTGGGCCCCGACATGTCGAGAACACTTCCTAAAATAAAGGACTCGAAGGCAGTCAATAGGGGCAGGACGTCCCTACTTGTCCATCCAACGGCTTCTGCAGCGACCACAAAATCCTCGTACTCCGATAGCAGGACGGGTGACGAGGCGCGCGTTGTCATCAATAAAGGAACCACTCGCGGGTGACCGGCGAATGCCAGTCTGTACGAATGCGCCCATAGCCGGAGTCCTTCTTCCCAAGGGCATTCCCGAAGAGGCCGCGAATCTATGTCCGCAGAGACGATCGCCCTCACGTCTTCAATCATGGCGGCGCGATTTGGTACATGGTTATACAGCGAGGTGGGGTTTACACCGAGCGTCGCCGCGACGCGCCGAATACTGGCACCGTCGGCGCCGATGCGGTCAACGAGGGCGAGGGCGGTACTGGCAATCAACTCGCGGCTTAGCAGTGGTTGGGATGGGCGGGCGATGGCTGACCTCCTTGGGGATCTGATACCCACCCTACCCATCATGGCCAACGGCGCTGCCGCCTGACGTCCGAAATGCCTCGCACTACGCGGCTACGGGCTTGGCATTGATCTCGTACGCGACAATCTTGGTGTCCTTCAGCGACCCCTTGTCCGGTGCCGCCAATGACGTTGCCCGCTTTGTTGTTCATTGCCCCTCCACCGCACATCAGATGGATGAATCCCCGCATCATGACCGAGTGTCCAGAGGAAAACGACTGCCACAGCTGCCCCGCGGCTGCAGGGCAGCCATTGGACGCGCTTCGGAACTCCTGGCCGTTAGGCGTTTCAGATTACGCTTCTGTAGCTTATATCGTCTAGCAATGAACTTGTTTTGCGGAAGATTGGGCTCAATTACGGCCGATTCGCTTCAAAAGTAATTCACTACTTGACTAAAATAACTACTATACGTAGTGTGGCTTCATTCGGAAAACTGGTGACGAAGGCAGGACGGCTGGACTGGCTTGTCCCCCAAAATGCAGCGTGGGCAGTCGACAACCAACCTGCGCAGTTGACAACCAAGGAGTGTCAGACGATGAATCATGAGGATCTAACGCGGCATCTGATAGCGCTGGAGCGTCGGGTCGAAAATCTCGAGTCGGCACAGGCGATAGCCACGCTTCACCACAAGTACATTCGCGATCTCGCGGCGCGCGACTGGCAAGCAGTGGCTTCCGCCTATACGGAGGACGCGGTATGCGACATCCGTCATCACGGAGTGCACCGGGGACGCGACGCCATCGGCGCGATGTTTACTAATGAATTGGTTCCCGTCGTACACAGCAACGATGGCTACATCCTGTCGTCGCCGGACATCGTGGTAGATGGAGACACGGGGCGCGCCACGTGGACGTGGCACCGGCTGCAGGCTGATTTTAAAACGTCCCTCGGCATGCTTCGAGTATGGGGTCCATGGTCCGAGGGGCGCTACGAGACGGAGTATGTCCGGCAGGACGGCGAGTGGAAAATCTCCAAACTTTGGTTCCGTGTCCACGCGCCCGATCCTGATCAGGAGATGGTCGACATCGGTATCGCTGGCGGCGTGATCGGTGGTGGAACTCGGCGGATTTGAAGTCCCCTAACATGGGCGGGGGCGCCAATGTCGCTCGGGAGAGATGCTCGATCACCTTTGTCTTATCGAGTCCGCATTCTGCCCAGGTCTTGAGAGGCTCGTACAAAGCGGGAAGGCAGGAAGCCAGATCGCCAAGGTCCAAAGGCCAACCTCAGCGCAATGGTTGGCGCTGATGAGCCGAACCCGCTCGGACTCGTTCGTCATGGCACTTCAAACCAGGGAGCACGCTCCATTGCTGGCCGACCAAGAGGAAACCAACATCAACCAATTGGCGATGTAGCACCAGGGCGGAAAGATCGGCGAACCGCACGGACGGCAAGAACTGCCGTCCGTGCTTTCTGCGTCGCGCCAACCTTTCAGCCTCATCTGAAGACGCCCAACACGTACCTGGTCAGGTCGAAGCGCCGGGGTTGCCAAAACACCGGAGATCTTAAATCGGCCGCTCGAGCAGTGGGACTTAAATCAAGGCGAGCTGGTGATTCCCTGTCGCAACCAAATCTGGCTACTCGCCGGCACCCTGACTAACACATCTTCTCGTGTCCGCTGCACCTTGGCCCCTCGTCCCGGCGTCGTGCCGTGTTCCCAACTGCCCCCGCCCAGCGCATGTGCAACGCGACGTCGGAATGCCGGCGTGATGGGATGGTTCACCTATCCTCCAGCAAGGCCGCCTCAAGACAGAGAAGTTGGTCGTAGAACCGATCCCGTCCTCGACGTCGGTTTGGCGGAGCGCTTTTGCAGCTTAGCCTCAGTTATGGGGCCACAGCGACATCCTGCTTGGCGGCTACGCCGTTCACGGTTGCGAGCGACCGTGACGACCACTCCTTGGTGACGACCACTCCTTGGTATGGAGCCGGCATGCGGACAGATCAGCTTTCACCGCCTTCTCCCGGTCGTCAGGCACGGGTCACGAGCCGTCGGCGATTGTTTGGGGCAGGCACCTTCACCTCAAGCCGCAGACCCACGCCGCTGGCTTTATCTCCCCGGCGTACTCTGCCCACGCCCCCCCTCATATCGATCAAGGCAGGGTTCACCCTTGGATAACGCGTAGCAATCAGTTCAGTCATGAACTGTCGTAGATTTTCTTCGTTCATCATGACCCGCGTCTTTCCGGGAGTTTTCGGACTACTCCGCCCCTAAAGTTTCCCAAATATAATTCAGTTGTTGACTACATCACATTTTGCTCTTAGCCTTGTTTTGATGCAGGACCCGGCCGCAAAAACAAGCGGCGGTACTTCGACAACCGCGAAGCCGCTCGACCTCAACGAAGACGACAGCTCCACAGCATGTGATATCCCAAGAGACTCATTCCATCGCACTACAGAGGAGTAGAGATGGCTCAAATTTGGAAGCCCCGAACCGCCCACCTATCGGGAGCGGCGCTTCTCGTCGCCGCTACCCTGGCCCTCAGCGCATGTTCCGGCAACGGGACAGGTGAAGGCCTGTCGCAAGCCAACCTCGACGAGGTTCATATCGATCTGTCTACCGCAGTAACCTCGATTGATCCGGCCGCGGGCCCTTACTTGTCCGACTCAGTGATCGTTGGATTGACTACTGGCCGGCTGGTGCGGTTCGTCAAGGGCAGTGCGACCAAGACGGAGCCCATGCTCGCCGAGAGCTTGACCGCCTCTGATGACGCCAAGAACTATACGGTCGTTCTTAAGCCCGACTTGACGTTTTCCGATGGTTCGCCTTTGACGAGCACAGACGTGGTTGCCTCCCTCACCAGGTTGCGCGACACCCCTGGTCCCAATCAAAGCTATGCCGAGCTCATCGCCGACCTGGCAGCGCCGGACAAGACAACAGTGAAGATCAGCCTGAACGCTCCCTCAGCGGACTTTGGGCAGATGCTGGCAGTGCCAGCGATGGGCATCCTTCCTGCCGCAGCGGCGACAGATAAAAACTACTTCCAGGGTAAGCCGGTCTTCTCCGGTTCTTACGCTCCCGAGGGAAATGTCAAGGAGAATTCGTTCACACTGGTCAGAAACGAGAGGTTTGGAGGAACGAAGCCCAAAATCAAGAAGCTGGCGTTCAGCGTCGTGGCCGACACCCCGACCAGCGTCAAGCGGTTGCAGAGCGGAGATGTTGACCTCGTTCCCACATTGCCACAGGACGTGTCGGATCAGATCTCAGGGGATCTGACGGCTCCGATGGTCGACGGCCTGGCGAGTATGTTCATCGTGCCGAATAACCGCGAAGGCAGCTTGTTCCATGACGCGCGCATCCGCAAGGCCATAGCGTGGGCTATCGATCGCAAGACACTCGCGACTCCGGCGTACGGCGCTGATGCCAAAGTACAGACCGGTCCTTACCCTGTCATAGCCGAATACCCACAACCCGTAAAGGTCTATTCCCAGCAGGATGTCGCGCAGGCGAAGACGCTGCTCAAAGGGACGGCTTGCCAAAGCGGCTGTACATTCACCGCCAGCTACTTCGCCAGTGCTTCCGACGACGCTGGACGTGTGGCCACCGTGCTACAGCAGCAGTTAGAGCCGCTTGGGATGAAAATGAACATTCAGCCCGTCGAGGATCAGCAGTTCATCCAGAATTCCATCAACGGCGGATTCGACCTCAATGTCGTCACTTTCAGCAAATTCAATGTGCCGAGTTCCGCCGAGGGCATCTTCGATCCGAAATCCACCATGTGCATTTTCGCTGGTTGCAACAACGATGACATAGAGCCCGCGTTCAGGGCCCTGTTCGGGGCGCAGACACCACAACAGCAGGAAGCGGCATCCACTCACGTTCTGCAGGTTTTCGAGGACTGGACTCCGATCATCCCCATTGCAGGTGTGACGAGTCGCTACGGTGTTCGCTCAAATCTCGTTGACGTAATTGGCCTGCAGCCGAACTCGGAGTTCTGGATTGCAGGGCAGTAGGCTGCGCGCCGAAGTGTGGGATGGCGTGTTCCCTGGGGCAGAAGAAAACTATTTGAAAGCTGCCGCTGGCACCCTCCTTCCTGACAAGCCGGCTCCTTCATTTCCGACGTCTGGTCAGCACGGATGAGCGCCACAGTAGAGATGATTTCAACCACCCCCAGCGGCCACGGAAGGCAGCGCGGCTGGAAGCGTTTGATGCGGAGAGTCGCGCGGAGCGTTCTGCAGCTCGTGATTGTTGTCGTGCTGATTGTGGTCGGAACTGCCGTGCTTGTGCGTCTGGTGCCCGGCGATCCTGCCCAGTCAATTTTGGGTATGCAAGCTACGCCCGAATCACTGGCTGCCCTGCGCGCTCAGCTTGGTCTGGACCAACAGCTCTCTTCCCAGATCCTGAGTCAGCTCTCAGGGCTCATGCACGGAGACTTCGGGACTTCGATGACAACGCAGCGGCCCGTTATTTCCATGGTTGGCAGCGCACTTCCCATCACGCTGTCGCTAGTGGTCACGGGAATTCTGTTCGCGCTGGTTATCTCCTTCCCGCTTGGTCTCCTGCCAGCCTTCGGAATGGGGCGCCGGGGCATTCACGCCCTCCGTATCTCCATGGTCGTACTTGTTGCCATTCCGTCCTTCCTGGTCGGAATCTATCTATTGATCTTGTTCAGCGTTCAGCTTCACTGGGCGCCCGCGGGAGGTTGGTCGAAGGACGGGCTGAATGCATTGCGCTACCTTTGGCTTCCCAGCCTGGCCCTTGCACTGTTCATGACGCCGATCTTCGTCCGATCCATTGAGCGAGAGACGACGAGGCTGATGAGTGAGGAATTCGTGGAAGCTGCGATCAGTCGTGGTATATCCCGGGTGTCCCTAATCACCCGCCACGTGTTGCCGAACGTACTTCTTCCCGTCATCACTCTCATCGGGTTCAGTATGGCGGTACTGATTGGAGGTGCTGTGATCATCGAGGCTCTGTACGGGATTCCGGGAATCGGTTCAGTGGTAGTGACCGCTGTCGGGCAGCGCGACTACCCGGTGATCGTAGGGGTGACGGTTTTCACAGGGATTTTCACGGTCGTCATAAGCCTCATCACTGACGTCGTCTACACCATCGCTGACCCAAGGGTGCGTGTCCAATGACTAACATTCCTCTCAACACGCTCGTCGCCGCGCAGCCTAGGAAGCGACGGTCCAAAGAGCGCGGCTCGTTGCCCATAGTAGCTGGCGTTCTGGTGCTGGTGTTCTTCATCGTCATGAGCTTCCTTGCCCCTATCCTGGTCGGACATGGCCCGAATGCAGTGAGTGGTCCCCCGCTGAACCCGCCCTCTCCTGGGCACCCGTTCGGCACAGATGTTCTCGGGCGCGACGTTTTCGCCCGCACGTTCGTCGCCGTTCACGTCGACTACCTGGTAGCAGTACTTGGCGCATTGATTTCCCTCGCCATCGGCACCATTTTGGGCACTCTGGCCGGCACAGCCAAGCGGACGCAATGGGGTACGGTCCTGATGCGGGTAACGGACGCGCTCATTGCCGTACCCTTTCCGTTGCTGATTCTCATGATCCTGCTTACGGTCGGGAATCAGGTCAGTGTGCTGGGGACGGCTCCGGGAGTGTTTCAAATCCTCGTCGGTGTCGTCACCGTGGGCTGGTCGATTTACGCGCGGCTCGCACGGGCGGAGTCTTCCGGACTGAGGTCGCGGGAGTATGTTATTGCCGCCGAACTCATGGGGTATGGGAAGTATCGGATTACATTCCGCCACATCATGCCTGCGGTGATTGCGGTCACAGGTACTTACGCTGTCGCCGACGCCGTGATGATCGTCGGGTTCGTGGCCAGCCTCCCGTTCCTGGGGGCCGGGGTCCCACCGCCCACTCCGGAGTGGGGATCCATGATGTACGAAGGACGGGCGTCGATTGTTTCCGCTTGGTGGCAGGTCATATTTCCTGCGCTTGCTCTCACCGTCTCGGCAGTCGCAGCGTCGATCATCGCCGACGGATTGCTTGATCGAACTTCGAAGAAACTGAGGAAACACGAATGACTCTGCATACTGCTTCGGGTGCGCAGCCAACCCTGCGAGTCCGAGACCTTGAGTTCTCGTTAGGGGATAATGTCCGGCTGGGCCCGATCAACTTGGAGGCCGCGCCCGGAACGACCTTGGGTGTCGTAGGAGAAACGGGTTCGGGCAAGTCGCTGCTGTGCCGCGCTCTCGTCGGAATGCTAAGCCTCACAGGTGGAACTATCGATGCTGGCTCAATTAAGTTCCAGGGTGAAGAGTACGCGCGGGCCGACCGCCGCCGGTGGGCTCACTTGCGACAGCGACGCGTCGGGTACATGCCGCAGGCCTCAATGGCGGGCCTCAATCCTGTGCGCAAGGTGGGTGGTCAACTTACCGAGATTCTCGCCGGTACCCGGGCAGCGAAGGTCGAGAAGGCGCGCTTGCTGATGCAACAGGTACAGATGCGCGATCCTGACCAGGTTCTTCGCAGCTATCCACATGAGCTCTCCGGCGGGATGCGTCAGCGCGTAATGCTGGCATTCGCACTGGCAAGCGATCCAGCTATTGTGGTCGCCGACGAACCAACGACGGCACTGGATGCGACAGTCCAGAACGAGGTGCTCCGCCTGATCCAGCAAGTGCAGAAAGAGCGCGACATGGCCATGGTGCTGGTCTCCCATGACATGCGCGTGATCCGCCGCGTATGCGATCAAGTGGCGGTGATGTATGGCGGCCGCATTATGGAGATGGGCCCCACAACAACCGTTCTCTCCACACCGTCCCATCCATATACGAAGGCGCTCCTACAGGCAGATCCTATGCTTGCCCAGCGCAAGACGATGCTCGGTGCCATCGGAGGCGCGCCCCGACCTCCCGCCAAATGGCGGGACGGTGGTTGTGTCTTCCGCGAACGGTGCCCACTGGCCACTGAGCTTTGCGCCAGCCTGGTGCCTGAACTACGGACCGTGCGCGAGGGTGCCACTGCGGCGTGCCACTATGCAGAGGAGGTCCTGGCGGCATGAGCGACATTCCGGCAGTCGAGCTATGTGATGTTCGCTATCGCTACAGGAGAGGCGGCCCTGAAGTCTTGAAGGGCATTTCTCTCACAGTTGGCGCCGGCACGATCATGGGCCTCGTGGGTGAGAGCGGATCTGGGAAGTCAACCTTGGGAAGACTGATAGTAAATGAGCGCCAGCCGACTGGGGGCAACATTCTCATCGAAGGTAGCCGCTGGGATAGCCAATCGCGGAAAAACGGCCTGCGCCGATCTGTGCAGATGGTATTTCAGGACCCGTTTGCCGCACTGAATCCTTATCTGACCCCCATCGCCGCCGTAACTGAAGCGGTTGCCGTCGCGGACAGGCAAGGACTACCCACCGCACGGGAGCGTGCGATCGCACTGCTCAGGCAGGTTGGTCTAAGTGGCGCCATCATCGATCGCGCGCCCAGTTCCCTTAGCGGCGGCCAACGACAGCGCGTGGTGATCGCGCGCGCCTTGGCCTGCCGCCCTCGGATCCTGGTAGCTGATGAGGCGACGTCCGCGCTCGATGTTTCTGTGCAGGCACAGATTCTGAACCTTCTCATGGGGCTGCAGCGGGATCTCGGATTGACGATGCTCTTTATCAGTCATGACATATCGGTTATAGACCACCTGACCGATGAGGTGGCCATCCTCAAGGATGGCCTGATCGTCGAAAGCGGTGCGACGGAGCAGATCCTGAACGCGCCGCAGCACGACTACACTCGCGCTCTGCTCTCGGCGTTCCGAGAATCCGATCGCGAGCAGGACATGGACAGGATGAACCGGGGGCAACAGGTCTGAGTCCCCCCGCGGACACTGCCGTTGTGGACTCAAGGGAAACAGATGAGGCCCCTTTTTCGTATCAAACCAACACCAATTCCACTGAAGACCTAGGATGAGGCACTCCACATGATTTACGAGCTTAGCGGTGCGACTGAATCACCATCGCACCTCCCCCAGCAAATCTCGGAGAATGTTGCCGTAATCAAGGACTCTGGCTACGACATCCGAGAGTTCACAATTACCGACATGGGACGCCAGTTCGCAGGCAACAACGGCGCTATGCCCCGCCCGGTGCTCGCAACGTCTTATTTCACTAACCATGTCATCACTGTCGTCCCGCTCCGACCTGAGAGGTTCAGCGGATATGTCCATTTAGAGCTTCTGAACCCTTCCGGCGGAGTGGAGTCGTCCATGTTTTGGCCCGATGCAGCCGGGTACGTCCTGCGGCGTGCCGACGCCTACGTAGGGCTCACCTGCAAGAGCGTCATCGTCGAGGCGCTCAAGAGGAGCGCGCCTGACAGGAATGCACGATTGTCGGTGGAGTATGACGGTCTTCTCTGGGACGCGATCGCAGCGGTAGCACGAGCTCTCCGTGCCCCCGCAGGTGGCGGACTGCTTCCGGGCCTCAAAGGGGCGGAACGAATCGTCGCGAACGGATCGTCGCAGTCAGGCAGTTTCCTCCGCAGCTATCTGTCGGGGCATCGTGCACTCTCAAGAGGTGAAACGCGTGCTCTGTACGGATCGCTACAGGTGTATAGGGAACGCGTTGAAAGGCGAATGGCGGAGCTCGTCGAGCGGCGTTGGTACCTACCTGAGCACACCCCTGCTGCCCTTAACCTCGCCCTCGGCGGCGTCCGATTCTGATGGTCCGAAATGAGCTCGACAGGAGACAGGCAATGAATTCCACGATTTTTACAAACGGTTCAGTCTATGTGACCGGGGTCGGTTCGCGACCGGCCTCGGTCGGCGTTGTCGATGGTGTTATCGCTGCAATCGGCCCCCGCGAGGAAGTGCGCGACCGAGTCGGTCATGCTGATGAAGTCGACCTTGCCGGCGGTCTGCTGAGCCCGGGTTTCATCGATGCCCATTTACATCCGATGATGGGAGGCACGGAACG
Organism: Paenarthrobacter sp. TAF1; assembly: GCF_052113825.1. Lineage (NCBI taxonomy): Bacteria > Bacillati > Actinomycetota > Actinomycetes > Micrococcales > Micrococcaceae > Paenarthrobacter > Paenarthrobacter sp. TAF1. The sequence continues at coordinate 17,844 of NZ_JBFRDO010000020.1, forward strand.
CGGTCAGTGCGATCTCAATCATGCGACAAGTCGTGACGAGGTTCTGCGGATCATTGCCGAATTCGCAGCCGCCCTGCCCAAAGATGCGTGGGTGGTCGGCGGAGGTTGGCAGCAGGACCTTTTCCCAAACGGCCTGCCAACTCGCCAGGATCTGGACGCGGCAGCGGAGGGCCGCCCGGCCGTGCTACGCAGCGCGGAGAGACACAGTGCCTGGGCGAGTAGCGCGGCTCTACGTGAGGCGGGCATCAACTCGACCACACCTGATCCTTCCGACGGTCGCATCGAGCGAGAAGCGGACGGCTTCCCATCCGGGGCGCTGCACGAGGGAGCCATTATACTCGTCCAGTCCATCGCGCCCGAACCTGACTTGCACGCAATGCATCGCGGGCTGCTCGTTGCCCAGGATCACTGCTTCTCGCATGGGATCACCGGCTGGCAGGATGCCCTTCTCCGAATCCATGACAACGGTGTTGATGCCCTGGACGTCTACCTTCACGCATTGGCTCGCGGCGACCTGATCGCAAAAGTTCGCGGAGCTCTGTGGTGGGATCGCAATCGAGGGACTGACCAGGTTGCCGAGCTGATCGATCGTCGAGATCGTGCACGAGAATGGGCCCCCCGATTCCGTGCCAACTCCATTAAGATCATGTTGGACGGCACCTGTGCCAACTTCACCGCGCTGCTAACCCAGCCCTACCACGACAGTCACGGCCATCCGACCGATAACCAAGGAATGCGGCTGGTACCGTTTGAGCAGCTGGGGTCTGCCGCCAGGCAACTCGACGCCGCCGGCTTCCAAATGCATTTTCACGCCCTCGGCGATCAGGCAGTTCGTGATGCACTCGATGCGATTTCGCCCCTTCCCCGCCCAGCCGAGCGACGACATCACTTGGCACACTTGCAGGTTGTGCAGCCCAAAGATGCGGATCGTTTCGCCGCGCTCGGGGCGATCGCGAACCTGCAACCGCTTTGGGCCCAGAATGACGCGTATATGCAGGATTTGACTATTCCGTTCCTGGATCCTGACCTTCGCGGGTTGCAGTATCCCTTTGGAACCCTAGAGAAGGCTGGCGCCCGGTTCGCGGCCGGAAGCGATTGGCCCGTCTCCGACATCAATCCAGTCGCAGGTATGCACGTTGCCGTAAACCGGCAAGCTGCGGGAGCCCCGGGCACCGAGCGCTTCCTTCCGGAGGAAGCATTGTCGCTGACTTCGATTTGGGATGCATATACAGCTGGTTCTGCCTACCTCAACGGACAAGAGGACAGAGTTGGCAGGCTTTCCGTCGGGTATGACGCCGACTTTGCGATCTTCGACGTTGATCCATTCGCCCAATCTCCCGAGCAAATTGGTGAGGCACGAGTGACGTCGACTTGGGTCGACGGACGTGAAGTTTTCTCTCGCCACGTTTGAGCCTGGGCGGAGCGCGGAAGCGCCTTCTCCCTGCATCTGTCTGTTTCCCTAACAATCTCACAATGTCCGGATCCCGGGCACGATCATGTCTCGCGGAATCCGATCCGCAGAAAGGAGCCCCCATGCGTGAACCAGGGCTAAAACTTCTCTTCGAGGCCACCGGCGACCTCTCACCAACCGTCACTATCGGTAACACTGCCCAGGGACTCGAAAGGGTAATTCCTATCCCCGCAGGAGGGCCATTCGAGGGCCCACGTATCCGAGGAACCATGGTCGGAGGCTATGACTGGCAATTGACCCGGCCGGATGGCGTCACCGTCATCGATGCGCTTTATCTTCTCGAAACGGACGACGGCGTCCACTTGCGCTGCCGCAACCGCGGGCTTCGTCGCGGGGATCCGGCTGTTATGCAGCGGTTGGCAGCTGGCGAAGATGTGGACGCTGACGAGTACTACTTCCGATGCGTGCCCGAATTCTCCGCTCCAGCCGGACGGTACGGATGGCTCAACGACAGCGTCTTCGTCAGCACGGGCGCGCGGTACCCTGACGCCATCAAGGTTCGCTTCTACCAACTGACATGACGCGCGGCAATGTAACCGACGTACCGCGAAGCCCAAGGTATGGTGATGACGATGACAGTGCAACAGGAACCGCCGAGTCCCCCTGACGACAGCTTTCTAAGGTTCGTGAAAGCGGCCGGGGATCGCACCGTTGCCGAGCTGGGGCATCTCGGAAGTGGACCCGGCGTGATATTGACGTTGCTCCTGCGGCGCGCTTCGCGGCTGATGGCTGATAGCGACACACTTGAGCTTCCCGACGGGCTCACCTGGGCAGGCTTCCGCGTTTGCTTCACCTTGTGGGTCGCCGGCCCCCTTGAACCCCACCGTCTGGCCTCATTCACGTCCATGAGTCGCGCCGCAATTAGCGCCGCACGCAAAGCGCTCGAGGCCCAACAGCTCGTTACATCTGTCGCCTCATCCACCGACCAGCGTTCAATTCTCATGTCGCTGACGCCAAAAGGTGGCGACCTCACCCGCGAGATCCACGAACGCGCTATGCGTAACGCTACTGCAACGCTTAGCGCCCTGACACTCCCCCAGCAGCACATGTTGGTAGGGCTCCTCGGGCAGCTCGTGGGCGATGATACGACCGACATCGATCGGTCCGTCACTGACTTGGGATGAAGTGATGGATGGCCATGACAGTGCTTTGGCGATTTTAGAGGTCGTAAGAGGTGAGGGACGGGTCTTGGTGCGTCAGATCCCGGAGGCAGGTGCAAGGAGTTTTGAGGCGGCTCGTGCGTAGACACCTTCGAGGGTACGCCCGCCGTGGTGTTCCAGGTCGAGTTGGCCTTCGAGCGTGTCCAAGACCGACTCTAACCATTGGCGGATCCCGCCGGACCGCCCGAACCGTGGTTTCACGTCTTTGCGGATCGGCCGGATCAGCGTGACACCGAGGTCTTTGGTGATGAACCGTTCAAAGTGATGGCCGGCGAGGATGACGCCGGCGTGGATGTGCCTGTGCTCGCGCTCGAGCAGCGCCTGGGCGACTTCGCGTTCTCCGAGTTCAGGGTTCGCGAGCCCCAAATCACAGGCATGCCTTCGGGGGTGATAATCAGATAGAGCCGGAATCCCCAAAAGAAGCGCCAGTGCGAGGCGCAGGACCCACAGTCTGCGGGGCCGGACAAGTCGGAGCGTTTGACCGTTCCCCGCGACATACTGCAGCGCAGCGGAGTGGAGTCGATAAGGCGCAGGATCTCGTGCCAGGACGGGCCAGCGTGGTGGCCGGAGACTAGCGGTCCTGCGGCCGGGACGCGCTTATCGTACCCGGACTGGTCCGGAATCTCCGGGAAGTGGCGGGTTTAACACCCCCGCCAACAATTGGCAGACCCCCGGCGCAAACAGCATCGGGGGTCTGCTCTGCATAAGGCCTAGCTAAGAATTACTCATCTAGGTGTGACGGGTATTTTTCACATGCCGCCCGTATGGCCAGCTCCGTGTGCTCGGGCAGTAGCCAGCCCTGGCTTACCAGCTGGGCAGCACGGCGCCTTGCCAGCTGCGCATATGCGGCTTCGCCGCCGTATCTGGCATCGGCCTCCGCCCGCGTGAAGGGGACGTGTTCCCAGGGACGCATGATGTGTCGTTGGCTAGGCACGACATGCATGCGTGCCAGGGGCAGCTCGATCTCCAGGTAGCGCAGTCCGCCCATCGCGTGCCCGGTCTCATCGTGTACTGGGACGATCCCCGTGTAGTCGACCCCCAGAGTGTCGCGTGTCAAAGCTCTTGGCACATCGAACGGGATCGGGTCTGCCCGCGGGGGCGGGGTGCCTTCGCTCCACAGCACCAGATGCGTGATGGTGGCCGCGATGAGCCATTGGCTTCCATTGTGGCGCGGCGGATCTTCGCTGTCGAGGTCTTCTCCATCGGACAGCCCATTCTCAGAGCGTCTCGCTGAGGTAGGAAGTAGCCCTGTCTCATGGCCCCGAGCTGGCACCTGGTAGCAGCGGTACTGGTCGCCAGGCAGGTCGCTGTCAGGGCGTTGGTGCCAGAGGTGCTGCACTGCCTCGTCCTCGCTGAGGTATTCGATGACCGGAACCGGTGGCCGGCTGATGGTACGCCTGTGGTCATCAAGAGCAATAAGGCCGGGCAGCGACCCAGTTGGAGTGAAGCTCGTATCCAGCTCCATCTCCCCGTCTCGGTCGATTTCGACGTAGCCCATCGGACCAAAGCCTCCGCTCGAGACTCCTATGAGGTAGCCATCTATAATCTGCGACTCTGCTTCGCCGCCGTTGGGCACCCCTCCAGCGAGGGCGGACGAGTGCTCCTCATGGAACCGCTCCGAGAGGTAACTGCGGAGGAAGCTTCCGGATTGGGACCAACCAGTGGCGAAGCGCCTCGACGGCGCACGCAATCCAAGGAGCATACCTCCAGCCTCCTCTTGATGCGTTGCCCCCGCTACTGAACCCAGAAGATCCCAGATCATGCTGTCATGCGGGATCAAAAGTGATCCGTAACGCTCCGGATCGCGGCTACGAAGGTCAGCAATAGTTACCGACTTGCAAGTCACCCCGAGGTAGGCATCTCCGCGGGCCATCAGGTGGAAGCCGGCGTCTGGCCAGAACATCGGGAAGTCTGAACCGCTTGAAGGGTTCAGTAATTCAATATGGACGACGCCGCTGAAGTCGGCGTCACGCTCCGGAGCGATAACCATCACCCGTGTGGCGTATCGCTCAGACGAAGGGATGGCATCGGGTGTCCGAAAAACGCGGGCTTCACCGGAGACCCGGTACTCGCGGCTTCGATATCCTGCCGAAGCCAGCGATGGATGCGTCAGCGTGTCCCACCCATCCGGGGACAGGAATGGGGGTCGGTCCGCGAGTTGGGCAATCTCTTCTACGAGAAGGTTCAGCTTGGGCATTTCACATTCCTCTGTTTTGAATCTACTCATCGAATTCGAGTGATCTTTCGCTGGTCGAGCGTATACGTCATTTCTCCGGCCAGTTGGATGATCTCGCCCTTGACGTAGGGGCGGAGCGGAGAGTCCGGCCAGTCCTCGATGACTTCGAGCGTGTTCTGGACCAACGCGCGGATATGCGTCTCGTCGGCCTCCAGAACTTGCGCACGGACGTTCTCGCGCAGATGGCGCCACGCCACTCGGTAGAAGTCAAAGAATGCGTCACGGCCCACGAGGTCGTCCATCGCGCCATCCCAGTCAAAGACGATCTCGCTGTGTAGGTAGCGCTGGAGTGCGCCGATGTCCTGTGAATTGAACGCAGACAGATAATCGTCGTACCAAGTTTTAAGTGAAACATCCTGCATGGTTGATCCTATTCTTCGAATACCGTACTGAATGAGGCGGCGGTGGCTCCAGAGCGAGTCATGATCGGCCGTGGGCCGCGTTCACGTGCGCCGCCCGGCCACGAAGGTTGCAAGAACCGGCACATCCTCTAGTGCATCCGCCTCGACTGTCAGCGGGTCTGATTCAAAGATGGTGAGGTCCGCGAGAGCGCCCAGTGCGATCACACCTTCGGTTGTCTCCGTGCCGTGAAGAGTCGCTACGGCCGACGTGTAGGCCGTCAGTGCCTGCCTGGCCGTAACTGCTTCCGCGGGCAGCACGGGGTCCATATCGGTTCCGGGTGCGCGCCGCGTCCGCGCCATGGCCATGATGGTCCGTGGATCGAACGGCCCGGTTGGCCAGTCCGAACCCAACGCCACGACGACTCCCGCCTCGATAAGGGAGCGTACACGGAAGACAGTTCCGGTTCGCTCGGCAAGTCTGCGCGAGAAGACACTGGAGCCATCGACACCGAGTGACATGGCAGCATGTGCCGGCTGCATGCTGGCGATCGCGCCGCTAGCGGCGAACTCATGGACGAGGTCGTCGTCGGCAATCTCGACATGTTCGATGCGGTGCCGTGGTGAATTCTCCCGCCGTTCAAGCGAGGCGATGACGCGCAGCGCGTGTTGGACCGCGGCGTCACCAATGGCGTGCGTTGCCGTGGAGATCCCTGCGTCGTGGAACTGCCGCAGGGCGGCCGAGTACTGCTGGGGATCGTCCCAGACTGAACGGGTCGATTCGCCGAAGGTGTCCGCTTCGCGGAGCCACGCTGTACCGTTGTCGATTGTGCCGTCGAGGAAGAACTTGGCCCCCTCGATCATCCAGTCCCTGCCACCTACGCCTTGCATGCGTATGATCTCATCGATCATGTAATCGCCGTCTTGCGCCCCACTGCGGCATACCGGTGAGAGCCGGACCCGCAGCGGCAGGTCTGTGTCTGTTTCGATCAGCTCGAGAGCAGACACACAGCTCTGATCGAACGTGAGGGAGTGTGTCGCGGTCAGGCCGCTGGCCGCCATCTCGCGCAGCAACTGCAGGAGTGCGTCGGCGCGCTCCCGGTCGCTCTGCACGGGCGCCATGTCTTCGACGAGCCGCATCGCGGCGAACTCTTTCAGGTATCCAGTCGGTGCTCCCGCCGTGTCGAGCACCACCTCGGCAGCGCCTGGCAGCGGAGTCGCCCCGGTAATCCCTGCCTCTTTCAACGCGCAGGAGTTCGCCACACCAGCATGGAAGTCAATAAGACGGAGGAAAACGGGATTCTTCGGGCTTCCAAGGTCGAGGGGTTCACTGTTTGGGTCTCCCTCGAAAACTTCGGGATGTAAGTCGCGACCGATGATCCACTGACCGGGATCCAATCGCGCTGCCTCCGCCGAGAGCCTCGCGRCCAGTTGCCTCGAATTCTGGACTTCACCAAGGTCGATGCCGCGCATGCCGAGCAAACCGTGCACCGGGTGTGAGTGCGGGTCCGACAGACCAGCGCAGATAGTAGCGCCGGCGAAGTCGTGGTGGGCTGTGGAGCCGGCTACCGGCCAGTCAGCCACTTCGGCGGAAGTGCCGAGGGCGACGATTCGGCCTCGTCGCACTCCAAGCGCGCTGATTCCGGTTTGGCCTCCCTCACCGGTATCGATGCGCCCGGCCGTCACGACGAGGTCGAGGGGAATGTGGGAGTCACTGATCATGCTGTATTCCTTTCTTGCGCCAGCTCGGTGGCCTGAAGCAGCTGCTGTGTGTATTCCTCGCGCGGGGCTGAAAACACCGTTTCTGTTTCTCCGTACTCGATGAGTTCCCCCTGCCGCATTACGGCCACGCGGTGCGAGAGGTGCCGGATGACCGCAAGGTCGTGCGAGATGAAGAGCATGGTCACGCCCGTGCGCGCTTGGATGTCGGCTAGGAGATTGAGGATCTGCGCCTGCACTGAGACGTCGAGTGCGCTGGTTGGCTCGTCCAGCACGATAAGTTCCGGGTCTGTCGCCAGGGCGCGTGCAATTGCGATGCGTTGACGCTGTCCACCCGAGAATTCGTGCGGGTACCGACTTGCCGCGTCGGCCGGAAGCGCGACAAGTTCGAGACACTCCTCCACTCGCGCCGCGACGGCGGGGCCGCGCCGGCCTTGGGCTGACATGGGCTCAGCGATCGACCGGCCTACGGCGTGCCTTGGGTCAAGGGTGTCGTTAGGGTCCTGAAAAACGATTTGTACTCGACGGCGATGGTCACGTAGTGCACGACCCCGCAGGGTTGCGAGGTCCACTCCTTCGTAACTTACCGTTCCGCTTGTTGGGGCCTCGATACGCATGGCCAGCTTCGCGAGGGTGCTCTTTCCCGAGCCCGATTCACCGACCACACCGAAGGTCTCGCCGCGACGTAGACCGAAAGTGATGCCCTTGAGCGCTTGGGTATGACCAAAGGACGATGTGCGGTAGTCCTTGGTGACCGCGTTGAATCGAACGAAGGATTCGGGCCCCTCGGGATCCCAGCCGCTGAGCGTCGGGGTTGGCTCGACGAGCGTCAAAGTCGTCGCTGAGGGGCGGTCCTCAGAATCCGCCGACGATGTCTGCCGCTCCATCACTTCGCTGACGACGCTCAACCGTGTCCGGGGCGGGATATGAGCTCCAGGGGCGCACTGAAGTAGTGCAGCAGTGTAGGGGCTCCGGGGGGACTGCAGCACCTTCCCTGCCCTGCCTTCCTCCACGATTCGGCCCTTGTACATGACGTTGATGCGGTCGCAGTTGGCGCCGATCATCGTCAGATCGTGGGAAATCAAGAGGATGCCCAGATTAAGCCGGTCCCGAAGCTCGAGCAGCAGAGACAGGATCTGGGTCCGTACGGTGACGTCGAGCGCAGTGGTCGGCTCGTCCGCGACCAGCAGTGCCGGATCGGCCGCGAGTGCAATGGCGATCATTACACGCTGCCGCTGGCCGCCCGAGAGCTGGTGGGGATATTGGCGCATGCGCATCTGTGGATCCGGCATGTGTACCAGTTCAAGGAGTTCAAGGGCTCGTGCGCGGGCTGCCTGGCGAGTCGCGAGCTTGTGGATACGCATTACCTCGACAATCTGGTCGCCGATGGACATTACCGGGTTGAGCGCTGTCATTGGCTCCTGGAAGACCATTGAGGCCACTCGCCCGCGCATCGCCCGGAGCTGACGTTCGCTGGCTGTTAGAAGGTCGCGTCCTGCGACCTCCAGGCGCTCGGCTTGGATCATGGCACTCGGTGGAAGCAGCCCCATTGCGGCCGTGGCGATCGTCGACTTGCCTGATCCGGATTCGCCGATTATGCCGACGACCTCACCTGGGGCGACATGCAGCGAGACGTCGGATACCACGGGCGCGCCCGTGCCGTAGGCGATGCTGAGCCGCTCGACGTGGAGGGCATGCTGCTGGTTCATTGCTCGGTCCTTAGTTTAACCGGGGGGTTCCCGCCGGAAGGCGGGAACCCCGTTCGCTGTTGGGCTTGGACGTCTCAGCCTTGGAGCCAGGCGTCTTTCAGGTGAATCCGGCCCATGAAGGGGTCGGGCTTGTAGCCCTGCACCTTCGTGGAGAGGAACTCGTAGCCGAGTACGCGCGAAGCAGGAATCAGCACCAGTACATTTTTGGTGTATTCGTCTGTTGCCTGCTGAGCCAGCTTTTGACGCTTCTCGGGGTTCGGCTCGTGGATCATCTGCAACACAATTGCACGGGCCTGTTTGGCATCGGGGTTTTCTCCCCAGAAGTCGAGCACGCTCCCGCTTGTAGGCGCGAAATAGCCACTGATGTCGGACTGGGCGATGGCCGGGATCATGATGAGTCCGGAGGGAGCTGGCGCTCCGCCGAAGATCGCTGAGATCGTTGACCAGGCTTCTGCTTTGAGGTTGAGTGTGATTCCGACACGCTTGAGCTGTTCTTTGATCACTTCGAGGATGGGGACATCGGCCGCATTGATGTCTCCCGCGTAGGTGAGGTCGATGGAGATATCGCTGAGCCCCGACTTCTTTATTAGGCTCTTCGCCTCCTCGAGGTCGTGCTTGTAGTAAGGAGCATCAGCGGGATTCTGCTCGAGTTTGCGCGGATCGCCTGGCGGTATCGGCAGTGCTGACTCGCCCTTACCGGTCATGCCCACGCGGATGATCTCGTCGCGGTCCATCGCGAGCGAGACGGCACGGCGTACGTCGATATTCTCCAACGGCGTCCCGGCTGCGGAGATCATCAGGGACATGTTCCGCAGCACGGGCGCGGCGCCCGCAACGAATCCCGCGGCCTTGGCCTGGTCGGCGATGACTGGGTCGGTGACCTCAGCTGCCTCAAGAAGGCCTTGCTGCAGCATAGCTAGCCGGGTGGAGTTGTCGGGGGCTTGCACCCATTCGATGCCGTCGAGTTTGACGTCATTGGCACTGTGGAACTTCTCGTTCTTCTTAAGCGTGAGCTTGACGCCGTCCTGCCAGCTGTCGAAGACGAATGGGCCGGAGCCGTCGGCCGAGCGCATGCGCTCATCCTTGGGGGTGCTCTCGTACCATTGCTTGCTGAAGATAAACATGCCCGACCATGCCGAGGCAATCGGAAGGAAGGACCCGTTCGGCTGGTCGAAGGTGACTACGACCTTGCCGCCGTCGGCGACACGCGCCTGTGAAAATCCAGCGAGCTGGTCGGGCGCGTTTGGCGCGGCGGCGGAGATTGAGTATGCGACATCCTCGGGGGTGAGCGGTTTACCGTCTGCGAAGGTGACGTCATTGCGGATGGTGAAGTCGAATGTCCTGCCGTCGGAAGACTCTGTCCAGGCGCTGGCGATGCCCGGCTGGATTTTGCCGGCTTCGTCGACGGTGAGCAGCGTCTCGTACATTTGGGCAAGCACGATGCGGTTGGCCAGAGCTTGGGTACCTTCGACAGGGTCCAGACCACCGACTACCGGTAGGGAGTCGACGCCGTAGCGGAGCACCCCGCCAGTTCGTGGGGAATCTTGTGACGTTGGGGCCGGGCCGCTGCAGGCGGTCAGAGCAAGTGTGGTTGCGAGTGCGGCGCCGATGCCGACTCGCAGGAGCGTGCGTTTCTTCATGCTTGATACTCCAATCAATAAATGTCGGTAGTGCGTGTGGTGGTGTGCTGCTGGTGGGGGTCGGGCGTGAGGTCCTCCGTATGCTTCGTGGCCCCGCGGGCCGGTCTCCAGCCGGCGATCAGCGCCATCAGGGCGCTCCACCGGGTGCGGGAGCCGCCGCGAATGACCCTCTGTAAACCATCAGCGAGCAGGTTCCAGGCGACCACTTGCAGAAGAATGAGGATGGCAGGCAGCACGATCAGATGTGGATACACGAGCATGTACTTTTGAAACTCATTGACCATTCGGCCAGCGGAGGGGCTCGGGGGCGGCGTACCTTGGCCGAGGTAGCTAAGGGTGGCCTCGACGAGGACGGTCTGGCCAGCGATGCCGGCCGCGGTGACAAGCAGGGGCGTGAGTACGTTCGGAAGGATGTGCCCGGTCGCAATGCTCCAGCGAGAGCACCCTGCAATCTCGGCTGCAGTCACGAAACCGCGTTCTTGGACGGCGAGCATGGGACCTCGCATGATGCGCGCGAGCACCGGGGCGAACAACACCGTCATGGTCACAAGAAGTGTGATCATTCCTGGCCCAAGAATGGCTTTCACTACGAGTGCCAGGAGCAGGCCGGGAATCGAGAGTACAAGATCGGCGCCGCGCATGATAATCAAGTCCCAGAGACCACCGAAGTAGGATGCGACAAGTGCCAGGGCTGTGCCCACAACCGCTGCAAGGAGCGTGGCAACTACAGCGAGCAGTAGCCCGCTGAGCGCTGCGGTCGAAAGTCGGGCCGACATCTCTCGTCCTAGATTGTCGGTGCCGAGCAGGTGCTGGGGTGATGGAGCGGACAGGGCGGTGGATCCATAACCCTCCGCATCGACTCCGGGCAGCAGGCTCGTCAGYGCGAAGAGCGCAAGGCCGGCGAGCAGAGCGATTCCGAGCCACAGCTCCCAGTTTCCGCCTCGCTTGTGTGTGTAACGCCTTGGGGTTTGTGCGGTTGCGGTCACTTCTTCACCAGCCTTACTCGAGGATCAATCAAGGGGTAGCTCACGTCGACGAGCAGATTGATCACGACGTAGAACGCGCCGAGGATCACGACGTAGCTCTGGATTGCTGGGTAATCGCTCGTGTTCATAGCCGTGATAAGTGCGGTCCCCATCCCAGGCAGCGAGAACACGTTTTCGATGACGACGGTGCCACCGATTAGAAGTGCCAGCGAGGTTCCGATGACTGTAACGACCGGGATCATGCTGTTACGGAGCGCATGTGCGAAGACGAGCCGTAGATGAGAGGCGCCCTTGGCGCGCGCGGTGCGAATATAGTCCTGATCGAGGGCATCAAGCAGCGAGCTGCGTACATAGCGGGTCAGCACGGCCCCGCTTGCGAGACCGAGCACGATGCCAGGAACTAGCAACGACATGATGTTCTTTGTAGGGCTCTGCTCCCACGGCACGTAACCAAGTAGGGGAAGGCGGAGCGTCAGCGAGTTGACGACCACCACGAGGGTCGCGGCGATGAACTCCGGGAGCGCGAGCAGGATGAAGGCGAGTGCTCGGATCGAGACATCGGGTATCCTGCCACGCCAATAGGCCGAGGCCGTTCCGAAGCACAATCCGAAGATCACCGCGACGATTGTGCCGATGACGGCCAGTTCGATCGTTACGGGCAGGCGGGTCGCGACCTGATCCTGGAGCAGTACGGGCAAGGTCAGCGAGCGGCCGAGGTTGCCCGTGAGAAGTCCGCCGAGCCATGTGAGGTACTGCTCGGGCCAGGGCCGGTCCAGACCTAGTTGCGCCCGGATGGATGCGATGTGTTCGGGTGTGGCGGAGTTGCTGTTGACGATGTTGGCAACCGGGTCCCCTGGGATAAGCCGGACGATCAAGAAGCACAGCACCGAGAGGGCAAACAGCACAGCAACTGCGGCTGCTACGCGTCCTGCAATATAACGGAGCAATGGACTCACCACTGCCCGTCGCGGACAGAGGCCTGGTCGACAGGTATCCGCAGACGACTGTCGTAACAGGGCCCCGCCAGAAGTGTCCAGGCGCCGCGGTTGCGCAGATCCTCGTGCAGGATCTGCAGCGGAGGACGTCCGGCAACTGGGGGCCGCACGTTGTAGTCTCTGCCTTGCACCACAAGCATCAGGCTCTCGCCTGCGGCGAAGTGGGTCGCCTGTGGCCAGACCTCAATCTCAAGTGGTACGGGCACTCCGGTTTCGAGCGTCTGTTCGCCCGTGTGCGGGTGCCAAGGTACGAGTGCTGTCGAGCGAACCGGGTCAAGTGCGCGATGGCTTGCACGTAGCCATCCAAGGGCGACCGGACCATCGGAGAACAGGGCGTTAATGGGAAAAGTCACTTCGTCTCCAGCGCGATCCAGCTTGCGCACGATGACGAAAACGTCTGCGTCGAGCGCGACCTCCGGATCGGCCCCTTCGCCAAGGTCGACGCGCAGCCACAGCCGAAGGGACATCGGGCCGATGAGGTCGGTGTCGCGGTCGAAGACGTAGCGGAGCTCCACTGACTCACTGAGTGGGTCGATCCGCAGCTCTCCGGCTGGTGTGACCTCAGGGGTGAGCTGGCGGGTCGCCATGTCAAGGTTTAACGAACGGTAGTCCCCAGCAGGGGGCCAGAAGGCTTGCTCAACCCACCGTGCGCGATTCTTGCGGGGATCGTCCCGTACCTCGAGCCGTACACTCGGCCATCGCTCGAGCCCGCGGTCCTCCCCCTTTAGGAAGGTGTCAAAAAACGCGAGTTGTCTGGCCCGGCTTTCCGGGGCGTAAAACTGACGCCATTTCTTCTGGCCGTGCACCTCAAGCCACTTTTGTTCGGAACCTATTGCGGAGTACGCCGCGAGCGTGCCACGAGTGTGGAGGCCGTGGTCGCTCCAGGACGCGACCACATATGCCGGGATGTCGATCTCATGCAGTTGCCCGTATTTATCGGCATAGTAGGGATCGTCGAGTGGGCGGGCTATTACGTTCGCCTCAGGATCTTCGGTGCCGTTCAGCGAGTACGAAACATTCTGGGAGACCCGTGGCCGGAAGCCAGTCTCGGGGATGCCGCCGTGGTAGGCGAACTCCCGATACCAATCCGAGAAGCACTCCCACGGGTTGATGGCCTTCAGCGACGGCGGACGAGCAGCTGCCGCCTGGTACTGACTCCCCGCCAGGTAGGACACGCCCAGCATGCCGACGTTACCTGAGCACCAGTGCTGGCTGCCGATCCACTCGATAGTGTCATAGAGATCCTCGCGTTCCTGGGGGCCGTTGTGCGGGAAGATTCCCTCCGAATGCCACAGTCCGCGCGGGTCCACGAGCACGACGGCGTAGCCGTTCGCGCACCAAAATACGGGATCGGGCGCCTCGAAGCCGGTCAGAGGCGAGATCCACTCCGGGTCAACGTCTGCCCCCGGGAACATGCGGTCCGTGACCCAGTGTTTTCCGTAAGGTCCCCATGCAAGCAAAACAGGGTAAGCCTCCTCGAACTCCGGGAGGTAGGCGTCAGCATAGATGGTCGTGTTGTCACGGAGGACGATGGCGAGGTCCTTCTCGAGCCGCAGGCCATGTGTCGTGATACTCTCCCGCCGCAGAGGCGGCGGCGCCGGCTTGCCGACGACCTCGCTCGGATGAACGCCAGGCCGAGTGATTGTCGTTCGTGATGTCTTCATGGTTCCCTCGCTGATCGTCATCGGTCAGAACCGCACATTCGGGCGGGGCAGGCCCAGATGGTCGCGCAGAGTATTACCTGTGTATTCGCTTCGGAAGATGCCGCGGTCCTGTAGCTCGGGCACGAGCTTGCTGCAGATACGTTCGAACCCGTCAGGGTTATAGGGAGCATTGAGGTTGAAACCGTCGCACGCCCCTGAGTCGAACCACTGCTGCATTCGATCTGCCACCGTGGATGGGGTTCCAACGATCCACTGGTGGCCGGTGGATCGTGCACGATCAAGAACCAGCTCGCGAAGGGTAAGGCCGCCGTCCACGGCCTTACTCCGGAAGATGTTCTGCCTGCTGCTCAGCCGCTCCGGCGCTGGGAAGCGGTCTTCCGGGACACGGTCATCGAGGTCGATGTCATCGATATCGATACCAAGCTGGGCTGCGATCTCCAGACGCCCTTGACCGTAGTCCAGCAGTTCCCCGAGCGCCTGCGCAATCTCATTCGCCTCGGCTGCAGTGTCGGCGACTACCGGAACGATGCCCGGCAGGATCTTGACGTGGCCGGCGTTGCGGCCGGCTTCCGAGATAAGCCCTCGACACTCCTCGGCGAACTCCACAGCAGCGGGAAGCAGAGACTGGGCGGTGTAGATTGCATCAGCAACAGCACTTCCGAGTGCCTTGCCTGGCCCTGACGAACCGGCCTGCACGATCACCGGGCGCCCTTGAGGTGAACGCGGCCCCGGGATTGGACCCTCGACGTTGAAAAATTCTCCTTCGAAATTGAGCCGGCGTAGCTTTCCCGGATTGAGCCATTGACCGGCGGCACGGTCGACGAGCACTGCGTCATCCGACCAACTGTCCCAAAGCGCGAGCACGACCTCCACGAACTCTTGCGCACGGCGGTAACGCTCGATCGGGTCAGGCACTTGTTTGATTCCGAAGTTGGCGAACCCGTCCGTTGAGGTTACGACATTCCACCCTGCCCGGCCGCCCGAAAGGTGGTCCAGTGCGGCCAGTTGACGAGCCGCGTTGTAGGGCTCGGTGAAACTGGTCGAGAGCGTACCGATGAGGCCGATTTTCGTCGTGCGGGCTGCGATGGCAGAGAGCACGGTCATCGGCTCGTAGAAGCCGTTCATCATCGTGTCACCGCGCATGGCTCCGTTTGCATGGGAGATGTCGCCGAAGAATACCGCGTCCAGTTTGGCCTTCTCGGCCATCTGCGCAAGAGATACTACGAATTCGAGGCCCGGGACCTCTTCGGCGCGGCTACCGGGAAGCCGCCAGCTGTTGCGGTGGTAGCCCAAGGGCAGCAGGAAGGTCGTGAGGGTCATCTGGCGGGTCATGCGATGCCTTTCGGGTACTTGGGGTCAAGGGAGAATTGCGGCTTTCGCTGGTAGTCAGCCACACAATCCCGATCGCGTTCTGCCAGGGCAGCCCACGTAGTCATAGTGAAAAGCGGAAATCCGCTCTAGAGATCCGTAGCAAACAATCCGGGTGGGGATATCGGCCTCTGCCGTTCGGTGACGACTTTGACATTGACGCTCCATCCATTTTGGCAACTTCACTGCGGCGCCTTACTGGCCCGGCTCGATCGTCTTCGGCGGCTCCACTTTGTGCTGGAGATCACGCTAACACCGCTTCGCAAAGTAGTCAATGAGTGAACTACTTTCAGAGAAAAGTCGGCCGAGAGCCTTGCTTTTGCTGGAGAATGAACCCAAGATGGTAGCAAATAGCTGAACTAGTTCCACAGATCGAGGGTTCTAATCTGGGAGCAGACCTCCTCATCGGGGCAGAGAGAGTGCAAATGAGCGAAACAGTCGAATCTCCGGACCTTGCGACGGTTAACCAGGCCGGGGACCGCTTTGGCACGTTCCTTGATCGTGCTCGGAGCCGCGCCCGTGACGAATTCGCCGATGCAAGATTGGAGGACGCCGCCGCAATCGGTTTGCTGCTTCGCCGCGTCAATCGCCTCATGTTAAACGACGCGGAGGATGAGGTATTGCGGCCAGCAGCTCTCTCCTGGACCGAGTTCAGGGTCTGCTTCTCGCTATGGATAGCGGGTCCGCAGCAGCCGCACGAAGTTGCAACCTCTACAGCTATGAGCCGGGCCTCAGTCTCATCCACGATGAAGACGCTTAAGAAGAAAGAGCTGGTCACGACGCGCGATTCCACGACCGACCTGCGATCGATCGTTATGACCCTAACCCCAACCGGTAGCGAGTTGGTAAGCCACGCGCACGCCAGGCATCTCGCTCTCATCGACGAGTGGCTCAACCCCCTCTCCGCACCCGAGCGGATGGTTTTGCAAGGACTCCTCGGCCAGATCATGCTCGGGCCGCGCGCCCGGCCCTATGCCGACGGACATGCCGTGAACAGCTGACCGCGACGAAACTCCTCAAATACACGAAAGGCCATTCATGCCAGTGAACCTCCCGCAGCTTCCTCCCATCGATGACGTCGCATTTCGCAACGTCATCGGCCACTTCGCCTCCGGCGTAACCATCATCACCACCACCGAAGGTGACCAGCTTTTCGGTACTACAGTCTCGGCCTTCAGTTCACTTTCAGTTGACCCGCCGATGGTACTCGTCTGCTTGAACCAATCGAGCAGCACGCACGATGCACTCCTGAGCACCGGGAAGTTCGCTGCGAATGTGCTATCGTCCGCCCAAGGCGAGTTGGCAGTACGATTTGCCCGTCCGCTTGATAATCGTTTTGAGGGGCTTCGGCTTGAGACCGGGGCTGCAGGCCAGCCACTGCTTCCCGGTCGGCTCGCAGGTATGGAATGTGCCGTGGAAGAGACGCACATCGGGGGTACCCATACCGTCTTCTTCGGGCGGGTGCTTAGCGCGGAAGCCCACCTCGGTGAGCCACTCGCCTACTACCGCGGACAGTTCGGGGAGTTCCATGAGACCCGTGAACGTCATGCATTCCTGGCTGCTCGCCGCTGGATCCTGCAGCGCGCGGTGACAGTGGGCAGTGAGGTCGACCTCGAACACATGGCATCAGACTTTGGCATCACGACGACTACCGTCTACAACACGCTGATGCGGCTGACCGCAGCAGGGCTGGTGGACAAAAACGAGGCCGATGGTTCCTTCACCGTCACACCGCTAACGGCAGATGCAGTGGATGGCGTGTATCGCACCCGTTATGCGCTTGAGAGCGGCGTGATCGATAAATACCTTAGCGACGCAAGTGATGACGAGATCGCATCGCTCGTACTGAACGCCCAGAATCTTGCCGCGATGCCGCTGGAAACCAGCGGTGACCTGGAGGCTTTCCTCGAGCTGAACCTTGACTTCCACGCTGCGGTCGTCGGGCTGGCGCACTCACGCGACCTGGTCGACCGCTTCCGGGAGTGCAGCCTCGCTGCGGCTTGGCTGGGAACCTACGACGACAAACTTTGGCAGGAGCGCCGCGGCCACAATCTGCTGGCATCCTATGTGCGCGCCCTAAGCGAACGCGACGTGGACGCTGCAAAGGGACTTTTACGTGAGCAGAACGATCTCGTCCGCGGTGCCGTCCGCAGCGCTGTACACGCTTGGGGCGGAGTTTTCTAAATGGCTACTGCCCTTTCCGTCTCAACGCACTTATAAGGAAAACCGCCAATGGAACCGGACCTCAGAATACAAAGCAAGCACGGTCCCGAAGATAGCCACGAGCTTTTAGGACGAATTGTGAAGGTCATGGAAGCGGGCACCATGGTCCGGGTGGGACGCGTTGAATGCGTGAGCGCGAACGGAGACTTGATCTGGATTGAGGCTTCAGGTTGTGAACCCAGGGCCCTCTACGGCCTGGTGCTTGGCCACAGCGTTGTTCCCGTGGAGTAACAACGTGAGCACGGATGGCGTCACCGCCGGTAGCAGAGCAGGCTGCTATGCAGATGCTTCTCCTCGACAGCGTGATTGTCGTGTGACATCGGAAGCAATCGATTCACAAGGAGAGCATGGATGTCCTGTCGAAGACCTTCAGCCCGGCGAGTATATCCAAGCCTGGCACAACGGGAAGATCTATCACTCCGGAAGCGTCGTTAGGACATTTCCTCCATTGGGGCTGGTCAACCTTTTGAGCCCGGACGAGACCCGAGTGCGTCTCATCGATGCGGAGGTATTTCTCATCATCAAGACCCACGGACAGGTACTCGTGGAGCTCTGATGGGGTCTCCGACGAACCTTAGAGAGAACCAACGGCAGTCCAATATTGACATTTCCAATAAAGGGCCGTCCGGGCAGGCATCGTCGACGCGTATGGCCTGCTTCGGAGCCCCTGACGAATCGAAGGAACCGGATCACACATGACCTCCGCCGATATAGCAAAAGCCGCATCTGCCGCCCCTCTTGCCGCCACCCTACAAAGCCGTATGCCAGCCGAATGGGAAACGCATGACCGGACCTGGATGGCCTTCCCTCCAGCCAACGCCACCTTCGGCGCTAAGGGAAGCCCAACCTTGGAGCGCGCCCGCACCGCTTGGGCCACCGTAGCGCAAACGATCGCCAGGTATGAGCCGGTGACCGTCCTGGCTGACCCCGGCGACTTGGACGCGGCCAGAACTTGGCTTGGTGGTGGTATCACCGCCATCGAAGTGCCCTTGGATGACGCGTGGCTAAGGGACAGCGGCCCCACTTACACGCACCAAGCAGATGGGTCCCTGTCGGCCGTCGACTGGGTCTTCAACGGCTGGGGAGCCCAAGCCTGGGCTTCGTGGGGCAACGACCAGAACGTGGCCCGCGCTGTAGCGTCCGCAGCCTCGATACCGGTCAAGCGGAGTTCCTTGGTGAATGAGGGCGGCGGTTTCCACGTAGACGGTCAGGCAACCGTTCTGTTGACCGAAACCGTTCAGCTCGATCCGGGCCGCAATCCTGGCGCAACCAAGGAAAGCGTCGAAGACGAGATTCATGCGGCGCTGGGTACCACCAAAGCCATTTGGCTGCCAAGAGGACTCACTCGTGACTACGACGAGTTCGGCACCCGCGGCCATGTTGACATCGTGGCGGCATTCGCGGGCCCGGGCACTATACTGTTACATCGCCAAGATGACCCTACACATCCCGACTACGCTGTCTACCTACAAGTCAAGTCCGTCCTGGAACGCGAGATTGATGCTCAGGGTCGTCCGCTGCGCCTTGTTGACGTTCCAGCCCCTACCACGCTCAGAGATGAAGAAGGCTACGTCGATTGGTCGTACATCAACCACTACGTTGCCAACAACGTCGTCATCCTTTGCGCTTTCGATGACCCAAATGATGCCATTGCGCAAGGGATTTTGGAACGCGCCTACCCTGGCAGGACGGTGGAACTGGTGGATGCCCGGGACATTTTCGCCTTCGGCGGCGGAATCCACTGCATTACCCAGCAACAGCCCGCGCCGGCTTCGGGCAACGGGAAGCGAACACGGCATGAGCGCTCAACGTCGTAGAGGCCACCATCACTCTGCTGCGGTCGGCGTCGAAAGCAGGTGAAATCACTAACGAGCAACTGGTGCGCCGGTACCTGCAGCGGATCGAAGAATTTGATTCGTCCGGGATGTTCCTCTACGCACTGGTGGTGATCAGCCCTGATGCGATCAAAGAGGCGACCGCCTCCGGTAGACGGCGAGCAATGCAAGCGGTGCTTGGGCCCTTAGACACAATCCATTTGGTAGTCCGCCCCGCATTGAGCACGACGCCGTTAGGGTCCGCTCCATGCACCCGCCCACCTCCGGCAGGCGCCCCTCGACGCTCGTAAGAGTTAGTGCCGAGCGAGTGGTCGTGCACCGCCCCTCCGGACAACAACCAATGTGACGATGACAGCCCGAGCGGCTTTGCCACGACTCGCAGGGGCAGGGGTTGCCAGCCCCTCGCATGGGCACGTGCGGATGAGGCATGGCTCAGGGCCACCACGGCTCGCCGTAGTACTCGCCTGAAATTGGGCTGATGTTGGCTGGGATATGCATCTGCGCCGGGATTTCTTGGGCTCGTTGGAGGGCGTTCTTGGCCACCAGGTAAAGAGCTGCCGCGGAAGCCGACCGGGGAATGCGCAAGGCAGACCTGCACCGGAGGTCCGCCGGAAGTTAGGAGCCAATCGGCTTGTTGCAGTCAGGAAGCACCATCTAATGAATCAACGAGTTTCAGGCCGCGTCGGGCCCACTCTATTTCCGTCTCAGCGCGGGCGATCAGACCCTCATAGGTGAAGATCTTGTAAGCGGTGGTGCGCCGCCGGTCCGCTTCCGGGGTCACGGCGAGGCGTTTGCTCAGCATCACATTCGTGCCCGTCCGCAGTTCATTGATCATGCCCTCCCACTGTCGCCTGCGGAGAGTGTGGTAGTAGATGTGGGCCTGCATGTGCGCCCGCGCAGACTCCGGGTCGGCCCATTCCAGATAAGCCGCCTTCAGGTGCACCGGATCCCGCTCACGGGAGTACTCCAACGGTGTGTTCATCCACGCCCGGAACGCTGCAATGCCGGACCCCGTTATCCGATACCGCGTCTTCTTGCTGTTCGGACCCCAGGGTATTTCTTCCGCGGCCAGGAGCTCGCCCTTTTCCATCCGCCTCAGCTCCGGGTAAATCTGCGAATCCGGGGCATGCCACACATACGCAACTGATGATTCAAAGCGTTTTGACAGGTCGTAACCCGTCATCGGCTCCACCGACAGCAGCGCCAACAGTGCGTACCGGAGACTCACAGAATGACCCTCTTTTCCTTCAACTCTAGTCAATAACTATATCCATAGATAGTCTGGAATCAAACGCACTAACTATGCCGATAGTTATCTAAGTGGGACAGTCCATCGTTCCCTAGCAACCCTTCGGCGCCATTGTCGACGCCCACTGTGTATGAAGGAAAACCATGACTGCTGCCAATACCCAGAGCTCCACAACCAATAAAGTTCTCGGCTATCCCTTGAATGTCTGGTACGTCGCCGCCTGGGACAAGGAAGTGACCCGTCAACCAATGTCGCGGAAAGTCGCCGGCCGCTCGCTGGCGCTTTATCGCACAGAGGACGGCAAGGCAGTGGCCCTTGCCGACGCCTGTTGGCACAGGCTCGCGCCGCTGTCCCTCGGCAAGACCCTCGGCAAGGACCAGATCCAGTGTCCCTACCACGGCATCGTGTACAACTCGGCTGGACGCTGCGTCTCCATGCCAGCCCAGGAGACCATCAACCCCAGCGCAACGGTTCCGTCGTTTCCCGTCGTCGAGCGCCACCGCTACGTGTGGGTTTGGCTCGGTGACCCAACCAAGGCCGACGCCGGGCTGGTGCCCGACATGCACCAGTTGGATTCATCGGCGTGGGCAGGCGACGGCGAAACCATTTACGCGCCGTGCAATTTCCAGCTGGTGCTGGACAACCTGATGGATCTCACCCACGAGGAATTTATTCATTCCTCTTCCATCGGACAGGACGAGCTGAGCGAATCGGACTTCGTTGTTACCCACGATGACAGCACCGTCACCGTTGCACGCTGGATGTTCAATATTGATGCTCCTCCGTTCTGGCTCAAAAATATGCGCGACAAATTCCCAGGCTTCGAAGGCAAAGTCGACAGGTGGCAAATCATCACCTACCGATCCCCGTCAGTGATCAACATCGATGTTGGAGTCGCCAAAGCAGGGTCAGGAGCATTTGAGGGTAACCGCAGCCAGGGCGTAAACGGCTTCGTGATGAATGCCATCACCCCTGAAAGCGAGAAATCCTGCCACTATTTCTGGGCATTCATGCGCAATTATCGCCTCGACAGCCAACTGATCACGACTCAGTTGCGGCAGGGAGTCCATGGTGTGTTCGGTGAGGACGAAGCCATGCTTAAGGCCCAACAGGCTGCCATTGATGCCAACCCGGACTACGAGTTCTACAACTTGAACATCGATTCCGGCGGCATGTGGGTTAGGCGCCTGATCGAGCGACAGCTGCAATCCGAAGGCCGTCTGGTTTCCCTCGCCTAGAGCGGGACAGACAGAACTAAAAAGGTGAAATTGACATGGCAGCAACAAACATAGAGGTCTGGCAACGGGGAACAGTTGTTGAGGTCCAGAAGATCGCCACCAACATCCAACGGATCGTACTCGCGTCGGATCTTCCCAAAAAAGCAGAACCTGGCACACATGTTGACGTGAGGGTCCGCATTGAGGGGCACGAGGACACGAGGTCCTACTCAGTCGTCGAGTCAAGCGAGGACGGCACGCACCTCGTCATTAGTGTTCTGAAGGTTCCCCTGTCCCGGGGCGGATCGATCTTCATGCACAACCTCAAAGCGGGCGATGTGCTTGAATTCACGCAGCCGTTGCAGAACTTCCCACTCCGAGTCGGTGCCGAACGCTACATCTTGTTGGCAGGTGGCATAGGCATCACTGCGATGACCAATATGGCCAAAGTCCTGAGGAACCTGAGCTTGGACTACACCTTGGTCTATGCCGGCCGCAGCCGCGCGGCGATGGCCTATGTGGAGGAGCTACGGCAGCTCCACGGCGAGAAGCTGGCCGTCCACATCGATGACGAGGGAACGCCGCTGAACGTAAACGAACTCGTCGCAGGCGCCACGGACGATACCGAACTGTACATGTGCGGGCCCATCCGTCTCATGGACGCCGTCCGCCGTACCTGGATCGAACGCGAACTCAGCTACCCCAACCTGCGCTACGAAACATTTGGCAACAGCGGCTGGCACGACCCGGAGGAATTCATCGTTCGGGTTCCGAATCTGGGACTGGAAGTTACGGTGGGACAGGAACGCTCCATGCTCGAAGCTCTCGAGGATGCCGGCGCGGATATGATGTTCGATTGCCGGAAAGGCGAATGTGGACTTTGTGAGGTAAGAATCCTCAAGCTTGACGGGGCCATCGACCACCGCGATGTCTTTTACAGCGCCCGCCAGCGGGCCGCCACCGAGAAGATGACATGCTGCGTGTCACGGGCAGTCACCTCACGAAACGGCCTGATGGCCAGCGCCTCCCTCCCCGGCCCCGCGGTGGTGACCGTAGAGATTTCCTGACCACAGCGAATGTAGCCCAACGCGGAATGCCCGAGACACAGCGCGTCCTGCCGTCGGCATTCCGCTGCAGGATCGGACCCAGGGGGAGCAAGAGAACAGGACCTGCAACGAAAGTGGTGTGGTGCCATTAAACGGCTCATCCTCAGGAACCGTAATGCGGGCGACCCCGCCTGGGCTCTCCGCCACTGGAGTTGAAGGCTGTGCCTCAGCGGTTGAAGGCTACGCGCGCCAGCAGCTCGCGCAGTGTTTCCTGCTCCGCCGCGTTCAGCTGATCCAGTGCTATGGATGCACCCTGTGCGGTGACCAGACGCGCCTTCCTGTACAACTCGTGCCCGGCGGATGTTCCCGCAATAATCTTGGAACGTCGATCCTTGGGATCGGCGCGGCGCTCGACGAGTCCGCGGCTCTCCAGGTGATCGACCAGAGGCACAATCTGACTGGGTTCCAGGGAGAGGAAGTCAGCCAGTTCCCGTTGCGTGGGAGCGAGACCGCTGCAGGACAGGGACAGCACCGAGTAGGAACGGACCTTCAGCCCCAATGGCTCCAGCAGCTCATTGGCCCTCGCGACGCCCAACGCGCGGGTTCGTGCCGTCAAAAATTCGATTTCACCTGCCAGTTCACACGAGAGGAAACGATCAATCGGGTCGGTGCTCGTACTGCTTTTGCTTACCAAGTCAGTGCCTCGAGAAGTAGATAATAAAATTAATCATTGATTTTTTTAAGAGTTTAAGTTCTTATGTACCAAGCAAGGTTCCCACGATGCTTTGGTGGGAACAACACCACTTTGAAGGAGCGGACATGTCACTGGCTGGAAAAGTAGCGGTAGTCACCGGTAGCGGGCGTGGCCTCGGTCTGAGCTATGCCCAGGAGCTGGCCCGCCTGGGTGCCGCCGTGGTTATCAACGACGTCGACGCCGATGTCGCGGCAAAGGCTGTGGACTCGATCGTTGGCACGGGCGGCAACGCCGTAGCCGTGGTGGCGCCGGTTAGCTCCAGCGAAACCGCCAAGGCACTGGTTGCGGCAGCCACCCGGAACTTCGGCCGACTGGATATCCTTGTCACCAACGCCGGCGTGCTGCGTGACAAGTCCATCCTGAAGATGACCGACGAGGACTTCGATCTCGTCATAGACGTACACCTGCGTGGCACCTTCACGTGCGTTCGCGAAGTGTTCGGCTACTTCAAGGAAAACGGCGTCGCCGGGCGCATTATCACCATCGGTTCGCCCACGGGCCAGCGCGGAAACTTTGGCCAAACCAATTACGCAGCTGCCAAATCCGGCATCGTGGGGATGGTGCGCACTTGGGCGCTGGAGATGAAGCGCACGGGAGTCACCGTTAACGCGGTCATCCCGGTCGCGGCCACCGCCATGACCAAGACTGTCCCCTTCTTCGCCAAGGCCGTGGAGGCCGACGAGCGCGGCGAGGCAATGCCAGATTTCTTCCGCAAGGATCTGGGCTTCGGCACCGCCGACGATGTCGCCGGGCTGATCGCGTTCCTGGCCTCGGAGGAAGCGGGCAAGATCACCGGTCAGGCCATCGGTGCCGGCGGAGACCGCTTGCAGCTGTGGAGCCACCCGGACGCCATTATTTCTGAGTTTCATGACGGCGGCTGGGACTACTACACCCTGCAGGACCAGTTCGATGCACTCTTCGGCGACAAGCTGCAGTCAGTAGGCGAGTCCTTCCCCGAGCTTCCGGCCGAGCTGCAAACCGAAGCGGCAGCAAAGTAGCAAGGAAACGCACGCCATGAGCATCCGCTACGAATCCGGGATCGACCCCGGGTCGATCACCGCGATTGACATGCATGTCCATGTTGAGGTCGACGACTGCGGTCACAAGGCCATGCCTGAGGACCTCTTCGAGGCATCGGCCGCCTACTTCAAGTCCGAGGAGCGCACTCCCTCAGTGGACAGGATCGCCGAGGTCTACCGTGAGGCGAGGATGGCCGCGGTCCTGTTCACCGTCGATGCACGCACCGCGCTGGGACATGAACCGAACTCGATCGATGACCTGGTTGCCGGGGCGGCGCGCAACAACGACGTGCTGATCCCCTTCGGCTCGGTTGATCCGCGCACCGGTCGGGCCGCCGTCGCCGAGGCCCGCCGTCAAGCCCAACAGCTCGGCGTGCGTGGCTTCAAGTTCCACCCCTCGCTGCAAGGCTTCGACCCCTCCAGCGAAGAGTTCTACCCGCTCTGGATTGCACTCGAGGAACTCGGGCTGCCATGCATTTTCCACACCGGACAGAATGGCATGGGTGCCGGGCTACCCGGAGGACGCGGCATCAAGCTGCGCTACTCCAACCCACTGCTCCTTGACGACGTGGCAGCCGACTTTCCGGGCCTAACGATCATCATGGCGCACCCCTCGATGCCCTGGCAGAACGAGGCCAATTCGATCGCCACGCACAAGGCGAACGTGTACATCGACCTTTCCGGCTGGAGCCCGAAGTACTTCCCGGCCTCGCTGGTGAAGATGAGCAACAACGTACTGGCCACCAAGGTGCTCTTCGGAACCGATTACCCGCTGATCACCCCTGAGAAGTGGCTCGGCGCCTTTGCCGAGCTGCCGCTCAAGGACGAGATACGCCCGCTGATCCTGAAGGATAACGCGGTCCGGGTCCTGGGACTGAACTCTCCATGACCGGCTGCGCCGGGAGTGAAGCTGGGCAGGGCCGAGAGCAAAACCAGCCTGCGGATCATGCAGGAGAACCTGCCCGGTAGCTCACCAAGGTCACCGCGTCCCTTGCCACGTTAGGCCAGCCTCACCCAGGCGCAAGACAAAGGCATCTACGTGGACGAGAACTCAGCGATGGCCAAAACATTGACCGCGCGGATGCTGCGGGAGACCGCCGCGCTGGCCCGGGAAGCCTGCGGGGGCAACGAGTTAAACGCGTTGATTCTAGGACACGCCACCGCCGTCGGGGCTTTCCGCTAGACGGAAGCCTCGGCGCTACCAGCGATACCCAAACCACCATTATCTATTGAAGGAGGACCCTTCATGGGCCAGACAGTTCTTTCCTACGAGCAGCTCGCAACCGCCGCTGGCACCGACCTGGGTTACAGCGAGTTCAGGATGGTCACTCAGGACCAGGTCAATACGTTTGCCGATGCGACAGACGACCACCAGTGGATCCATACCGACCCGGAGAAAGCCAAAGAGGGCCCGTTCGGTGGGCCGATCGCCCACGGCTACCTCTCGCTAAGCCTGCAAATCGCATTCTGGTCCGAGCTTTTCGATGTCACCGGTGTGAGCACCCGGGTCAACTACGGCCTGGACAAAGTCCGCTTTCCATCACCGGTGCCGGTCGGCGCACAGATCCGCATGAAGGCACAGATCGCAGAAGTCGAAGAGGTCAAGGGCGGCTACCAGATCGCCGTCGACCAGGTCGTCGAGGTCGACGGCGCCCCGAAACCCGCCGTCGTCTCGCGCGGCATCTACCGCTTCTACGCCTAAGACCTGTGATGTTGAACCAAGGATTGGGAAGCTGGATCCACAAACGCCGGGTCAAGTCCCGAGGGCACACCGCCATCACCGACGGCTCCTTGACCCTGACATACGAGCAACTGGCCGAGCGCATTGACCGGTTGTCCAACGCCCTGACGGGACACGGCGTCAAACGCGGGGACCGGGTGGCCTATCTGGGCAACAACCACCCCGCGTTCCTTGAAACGCTCTTCGCCTGCGGAAGCATCGGCGCGGTCTTTGTTCCCCTCAACACCCGCTTGGCCCCGCAGGAAGTGGCATTCGCCCTTGAGGATTCCGGAACGAACCTACTCATTAATGCCCGGCAGTGCGACGACCTGGCCCTGGCGGCCAGCACCGTGGCGCGCATAGCGGGTCGACTCGTCGTGGAATCAGGGCCCAACGTCGGGTCCTATGAGAAGGCGATCCGCGCGGCCTCGGCAGAGCACCAGGAGTGTGCCGTTTCGCTAAACGACACGTGCATGATCCTCTACACCTCCGGAACCACAGGGAACCCCAAGGGCGCCATCCTGACCCATGGGAACCTGACATGGAATGCCTTGAACGTGCTGGTCGACTACGACGTCACCAGCACGCAGGTGGCGCTGATGATTGCCCCGATGTTCCACGCCGCTTCCCTGGGCATGGGTGCGCTGCCGACGCTGCTCAAGGGAGGCACCTTGGTCCTGCAGGACAGGTTCGAACCTGCAGCCGTCCTGGCTGCCATTGAACACCACGGCATCACCACGCTTTCCGGGG
>NZ_JBFRDO010000021.1:0-43097 GCF_052113825.1 Paenarthrobacter sp. TAF1
GCACCTACTCCGTCAACAACGGCCCACCACTACCCATCAACGGAACCCTGGACCTGACCACACCAGCCACAACCATCCACGTCTGGAAAACACAAAGAGCACTCGTCGCCGACACCTGCCAACAAAACCCCAACTCCTGGGGCTGCCCCGGCACAAAACCAACGCACTAAGGCCTCGGAACAGTAGCTTCCTGACCCGTTTTGAACCCGAAACAGCTCGAAACCGCGGGAAAAGCGCGCTCAACGGCCTCAAACAAGGTCACAAAGCCACACCAAACGGGTGCCGACGTCGAAGTTTTGGGAAAGACCCGTGCCGCCACCACCCACTTTGACCGCCAAACCCCGGGCGACACACCCCACAGACGGCGTGTCAGACCCAACACAGATCCAAAGTAGGTCGGGGCGGCACACGCAAAGGGCGAGAACCAGGTGTTAAAGCAAGAAAAGCACCGGTCCCGAAGAACCGATGCTTCCCGCCGGCTGAATCCTAGGAGAACCAGGTACCCGGAGGGCCCATGAACAGAAGGAAGCTGAACACTGCACCCACAGCCACCAGGGTCACCACAACCGCGAGGATCGGATTGCGAAGAACCCACGCCTGGGCTTTCTCAAAGCCACCCTGAGGCTTCTCGCCCCCAGCGGCCAAACGCCACCCACCGGCCAGGAGACCCCGACGATCCAGCGACTTCTCCATCGGGATGGTGGCATAGGGAATCACAGCGGAGCCGATGGCGAACAGGCCGGTCCGCATCGTCCACTTCTGGTTGATCCAGGTGAAGGCGGCCGTCGCTGCGTAGCAAAGGAACACAAAGCCGTGGATGCCTCCGGCGATACTCACGCCGAGGTCAGTGGTCTTCGTGACGTATTTAAGGAACAGCCCGATCAGCAGCAGCGTCCATGTCACGGCCTCGGCAAAAGCGACGGTACGGAACAGGGCACGGGGCTGCATGGAAGTCCTCTGGTTGAGATCTGGAGTCACGTCCAATTTACCGTGGCGGCCGGGCTCCGTCAGAATCACCCCTGCCCAGGGAGCGCCAGTCTGTTCCGGATGCGCGAGTCGCCGAATTCAATGGCCACCGGAGCGATCTCCACGGGCGGCTCGTGTCGCGACCGCGCCCTTCCCACGGCAATGTGCGGCAACCAGCGCGGAGACCTGTAGCCCAAAGCGGGTGAGCCCAGGATGAAGTCATCGATGTTGTCGAGGCCAAGATCATCAAGAAGCACGTGCAAGCCCTGCACCAGAAGCGCTTGGTAGTCGTGAACTTCCTGGGGAACGTCCACCTCAAGCCCCATCAGCCGACCGCCACCCAGCGGGACCACTTTGTCCGACTTACCCAGAAACCCCTGCAGCACCGGCAGTTCCGTCAACCAGCTCGTAATCTCGGGCAGAACCCTCTCCGGCGTCGCCCTTCCTTTGGTCCACGCGGCAATATCATCTGCGAGTTCGTGGAGGATCCCCACGTGCAGTAGCGTCATGTGCAGCCCTTGCGGCTTGCGCAGCGAATCAACGAATCGCTTGAGGCCCTCGTAATCGGCCTGCCCGCCACCGATCCGAAGGACAGGAACCTCTACCGTGATGCGGGGTTGACCCGCGGTGCTTCCAGTGGGGCTGCCGGCCGTCATGGACGCCATTATCCGCCGATCACCCACGCAGCGGGAGGCCGACGGCGAAAGGCACCTGCCGCCGTCGGCCTCCTTGGGCTATTTCCTGGCGCGCGCCTGGACCAGATTGGCGAACGGGAGGCGTCCGTGAGCGGCAACGAACGCGGCGTGATAATCGGCTTCGGCTGCACTCAGCCCCTCCGGCGGCAGTTCCTTCCAAGCGATGACCAGGTCCAGGGCGTCGCGCAGCTGCCAAATGAGGCGCGCATCCCACACGACGGTTGGTCGCCCGCGGCCGTAATCCATGAACTCCTGGATTTGCTTGCGTAGCCCCCGGTTGCCTTGACTGCCCGCGCTGGCTTTGCCGATGTAGAGCACTGAGGCGTCTGTAAGCCACTCGGACGCGAGTGCTTCGCGCTTCAATGATGGGTCCTTCTTCTTGAAGGTCCCGGCGGTGCTCTTGTTCAGAAAGACCGGTTCAAATCCGGCCGGGCGAAGGACCACGAATATCCCGGGTCCTTGTGGGATCCGCATGGGATCGAGTTCGTCGAGTGGTCGGAATCCGGTGAATCCGTCCTCGGTGAGGGTCTTTTTGGTGAAGAGCATGATCCATTGTGTCAAGCACCCGTCACACATCCCGCTGCCACCGGCCCGAAGCCTCCTCATGACCACTTGTAGCTTAAAGTGTTCACGGCTGCTGAGCAGCCGACTCATCACTCCATTCGCATAAATAGGGGGACTATTTGCGCACCCAGAACCGGCTGTCCCACAGCCACCCTCCACTTCAAGCCCCAGTTGTGGGAGGCCATACATCATGCGGAAGCTAATCATTGGAGCTACGGCAGCAGTCGCGATCGTGACTGGCTCCCTGGTAGCGGCGGCTGCCGCAAACGCCGACAGCGGGACCGTCGTCAGGGTGGTCGACGGCGACACGGTAGTTGTATCCATCAACAACATCGATCAGACAGTTCGCCTGCTGAACATCAATACTCCGGAAACTAAGGATCCGAACAAGCCCACCGAATGCCTTGGGCCGGAGGCGACAGATCATCTTGAGGGAGTACTGCCGGTGGGCAGCAAGGTCAGGTTGGAGTTCGACGTCGAACGCCATGACAAATACGGCAGAACCTTGGCGGGGGTCTTCAATGCCAGCAACCAGCTGGTCAACGCAGAGATCGCACGCCGGGGACTGGGGGTTCCAATGGTCGTCGGAGAAAACCGAAAGTTCCTGCCTCCTGTCGAAGCCGCCTTTGAGGAAGCGCGTACTGCCAAGTCCGGGCTCTTCGCAGAGGGCATCGAATGCACCCTCCCTGCGCAACTGGCAGCTGCCAACGAAGCACTGACAGCGGCACAGAGTGCGGCGCCGGCAACGACGTCGGCCGGAGCGGGAGCATCGGCTACTGGGCTGGCGACAGCCATCGTTGCTGCCAAGGCAGCGAAAGACCTCCTGTCCGCAGCGAGAGAAACAGAGAACTCCATCCTTTGGGCGGCATACTCTGCCAGCGAATCAACCGCCAAGTTGACCGCCCTGACCGCAGTAATAACCCGGGCTGAGTCTGCACACAATCAGCTCAAGGAACAAGAGAAGACACTTGCCGCGGCCGAGAAGAAGGCAGAGGAAGAACGAGTAGCCGCTGTGGCGCGAGCGGAGGCAGAACGAAAGGCTGCTGCGGAAGCAGAGGCGGCAGCAAAGAAGGCTGCCGATGAGGCCGCCGCGGCAGAACAGGCTCGGGCAGCAGCAGCGGCTGCCGAGGCTGAACGGATACGCAACTTACCCGTACCAGCTCCCTATGTTCCGCCAGTCCAGCCGTATGTTCCGCCAGCTCAGAATTACGTACCGCCGGCGCCACCGGCCCAATCGAATCCCTACCCGGGGTACACGGGCCCCCGCTGTTACGCTCCCGGCGGCAAGTCCTGGCGTCCCTGCTGACAACCGGCTTGGCTGAAGGCCTGGTGTCCCTTAGGGACGCCAGGCCTTCTCACCGATGGGCGTGGCTCACATGAGAACGCACTAAACTCGCATGAGTGATCACAGGTGAAATCAAGTCCCAAGTAGACAAAGTCTGGAATACGTTCTGGAGCGGCGGTATCTCGAACCCGCTGGAAGTCATCGAGCAGATCACGTACCTTCTGTTCCTCAAGCGCCTGGACGAGAACCAGACTCGGGCGGAGAAGCAGGCCAACATCTTGGGCGAGCCGATCGAGAACGCGGTGTTTCCCGAGGGTGTTGACCCCCAGGGCCGCCCCTATTCGGACCTCCGCTGGTCGAACTTCAAGGACTTTGGTCAGATTGAGATGTTCACGGTCTTCCAGCAGAACATCTTCCCGTTCCTCCGAACTGAGCTGACCAAGCAGTCCAACGGCGAAGACTCCACTTATAGCCACCACATGAAGGATGCGCAGTTCAAGATCCCGAACGCGGGTGTCTTGAAGCAGGTGGTGGATGTCATCGACTCCATCAACATGGAGGGCCGCGACACCAAGGGCGATCTCTACGAGTACATGTTGTCGAAGCTGGCATCGGCGGGTACCAACGGACAGTTCCGAACCCCACGGCACATCATCGACCTCATGGTCGCGATGACAGCACCCCAGCCACTCGAAGCCATCTGTGATCCGGCCGCTGGCACCTGCGGCTTCCTGGTTCAGGCCGGCGAATACCTCCGTAAGAACAACAGCAATCTCCTCACCAATGACGAGACCAGTAAGTTCTTCCATCACGAGCAGTTCCATGGCTTCGACTTCGACTCCACCATGCTCCGCATCGGTTCAATGAACATGCTGCTCCACGGGGTCGAGAACCCGGATGTTTCCTACCGCGATTCACTTGCCGACCTGCACTCCGTCGAGGAAGAGAAGTACAACGTCATCCTCGCCAACCCGCCGTTCGCTGGCAGCTTGGACTACGAGAATGTGTCGAAAGAGTTGCTGAACGTCGTCAAGACGAAGAAGACCGAACTCCTCTTCCTGGCACTTTTCATCAAGCTGCTTAAGCCAGGCGGACGCGCTGCGGTTATCGTTCCCGACGGCGTCCTCTTCGGCTCCACCGGCGCACACAAGTCCCTCCGCAAGACACTGGTCGAAGGCCACAAGCTCGACGCCGTCGTAAAACTCCCGTCCGGCGTCTTCAAGCCCTACGCCGGTGTCTCCACCGCCATCCTCTTCTTCACGAAAACCAACTCCGGCGGCACGGATAACGTCTGGTTCTACGACGTAAAGTCGGACGGGTTCAGCCTCGACGACAAGCGCACGCCGCTTGCCTCTTCCGACCTTGAGGACGTCCTCTCACGTTGGAATCAGCGCACGACGGCGGAACTTGAGCGGGCGCGCACGGAACAGTCCTTCTGTGTTCCGCTTTCAGAGATCGTGGCGAACGACTACGACCTGTCGCTGAACCGGTACAAGGAGATCGAGTACGAAGAAGTCGAGCATGCTGCCCCTGAGGAAATCCTGGCTGCACTGGATCAGCTCGAGACTGAAATCACCGAGGGCATGAACGAGCTGCGGGAGCTGCTGAAGTGAAGCTTGTGCCACTCGTCAAGGTCGCTCGTGTCGTCTCTGGCGGGACGCCCAAGACTGCCGTCGCAGAGTACTGGGACGGGGACATTCCATGGGCAACACCCAAGGACCTAAGCAGCCTCAGGGCTGTAGAAATCCACTCAACTCCCCGGGGACTGACCCCGGCGGGTTTGAATGCTAGCAGCGCCGAGGTTCTACCCGCTAATTCGGTTTTGTTCAGTTCCCGTGCGCCAATCGGTCTGTTGGCCATCAACAGCGTTCCCATGGCAACAAACCAAGGGTTCAAAAGCTTTGTTCCCGACCCTACCCAGCTTGAGGCCCGGTATCTCTACCGCTGGCTCGAATTCAACCGGAAATGGCTACAAAGTCTTGGTGTTGGTGCGACTTTCAAGGAGGTTTCAAAAGCCACTGTTTCGCGGATTGAACTTCCTCTGCCATCCTTAGCGGAGCAGCGGCGGATTGCGGCGATTTTGGACAAGGCCGATGAGCTCCGCGGCAAGCGCCGCCAAGCAATCGCCCACCTGAACACCCTCACCCAGTCGATTTTCCACTCCATGTTCGGCGATACGGTCTCTAATAGCCTCAACTGGCCAGTCAAAGCCTTCGGCCGGGTCACTACGAGCCGCCTGGGCAAGATGCTGGACAAGAAGGCCCAGACTGGAAAGCATGGCTTTAAGTATCTGCGCAATGCCAACGTGCAATGGTTTCAGATCAATACGGATGATCTGCTCGAGATGGACTTTAGCCCCTCAGACCAAATCGAGTTCGCACTTCGCAGAGGAGACATCCTGGTGTGTGAAGGTGGGGAACCGGGCCGAGCAGCCATTTGGAAAGACCAGGCAATCGACTGTTACTTCCAGAAAGCACTTCACCGTGTGCGACCGAATCCTGATGATTTAGATCCTCAATACATAGTTCACCTGCTCTGGGCTCTGGCTCATGGCGGCGGCCTCAAAGACCATGTGACGGTTGCTACGATCGCACACCTAACCGGTGAGAAGCTCAAGCGAATGCACATTCCAGTTCCCCCGCTCGAACTGCAGCAGACCTTCGCAAACCGAATTGCCGCCGTCGAGCGTTTGAAGGAAACTTACCGCAAGCACTTGGCGGAACTGGACGCGCTCTTCGCGTCTCTCCAAAACCGCGCGTTCAAAGGAGAACTCTAGTGACCGAATCAGCGGCTCAGGCACCTTCGACCGAGGTACCGATTTGGCCAGCGCTCATCGTGCCGGTTCTCCAAGCTCTGTCTGATGGACAGACGCTCCACCGGAAGGAGCTCTTCCATCAAGCGGCGGATCAAGCCGGACTGTCGGCGGGCGCTCGCGAGGAGACCCTGAACTCGGGCGGACTGCGTTACGAGCAGCGCATGGGCTGGGTCCTAAGCCACCTGACACGGGCGGGCTGGATCGACCGTCCCGTAAAGGGGTACTACTGCATCACCGATACCGGCAGGCAGTGGCTTCTGGACAATCCTCAGGGGATCAACTACAGCCAGGCACACACAATCTTTGCGCAGTACTGGCCGAAAGCCGACGGTCAAGCCGCACCCACTCAGGCTGCGCGAGAGACCGGCCTCTCAGCTACGGAAGAACTGGAGCCAGTGGAGCAGATCGAGGACGCGATAAACCGCATCCAAGGCGAAGTAGGAGCATCGCTCCTTAAACGGCTTCACGAAGGACATCCGGACTTTTTCGAAGACGCTGTGGTGAAGCTGCTGCTGAAGATGGGCTACGGAGGTGCTGAGCAACGGGGGCGACGTATCGGTGGCACCGGTGACGGTGGCGTTGACGGGGTTATAGACCAAGACGCGCTTGGGTTGGATCGGGTCTACATCCAGGCAAAACGTTACAGCCCGGACAACGCCGTTGGCCGCGAAGCCATCCAAGCATTCGTAGGAGCGCTGCATGGCTTCTCTGCCTCCAAGGGCGTTTTCATCACCACCAGTAGGTTTTCACAAGGTGCGAGAGATTATGCAGGCAGTGTCGGCACCCGCACAATCCTGATTGACGGCGCTCGTCTAGTGAGCCTCATGATTAAATACCGGGTCGGAGTGCAGGTGAAGCAGAGCTACGACGTCGTAGAACTGGACGAGGACTTCTTCGAATAACTCGACCACTGTCGCCGTACGGCAACAAATGCTAAAGTCGGCGTACGGCGACATTCATCAAAGTTGCCGTACGGCGACAGGAGCAGCTATTGCGTACGGTCCGAGAGGCAGGGCCCTTGGTCCGGGAACTCAGGGAAGAGCGAGCCTGGTCACAGGCAGAGTTGGCCCGGCGCGCCAGCGTCTCACGCACCTTTGTCATCGATCTTGAATCCGGTAAAGCATCGGTGGAAACGTCCAAGTTCATGGATGTCTTTCAAGCCCTTGGTTTCGAGATCGCCATACGCGACAGCGAGACGGGCGCAGTTCGGTGGTGAGTGCGCGCGCTCTTGAAGTGTTCATGGACGGGACACTTTGCGGCCGGGTTGAACAGTYGTCGTCGGGGAATCTGACGTTCCGCTATTACCCCGAATACCAGGCAGCCCCCAACGCGACCCCGCTGTCACTGTCCATGCCCTTGGCCGCCACCCTCCACAAGAAGCGCAACGTCCTGCCCTTTCTCCAGGGCCTCTTGCCCGACAGTGAAGGGGCCCTCCAGACGATTGCCCGACGGTTCCGGGTGTCCCCGTCCAACCCCTTCGCCATCCTTGAACATATCGGTGCCGATGTCGCGGGTGCGCTCCAGTTCATGCGGCCGGGCACCGGATCTTCGGATGGCACCCTCGCAAGAACGGCGGTGAAGCCAGTTTCGGACAGGGATGTGGCCGAGATGCTGGACCACGTCGTGACTGAGTACAAAGACGGCACGCCCTACGACGACTCCGCAGGACGCTTCAGCCTCGCCGGGGCTCAGCCAAAGATCGCCCTGCACCAACTTCCCAACGGCGACTGGGCGGTACCGGAAGACGCTACCCCCACGACGCACATCCTCAAACCGGCAGCCGGCACATTCAGTCGCTTGGATATTGTGGAACAGCTGACCATGAGGGCAGCATCTTTTCTGGGGCTCGAGGTGGCCAAGTCCGAACTCCGCCGCATCGGCAACTGGGACGTCTTTGTGACACGTCGCTATGACCGCCAGGAAGTGGGTGGAACCTGGCGCCGCATCCATCAAGAAGACTTTTGCCAGGCATTGAGCGTTTCTCCAGCCAAGAAATACCAGCACCGTGACGGAGGGCCGGGCGCGAGCGATATGGCCGCCCTTATCCGATCGCTTCCTTTTGAAGCGGACCGCCGGGCGGCAGGAGCAGGGCTGTACCGGGCCCTTGTTTTCAACACCGTGGCCGGTTGCACCGACGCGCACGCCAAAAACTACTCCCTCCTCCTCCATGGCAGTAGAGCGCAGCTATCGCCCCTCTACGACCTCGCCACCTATGCCCCGTATTGGGACGCGGACTCAGGTATCGACTTGGCCATGAGTGTGAAAGCCGAATACAGGCTTCAGAAGATCAGCAAGCAGATGCTGGTCTCGACAAGCACTCAGTTTGGCGTTGATGCTGAAGCAGCCCGGGAAATGGTCGAACACTATTCTCGCGGCATAGTGGAAGCATTCGAAGCTGCCAGGGAAGAGCTGAAATCCCAGCTGGGATCCCTGCCGAAAATCACCGATGACACTATTGCGAAGGTACGACTGCTGCCACTCGTCGAGGCCACGGATCTGAAATAAGGCATAAACGGTCGCAGTCCCGTGATTGACTACCTTCAGGACATCGGAGCAACGGATCGGAGACGGCTGCATGGGGGCAGTTACCAGCAACTTTGGGTTCATGCTGGGCGAGTGGCCCGAGTTGGCCCAGCAAGCACGCCGGGCCGAACAATTCGCCCGGGTCGATCCACGCGCTTCCGTGTTCTACGCCCGTTACACCATCGAACGCATTGTTGAGTGGCTTTATCAAGTGGAGCCAGGGTTGGTGACCCCCTACAAAGATGACCTCAACGCGTTACTGAACGAGCCCACCTTTAAGAATCTTGTGGGCGGTCCTATTGCCAACAAGCTCACGATCATTCGCAAAGCCGGTAACAATGCGGTCCACAATTCCGTTGGCCCCACCATCCAGGGCGCTGAACTCGTGCTCCGCGAACTGCACCACGTTTGCTATTGGCTCGCGAGGAACTACGCCAAAACCGGTAGCCAGCTGCCGCCGTCGTTGGTCTTCGACGCCAGTATCCTGGCCCCAAAGCCGAAGACGCCGGCACAGCAGCAGTCGCCCGAAGAACTCCAGGCACTCGAGAGCCAACTCAAAGCCCAAAACGAGGCCCTTGCACAAGCAGCAGCGGATTCGGCAGACCTTAAGGCCCAGCTGGAGATTCTGCAGGCTGAAGTCGCGGAGGCCAAAAAACAGAACCAGACCGTCCCTGACCACCACGACTATGACGAAGCCCTGACCCGCAGGCACCTCATCGATCTTGAGCTGAACGAGGCAGGCTGGCCGCTCACCAATACAGAAGACCGCGAGTTCAAGGTAGACACCATGCCCACGGCGAGCGGCACGCTCAGCGGAGTGGGCTACGTGGATTACGTGCTGTGGGGCGCTGACGGGCTGCCCCTCGCAGTGGTCGAGGCGAAAAGGACAACCAAGGATCCCCATGTAGGGAAGCAACAAGCCAAGCTGTACGCCGACTGCCTGGAACGTCGCTATGGTCGACGACCGATCATCTACTACAGCTCCGGTTACGAGACATGGATCTGGGACGACACCATGTACCCGGAGCGCTCGTTGCAGGGCTTCCACACAAGGGATCAACTTCAACTGCTGATCAACCGCCGTCAGAGCCGAAAGCCTCTGGCTGAACAGGCAATCGACAACTCCATCGTCGAACGCCCCTACCAGCACAACGCCATCCGGGCCGTCACTGAAGCCTACGAAAAGGACTTCGAGCGCAAGGCGCTTGTAGTCATGGCGACAGGCACGGGCAAGACGCGCACCGTCGTCGCACTCGCCAAGCTCCTGCAGGAAGCCAACTGGGCCAAACGCGTTCTGTTCCTCGCGGATCGGGTTGCGTTGGTCAAGCAAGCGGCCAACGCCTTCAAGGCCCACCTTCCCGGTTCCAGCCCTGTCATTCTGGGCTCGGACGATGAAGCAGACAGCCGCATCCATGTGGCTACATATCCGACGATGATGAACCTCATCAACCGGACCGAGGGAAAGCTTGGCCAGCGGACCTTTGGCATTGGCCACTATGACCTCATCATCGTTGATGAAGCCCACAGGTCGGTCTACCAAAAATACAGGGCCATCTTCCAGTACTTCGATTCACTCCTCATCGGGCTGACAGCCACGCCACAGTCAGAGGTGGACCGCAACACCTACAGCCTTTTCGGCATCGAGGACAACGTTCCAACGTTTGCCTATGAGCTCAGCGAGGCCATCGAGGCCGGATATCTTGTGCCACCGCGGGTCGTTCCGGTTCCGCTGAAGTTTCCTGACCAAGGCATCTCGTACGAGGACCTCCCAGAGGCTGAAAAAGAGCAGTGGGACGAGCTCGAATGGGACGAAGACGGCGAGATCCCGGACTCGGTCGATTCAAGCGTTATCAATACCTGGCTGTTTAACGCCGACACAGTGGATAAGGCACTGGAAGTCCTTATGACCCGCGGCCACAAAGTCGCCGGCGGGGATCGCCTGGGCAAGACCATCATCTTCGCGAAGAACAACAGACACGCGGAGTACATTGCTGAACGCTTTGACAAGAACTACCCGGCTTACAAGGGTCAGTTTGCTCGCGTCATCACCTATCAGGTGAACTACGCCCAGATTCTCATCGACCAATTCTCGACCACCGAGAGTGATCCCCACATCGCTATTTCGGTAGACATGCTGGACACCGGCGTTGACGTGCCGGACGTCGTCAACCTCGTCTTTTTCAAGATGGTCAGGTCCAAGACCAAATTCTGGCAGATGGTGGGCCGCGGAACGCGACTCCGRCCGGAACTGTATGGGCCGGGCGAGGACAAGAAGGACTTCTTTATCTTCGACCTCTGCCGCAACGCCGAGTTCTTCAATGCGGGAATGCCCAGCAATGAAGGCTCTGTGGGTAAGTCACTCGCGGAGACTACGTTCGCTGCGCGCGTCCAGCTCCTGCAAACTTTCACTGACCTTCAATGGGACCCCCAAGCGCCCGTTGTTGCCGACCTCCGGCAAACCCTGAAACACGCAGTTGACCGGCTTCCGCTGGACAACTTCCTCGTTAAACCGGCACGCAAATGGGTGGACAGGTTCGCCGAAGAAGCAGCCTGGAAATCGTTGGCAGCCGAGGACTTCCAGGCTTTGCAAACCCAGATCGCCAGGCTCGCTACCATCGGCGCGCCTGCGGATACGGAAGAGGCCAGGCGGTTCGACTACCTGATGCTTCAGGCAGAGTTGGCGTCGCTGCAGGGATCGGCGGTTGGGCCGTTCCGGACAAAGATCCAAGCCATCGCCTCGGCCTTGCAGGACCAGCAGAGCATCCCGGCCATCGCTGCTCAGTTGCCCCTGCTGGAAACCATTCTCCACGACGACGAATGGGAATCCGTTTCGTTGGAATGGCTTGAGGACATCCGCAAGCGGCTCCGCGGATTGGTCCATCTGATCGAGAAGCGGAAGCGCAAAGTGGTCTACACAAACTTCCAGGACGAGCTCGGCGTGCTTGAGGAAGTCGAACTGGTGGGGACAACCAATGGCTTCGTCGACCTCCCTCGGTACAAAGAAAAAATGCGTTCGTACCTGGCGCAATACGAGGAGCATGCAACCATTCAACGGCTCCGGCGTAACAAGCAACTGACGGCGTTGGACCTTGCCGAGCTTGAACGCATTCTTCTTGAAAGCGGTTTGGGTTCGCTTGAAGACTTGAATCGTGCCGCCAACGATGGCCTCGGCCTCTTTGTCCGTTCCCTGGTTGGTTTGGACCGCGAGGCCGTCGAGGAAGCGTTGTCAGAGTTTGTAGCTGGTACTACGCTCACAGCCCAGCAGCTCAACTTCCTCAACGTTCTGACCAATCACCTGATGGAAAACGGAAAGGTCAGCCCGAAGGCGTTGTTCAATTCCCCGTACAACGAGCTGGCCCCGTCCGGGCCGGATGTGCTGTTCGGCGATGAAAAAATCGGGCAGCTGATCAGCATCCTCCGCTCCATTGAGAACCACGCGAAGGTTGGCTGATGTCCCTCACCCTCGCCCATGTCCTGGCCGGCGTGGGGGCTGAGCAGGTCCCGCCGGTTTCCTTGGACGATATCCACGTAATACGCCACTCATTCAGGCCGAATGACGTTGCCGCGCTCCGTGGACCTGAAGACCTGACCGAGGAACGAGTCTTGGCGTACACCCGGGAGCAGGACATTTCGCCTCGTCGTTTCCCGGCAGCCCCTCCTCGCTTTTGGGTGATACTCATAGCCGATGGCAAGAACCGCTCTCGCCTCTGGGGAACCTTCGAAAATCGTGGAGAATTGGCGACCGAACGTACTGGATCGTGCCGGTATTACGACCTCCATTCAACGGATTTCCTTGCACCCCTCAAGGATCGGCTCGTAATTGACTGGGACAATCCCCGCAGCTGGCACCGTGGCGCCAGCTCCGCCAGCGCAGCGCGGATGCAGGTAGTCGAGATCGCTGACCGGGACAAGGTTCCTTTTCCAGGCTTCGACGGTGTGCTGCTTAGCTACCCCCAACTGCAGGACCTGGTGGATGACCCACGCTACGGGGACTGGCGCGCAGCACTTTCCGAGGTCCAGGGGATTTACCTGATTACTGACTCCAGCAACGGGAAGCAATATGTCGGCAAAGCCGACGGCTCCGAGCGGATCCTAGGCCGATGGACGAGCTACGCCCGCGACGGACATGGCGGTAACGTGGCGCTCCGTGAGCTGGCGTATGACAGTGTGGGCGAAACAACGAGCATCAAAACAGACCACGCGCGGCACTTCGTTTTCAGCCTCCTCCGCGTGTTCGGCCCCAGCACGCCCTCGTCCGAAGTGAACACAGCCGAGTCCCACTACAAGGCGGCGCTCATGACCCGAAAATTCGGCCTGAACAGAAATTAAGCCAAGTTTGACCAGTCCCCAAACCGTGAAGCAAGCCTTTCAGCGTTGACAGCCTCTTGTGACCCGTGCCATATTCGAAGCGTGAACCTGTCAGACAGCCGGACAGCCGGACAGCAAGAGCCCGTGAGCGGCCAATCAGCGCATATGCCTATTTCGCGCATTTCCGCAGCTGAGGCCGTCTTTGCTGCGCTCCGGCGGGCCATCGAGGGTGGCCAGTTCGATATCGGGACCAAGCTGAGTTCCGAAGCGACGCTGGCTGCCCAGTACGGTGTCAGCCGCTCAGTCATCCGGGAAGCGCTACGGTCGTGCAACACCTTGGGCCTCACAGTCACCAAAACCGGCAAGGGCACATTCATTGTGGCCAACAAGGTTGCTAATGACCTTACCTTGGGTCAGTACAGTGCACGCGATCTCAACGAGGCACGTCCGCACATCGAGATCCCGGCAGCGGGACTCGCGGCGCAAAGAAGGACCGAGGAAGAGCTCGAACACCTCAAGGACATCGTCCAGGAGATGCTCAACGAGACCGACCCCGAATCATGGGTGAACCTGGACGCCACGTTCCACTCAGCCGTGGCCCGGGCCAGCGGAAACCGCGTGTTCGCCAGCGTTGTCTCTGACATCCGCGAGGCCTTGGCCCACCAGTCGGAAACCCTCAACCTCGTTGCTGACAGGCAGCACCGCTCGGACGAGGAACACGTCGCAGTGCTGAACGCGATTGAAGCCGGCGATTCCGAAGCCGCAAGCAGGGCGATGGCCGACCACCTCCAGGCCGTCAGCGTTGCGCTGGACACAATCCTCAACAAATGACCCACCCAAAGGACACCATGCCCGTCCCCACAGCACCGGCCCATCAGGCCGCGGCGCAGAACACCAAGGCGCCAAACCACGTCCCGCTTGTCGAAGTGACCCGCGACGGACTGGTGGAGAGCATCCACTACGGCTCGCTGATCGCACTCTCGGCAGAGGACAGCAGCCTCATCGAGGCCGGCCAGCCGGACGCCCCCATGTACCCGCGTTCGAGCCTGAAGCCACTGCAGGCTGTCGCGCTCCTGAAGGCCGGCCTGGACATCCCCGAAAACCTCCTGGCGCTCACGGCTGCCAGCCACTCCGGCGCAAAGATGCACCGCGACGGCGCCACTGAGATCCTGAGGCTGCACGGCCTCAACGACCAAGCCCTGGCCAACAGCACGGACCTTCCGTACGGCGTCGCCGAACGCGAGGACTGGCTCCGCGCCGGAAACGGCCC
The DNA here is from genome assembly GCF_052113825.1 of Paenarthrobacter sp. TAF1. Classification (NCBI taxonomy): domain Bacteria; kingdom Bacillati; phylum Actinomycetota; class Actinomycetes; order Micrococcales; family Micrococcaceae; genus Paenarthrobacter; species Paenarthrobacter sp. TAF1. Next base: position 14,427 of record NZ_JBFRDO010000021.1, read on the forward strand.
CACCCGGATCGCGCAGAACTGCTCCGGCAAGCACGCGTCCATGACCGCCGTCTGCGTCATCAACGGCTGGCCTGTAGAGGGATACCTGCACCCGGAGCACCCGCTGCAGGTCCTGGTCCGCGACACCATCACCGAACTGACCGGCGAGGAAGCGGCCGCAGTCAGCACAGATGGTTGCGGGACTCCGCTGTTCGCCCACTCGCTGCATGGCATGGCCCGCGCCTATGGCCGCCTGGCCGCCGCAGACCAGGACACTCTCGAAGGCAAAGTTGCGCACGCCATGCGCCGCTTCCCGGAGATGGTGGCCGGCGAAGGTCGCGACGTCACCGCCCTCATGCGTGCGGTCCCCGGCTTGCTCGCCAAGGACGGCTTCGAAGGCCTCCAGTTGGTTGGCCTTCCGGACGGCACCGGCCTGGCGGTGAAGATTTCCGACGGCGGCGATCGCGCCCGCATGCCCGTCACCGTTGAGGTGCTTCGCCGCTTGGGCGTCGACGGCGGCAGCCTGGACACGCTTCAAAGCCCACCTGTGCTGGGCGGCGGCCTTCCGGTCGGCGAGCTCCGTGCAGCCCGAATTTTCAGCAACTAAACCAAGGACAGCTATGACCACCGTCGATCAGGCGATCCCCCTCCGTTCCGAACACGACCTCCTGGGCGATCGCGATGTACCCGCGGACGCCTACTGGGGCGTCCACACCCTCCGCGCTATCGAGAACTTCCCCATCACCGGGCAGCCGCTGTCCACCAACAAGCACCTGGTCCGTGGACTGGCTGCGGTCAAGCAGGCCGCCGCCCGCACCAACCACGAGCTGGGCCTCCTGGACGCTGAGCGTGCGAACGCCATCGACCAGGCCTGCCAGGACATCCTGGACGGGAAGCTGCAGGAGCAGTTCATGGTGGACGTGATCCAGGGCGGCGCAGGAACCAGTTCCAACATGAACGCCAACGAGGTCATCGCCAACCGTGCCTTGGAAATCCTGGGGCACCCGAAGGGTGACTACGCCAAGCTGCACCCGAATGACCACGTGAACCTGAGCCAGTCCACCAACGACGTCTACCCGACTGCCGTGAACCTGGCCACGATCTTCTCGGTCAAGGAACTCCTCCTGGCCCTCGAAGAGCTTGAGCAGGCCTTCGCCGAAAAGGGCCGTGAGTTCCGGACCGTCGTGAAGATGGGCCGCACCCAGCTCCAGGACGCTGTGCCCATGACGCTGGGCCAGGAATTCGGTGGTTACGCCGTGACCATCGGCGAGGACCGTGCCCGACTGGACGAGTCCCACATGCTCATCCATGAGATCAACCTGGGTGCCACGGCCATCGGTACGGGCCTGAATGCCCCGGTTGGCTACGCGGACGCAGCTTGCCGCCACCTGGCCGAAATCACCGGCCTTCCCCTGCTGACCGCCGCGGACCTCATTGAGGCCACCCAGGATGTGGGAGCGTTTGTCCACCTGTCCGGTGTGCTGAAGCGCGTGGCAGTGAAGCTCTCCAAGATTTGCAACGACCTCCGCCTGCTGTCCTCCGGGCCGCGTGCGGGATTGGGCGAGATCAACCTTCCGGCAGTGCAGTCCGGTTCGTCGATCATGCCCGGCAAGATCAATCCGGTGATCCCGGAAGTGGTCAGCCAGGTGGCGTACGAAGTCATCGGCAACGATGTCACCGTCACCATGGCCGCGGAGGCAGGCCAGCTCCAGCTGAATGCCTTCGAACCGATCATTGTGCACAGCCTGCACAAGAGCATCTCCCACCTGGAAGCAGCGTGCCGCACCCTTACGGCACGCTGCGTCCGGGGCATCACCGCAAACACCGAGCGGCTACGGCTTACCGTGGAGCAGTCGATCGGTCTCGTCACGGCATTGAACCCCCACATCGGTTACGCCTCCGCCACCGCTATCGCCCAGGAGGCGCTGGCGACGGGCAAGGGTGTGGCAGAACTCGTGTTGGAGCACGGTCTCCTGACCGCTGCCCAGCTCGAGGAATTGCTCAGCCCGGAACGTCTGGCCAACCTGAGCAAATAGGCCAGATCAGGCCAGAGAAATCCCAGCGGCTGTAGTCAGCCGTCCCGCCCGATGAGGCATACCCCCAACGAGGCGCTGTCCTGTGTGCCCGGATCCCCGACCGGATCCACCCAGGACAACCCCAACAGGACACTCCTAAGGATTCCAATGACCAATCCCATCACTGACCACACGGTTCCGGCCCAAGCGCACGCCAGTGAGAAGGCCCTGCACAAAGAGGACTCCGGCTACCACAAGGACCTCAAGCCCCGCCAGATCCAGATGATCGCGATCGGTGGCGCAATCGGCACCGGCCTGTTCCTGGGCGCAGGTGGCCGTCTTAACGCCGCCGGCCCGTCCCTGGTGATCGCGTACGCCGTCTGCGGCTTTTTTGCCTTCCTGATTCTCCGCGCACTGGGTGAACTGGTGCTGCACCGCCCGTCCTCGGGTTCGTTCGTCTCCTACGCCCGTGAGTTCTACGGCGAGAAGGCGGCGTTCGTCTCAGGCTGGTTCTACTGGATCAACTGGGCCACCACCACCATCGTGGACATCACGGCGGCCGCTCTCTACATGAACTTCTTCGGCAAGTACATCCCCTGGATGGGCGCCGTTCCGCAGTGGGCGTGGGCCCTCATCGCCCTGGTGGTGGTGCTGAGCCTGAACCTCGTCTCCGTGAAGGTCTTCGGCGAGATGGAATTCTGGTTCGCCCTGATCAAGGTTGCTGCCCTGGTGGCCTTCCTCCTGGTTGGCACGTACTTCGTCATCTTCGGCACCCCGGTTGATGGCCAGGAAGTCGGCTTCAGCCTGATCTCGGACAACGGCGGCGTGTTCCCGAACGGCATCCTGCCCATGATCATCCTCATGCAGGGTGTGCTGTTCGCCTACGCCTCGATCGAACTCGTGGGCACGGCGGCCGGCGAAACTCCTAACCCCGAAAAGATCATGCCCAAGGCCATCAACTCCGTGGTCTTCCGCATCGCGGTCTTCTACGTCGGCTCGGTCATCCTGCTCGCCCTGCTGCTCCCCTACACCTCCTACGAAAAGGGTGTCAGCCCGTTCGTGACGTTCTTCGGATCCATCGGTGTCCAGGGCGTTGACGTGATCATGAACCTCGTGGTCCTCACGGCAGCACTGTCCTCGCTGAACGCCGGGCTCTACTCCACGGGCCGTATCCTCCGTTCCATGTCCGTGGCGGGTTCCGCTCCGAAGTTCGCCCAGCGCATGAACAAGGCCGGCGTCCCTTACGGCGGCATCGCGATCACCGCAGGTGTTTCCCTGCTCGGTGTTCCGCTGAACTACCTCGTCCCGTCCGATGCCTTCGAGATCGTTTTGAACGTGGCTTCCGTGGGCATCATTGTCACCTGGGCAACCATTGTGCTGTGCCAGATGCAGCTCAAGCGCTGGTCCGACAAGGGCTGGGTGAAGCGTCCGTCCTTCCGTTTGTTCGGCGCACCCTACACAGGTTGGTTGTCCTTGGTCTTCCTTGCCGGCGTCCTGGTGATGGTGTTCATCGAGTCCCCGCTCACCATGCTGGTGACCGCGATCGCTTGCGGGCTGATGGTCTGGGGCTGGTTCCTGTGCCGCAAGCAGATCCACGAGCTCGCCGCCACGCGTGACGGTTACACGGGCAGCGCCCCGGTGATCGCCAACCGCCCGTTGCCTGGCGGCGATAAGTAACAGCAGTACCCGTTAGCGCCCGACGGCGGCGCCCGGGTTCCGTAACAGCGGAACCCGGGTGCCGCCGTCGTTGGTTAACGCCCCCCAATTGGGTGAGGTCGCGGCGCGGGCAGACATCCGATCATTCGTGGCTACTATTGGTCCATGGCTGTCACAGACGAAGCGATCAGCAAGATCAAGGACATGCTGATCCGCGGCGAACTCAAGGCGGGCGATCGGCTTCCCCCCGAAAAGGAACTGAGCGAACGTCTTGGCCTTTCCAGGAGTTCGCTGCGTGAAGCGGTGAAGGCCCTGGAGCTGATCCGGGTGCTGGACGTGCGCCGCGGCGACGGCACGTACGTGACCAGCCTCGATGCCAAACTGCTCAACGAGGCCGTGGCGTTCGTGGTGGACCTGCACCAGGACCGTTCCATCCTTGAACTCTTCGAGGTCCGACGAATCCTTGAGCCCGCCACAGCCCAGCTGGCAGCGGGCAAGATTACCCCGGACGAGCTCCAGTCCCTGCGGGCCACCATGGACGGGATCGACGAAAACACCGACGTCGAAGAACTCGTGGCCCATGACCTCGAGTTCCACAGCATCATCACCGCAGCCGCGGGAAACGACTACCTCGGCAGCCTCCTGGAGGCCCTTTCCAGCAGCACGGTGCGTGCCCGGATCTGGCGTGGATTGACGCAGGAAAAGGCCGTGTCCCACACTTTGGCGGAGCACCGTGCCATCGCGGATGCGCTGGAGCGCGGTGATGCGGAGCTGGTGCGGGCGCTGGTGACGGTGCACATCAGTGGCGTGGAGAACTGGCTGCGCCAGGCCCTCTAGGCATCCACCAACGGGTTGGCCGCCAGCCCATAGGTGCGGATCGCAGTCCCCTCCAGGATGGAATCCTGCTCCGCGGGGCTCAGGGAGGACACCAGTTCCAGCAGGACGTCGAGGGTCCGGCCGTAAGGCGCCCCGAGGATGCTGACCGGCCAGTCGCCACCGATCATCAGGCGGCCGGCGCCGAAAGCTTCCAGCGCTGTTTCGAACAGCGGCCGCAGTGCCGCGCTGGTGTACGGCAGCCCCGGAGCGTGGAGCCCGGATAGCTTGGCTACGGTGTTAGGCTCGCGGCCCAAGGCAAGGACATCAGTGCGCCACGAGTCCATGAGCGAGGCATCGGACAGCGGCGGCTTCCCCAAATGGTCAAGGACCACGGTCAGCTCCGGGAGGTCCCGGGCAAGCCGGACGGCCGCGCCCAAATGACGGGGGAATGCGTCCGGAATATCAAAGGCCAGGCCACGTAGCGCCACCAAAGCGAGGGACTCGCGCACGGTAGGGAGGTCCAGGAAGTCCGCCCGGGGATCGTCGTGCACCAAGTGGCGCACGCCCTTGAAGACAGTTTGTGCACTGAAGCTGTCCAGCTGGGAAGCGCACTCAGCCGGCGAGTCCAACCGCACCCAGCCCACCACGCCCAGCACCCACGGATTCCGCGCTGCGACGGCCAGCATGCTGTCCGTATCGGCTATGGTGTCGTCGGCCTGGACCAGCACCGCAGCCCGGACACCCGCGGCCTCCAGGGTCTCCCCCGCCTCTTCTTCGCCAAAGCTGCGGAAGAGCGCACCGTGCTGCGGACCGAGCCACGGGTAGGGACGTTCACCGCCGGTGACGAAAGTGTCCAGCGTCCACAGGTGCAGGTGTGAATCAATCACTGCCCGGCGCCTTTCCGCAAGCCCTCCAAAGCCTGCCACAGCTCTTCGGGGAGTGGCTCGTCCATGCGGGCGGCGTTGGTGGTGACCTGTTCAGGAGAAGTCGCTCCTGCTGTCACGTTCACCACGGCCGGATGCCGCAGCGGGAACTGGAGTGCCGCCGTCGGGAGTTCGACGCCGAAGTCGCGGCAGACGGACGCAAGCGCCCGGGCCCGCTCCAGCACTTCCGGCGGCGCTTGGTCGTAGTTGTAGTGCGCGTCGTCGGGGACGTCCGGGCGGGCCAGGAGGCCCGAGTTGAAGACGCCCACATTCACGACGCCGGTGCGGCGCTCCACACAGCGGTCAAGCAGCGGAACGTCTGGCTGCTCCAGCAGGGTGTAGCGCCCGGCAAGCATCAGGAGGTCCAGGTCGGCGGCTTCGACGCACTCCAGCGCGGCTTCGGCGGAGTTGGTGCCCACGCCAATCGCCGTGACCAGGCCTTCGGAACGCAGCTTTTCCAGGGCCGGCAAGCCGTGTTCGATTCCGGCCTGCAGGTCGTGGACGTCGGGGTCGTGCAGGTACGCGATGTCCACATGGCTAAGGCCGAGCCGCTCCAAGGACTCCTCAATACTGCGACGGATGCCTGCCTCGGAGAAGTCCCAAACACGACGGCTGGTGGCAGGAACGTCGAAGCCTTCGGAATCCCGGCCTTCGGACCCGTTGGGTTCCAGCAGGCGCCCCACCTTGGTGGAGATGACGAATTCCTCCCGCGGTTTGTCCCTCAGGACAGCACCGAGCCTTTGTTCGGACAGGCCCAGTCCGTAATGCGGCGCGGTATCGAAGTAGCGGATCCCGGCGTCCCACGCCGCAAGTACCGTGGCGAGGGCTTCCCCATCAGGAAGGGCCCGGTAGAGATTCCCTATGCCCGCTCCGCCGAAACCGAGCTTGCCCAGATCAGGTGCATTCATGGCAGTTCCCATACTCTACCGATACCCCTATCAGCCCCGGAGTAATCGTCCTGGACCTCCAAAAGTTCAGCCATGCGGGCTTGCCACGGGACGTTGGCGGGGTGATCGGCGAGCGCATGCCGCATTGCCTGGTAGTCGTCCACGTCCACCACGTGGAAAAGGTCGAGCCCGCTGCGCCAGATACGCCAGTTCCGCACCCCCGCTTCCTTCAATGCCGCCACGAGTTCCGGAGGGATGTTCGCATGGGCGTCAGAGTATTCCTCCTCGGCACCGGGCTTGAGGCGGGTGTGCAGGGCGATGCTCTCAGTCATCGCGTTCACCGGCCCCCGTGGAGCCGGACTTGAGGAACAGTTCCAGCACGGGAACAGCGGCATCGGGTCGCTGCACTGGCAGCTTGATGGTCAGCGTGCCCGGCGGCTGGCCTCCGGGGGTCATGTTGGCTGGTTGCTGCCCGGGGTCCACTTCCTGCAGGAACACCTCCGAGGCATCGTTGAGCAGCTGGGCGTATTCCACTTTGCCTGCCAGGTCCGGCAGGTGCACGTATTCGAAGGGCCAGCTGAACAGGTGAACGTACAGCCTGTCCCGGCGCTGCGTGTAGCGGACGTCGGAGGGCGCGGTGAACGGCGAAGTCCCCGCCCCGTAGATGGAACGGGAGTGCAGCTGCATCCACTTCCCGATTCCCTCCAACGACTCCAGCGCCCGCGGATCAAGGGACCCCCTGCCGGTGGGGCCAACGTTGAGCAGCAGGTTGCCACTTTTGGAGACGCCATCGACCAGCATCCGGATCAGCAGGTCCACGGACTTGTAGTTTTGGTTGTCCCGGTCGTACCCCCAGCTGCCGTTCAGGGTTTGGCAGGCCTCCCAGGTGACGGGTTCGCCGTCGAGCATCATGGGGCCGGCGGGCTGGTACTGCTCCGGCGTGACAAAGTCTCCCGGGATGTCCAGGCGGTCGTTGACCACGATCCCGGGCTGCAGTTCACGGACCATGGCGAGCAGCGCCTCCGATCCCCAGTCGTTACGACCCTTGCCGCCCCAGAACTCAGCGTGGCCGAGGCCGGCGTAGGAGAAGTCGAAGAACAGGTAGTCGATGGTGCCGTAGTTGCTCAGGAGCTCGCGCACCTGGCCATGGAGGTAGTCACGGTAGCGGGCCATGTCGCGACCGGCGTTGAGGCTTTCGACGTCGGCGGCGTTGCGTTGGGGATGTACCCCGTCAATGGTGAAGTCGGGGTGGTGCCAGTCAACGAGCGAGTGATAGAAGCCCACCTTCAGCCCCTCGGCGCGGAGTGCTTCGACGTAGGGCGTGATCAGGTCCCTGCCGGCGGGCGTGTTGGTGGCCTTGTAGTCGGTCAGGGCCGAGTCCCAAAGGCAGAAACCGTCGTGGTGTTTGGTGGTGAGGACCACGTACTTCATCCCTGCCTCGCGGGCGGCCCTGGCCCACTCGCGGGGATCGTAGAGGTCCGGGTCGAAGCGACGGAAGTACTTTGAGTACTCCTCCACCGTGATCTCTTCCCGGTTCATCACCCATTCGTGGCGTGCGGGCAGGGCGTAGATGCCCCAGTGCACGAACATGCCGAAACGTGCTTCTTCGAACCAGGGGGCGTGCTGGATCAATGGGTTTCCTTCCATACCGGGCCGTCCGGAAAGCTGTATGCGGCCAGTGTTTCACGGAGCATTTCGTTGCCGGCACCAGGGGACGACGGCGGCCAGTACGCGCCGCTGTGGACGTCCACGGGTGTGACGAAGTGTTCGTGGAGGTGGTCCACGAACTCTATGGTCCTGCCCTCTTTGGTCCCGGTGACCGCCACGAAATCGAACATGGACAAATGCTGCACGGCTTCACAGAGCCCCACTCCGCCTGCGTGCGGGCATACCGGGACCCCGAACTTCGCGGCCAGCAGCAGGATGGCGATGTTCTCGTTGACCCCGGCTACGCGGGCGGCGTCGATCTGCAGGACCTGCAGCGAGCCCGCCTGGAGCATCTGTTTGAACACCACCCGGTTCTGGACGTGCTCCCCCGTTGCCACCGGAATGGGTGCCACTGCGCGGGCGATGGCGGCGTGCCCGAGGATGTCGTCCGGGCTGGTGGGTTCTTCGATCCAGGCGATGTCGTACGGGGCAAGGTGGGCCATCCAGTCGATGGCGTCCTGGACATCCCAGCGCTGGTTGGCATCAACAGCGATCCTGATGTCCGGGCCCACGGCGGCGCGGGCGGCCCGGACGCGGCGGATGTCGTCGTCCAAGGACGCCCCCACCTTCAGCTTGATCTGTGTGAATCCGTCCGCCACCGCTTCCTTGGCCAGCCGCGTCAGTTTCGCGTCGCTGTAACCCAGCCATCCCGGCGTCGTGGTGTACGCGGGGTAGCCTTCAGCGCGAAGGGCGGCCTTCCGCTGTTCCTTTCCCGGTTCTGCGGCGCGGAGGATGGCCAGGGCTTCGTCCGGGGTGAGCGCGTCCGTGAGGTACCGAAAGTCGACCAGTGCCACGATTTCTTCCGGGGCCATGTCGGCAAGCAGTTCCCACAGGGGAAGTCCCGCACGTTTGGCTTTCAGGTCCCAAAGGGCATTGACCACCGCGCCGATGGCCATGTGCATGACGCCTTTTTCGGGTCCGAGCCAGCGGAGTTGGGAGTCGTGGGCCAGGAGCTTCCACGTCGCACCCATGTCCTCCAGCAAGGTTTCAACATCGGCGCCGAGGATGTGTCCGCGCAGGGCGTTGATGGCCGCCGTTTCCACCTCATTGCCGCGCCCGATGGTGAAGACGAAACCGTGGCCCTCATGCCCGTCGGTGGCATCGGTCCGGATGACCAGGTAGGCGGCTGAGTAATCCGGATCCGGGTTCATGGCATCGGAACCATCCAGGTCCCGGGACGTCGGGAAGCGAATATCGAATGTTTCGATTTCGGTGATGATGCTCATTGGGCTCCTGGCTACGTCGTATTCTTCGATGCCAGCTAAACATCGGATGTATGCCTTGTCAATGGGTCACATTTCCGTATTATGGGGGAAAACATCACACTAGAGTTCGGATGTTAGTCCCGAACGCACGGAGGAAGCCATGACCTTGAAATTCGCCAGGCTGGGTACGGCCGGAAACGAACAACCGGCCGTCATCGCCCAGGACGCCCACGGCCTCGAAAAATACTTCAGCCTCACCACCCTCACCCAGGACATCGACGGCAAGTTCCTCGCCTCTGATGGCATCGAACGCACCCGTGCGGCCCTGGAAAACGGTGAACTCGCGGAAATTTCGGCCGAGGGGCTGCGCATCGGCGCACCCGTCGCCCGCCCCGGCGCGGTGGTTGCCATCGGCCTGAACTACACCGCGCACGCTGCCGAATCCGGCGCCACGCCGCCCGGAGTTCCCGTGGTGTTCCTGAAGCCGAGCAACACCATCGCGGGACCGTTCGACGCCGCCCCCATCCCGCCGTCGTCCGAAAAATACGACTGGGAAGTGGAGCTGGCCATCGTGATCGGCCGGGAAGCGTCATACCTTTCCTCCGTTGAAGAAGCGGAGATGTGCATCGCCGGCTACGCCGTGGCCAACGACCTCTCGGAGCGCGAATACCAGATTCCCGGCGCTGCCGGACAGTGGACCAAGGGCAAGACCCTCCCCGGCTCCACTCCCCTGGGACCCTGGCTGGTACCCGCTGCGGACATCGACGCCGCCAACCTCCGGCTCCGCACCCTGGTCAACGGCGAAGACCGCCAGGACTCAACCACCTCGGACGTGATCTTCGACCCCGCCACGATCGTCCACCACCTCAGCCAGTACATGATCCTTGAACCGGGCGATGTGATCATCACCGGCACTCCCGAAGGCGTCGCCCTGTCCGGCCGCTTCCCCTTCATCCAGCCGGGTGACGTTGTGGAACTCGAGATTGAAGGCTTGGGCCGGCAGCGCCAGGAGTTCTACCGGGCACAAGCAGGATCGGCCCGCCCTGTTTCCTTCGCCGGCACCAACGCCTGAGCGCCGCGCCATGACCGGCAAGGAATTCGACGGCCTCGCAGCCCTCGTCACAGGCGGTGCCTCGGGTATCGGGGCGGCCATTGCGGACCGCCTCGCCGCAGGCGGCGCCCAAGTGGCGGTCCTGGACCTCGCTCCGGAAACCAGCCCGCACTTCGGCGTGCACTGCAACGTGGCCGACGACGCCTCGGTGCGCACCGCCGTCGAGAGTGTCGCCCAACAGTTCGGTCGCCTGGATATCGTGATCAACAACGCCGGGATCGGCGCACAGGGTGACATCGCGGCGAACGACGACGAGGAATGGCTGCGTGTCCTCAATGTCAACGTCGTGGGCATTGCCCGCGTCAGCCGCGCGGCCTTGCCGCACCTGCGCCAATCACCGGCCGCGGCGATCGTGAATACGTGCTCCATCGCAGCGACCGCCGGCTTGCCGCAACGTGCACTGTACTCGGCGTCAAAGGGCGCGGTCCTGTCGCTGACCCTGGCCATGGCCGCGGACCACGTCCGGGAAGGAATCCGCGTGAACTGCGTCAACCCGGGCACCGTTGATACCCCCTGGGTGGGCCGCCTGTTGGATTCGGCCGCTGACCCCGCCGGCGAGCGCGCCGCACTCAATGCCCGCCAGCCGCACGGCCGGATGGTGGACCCCGCTGAAGTGGCCGGCGCCGTCGCGTATCTGGCGAGCCCGCTGTCAGGTTCGACGTCGGGCACCTCGCTGGCGGTCGACGGCGGCATGCAGGGTCTGCGGCTGCGTCCGGTGCAGTAACGGGTCGGGGTTGTTTCAGTAGAGCCCGTTGAAGATGTTCCACCCCCAGCCAACAGTCTCCACGCCCTTCCAACCGCCGCGCCCATCGCCGTAGTACATCAGCAGTTCGCCGGCGCTGTTGACCCCGTGGATATCAGCGAAGCCGTCACGGTTGAAGTCCCCGGCACTGCCGATCTTGCCCAGCACGTTCCACTCTTGGCCTACTTGCCGTGGCGCCAACCATCCGCCGCTCCCGTTACCGCCGTAGAGGAACAGACGTCCCGCCTTGTCCTTGGCGAGGACGTCTACCGTGCCGTCGCCATTGAAATCGCCTGGCGTAATGAGCAGGTCCATGACGCCCCAGCCCTGGCCAACATGGACCCGGGGAGTCCAACCACGGGCGGCTTTGGGATAGAGGTAGAGATTGCCATTGGGTTCAGCGGCCAGGAGGTCGTTGTACCCATCGCCGTCGAAGTCCCCGGGGCCAACGACCTTGTCCATGGCGTTCCAGCCCCAGCCGATCTCCGACGGATAGGCGTTCGCCGGGAAAGTTCCGTCTCCCCTGCCCCAGAACATCCAGAGCCTCCCCACTGTGTCAGTAGCGAGGAGCTCGGTTTTGCCGTCGCTTGTGAGGTCGCCGGCGCCAATGATCCTCGTGTAGGCGCCCCAGCCGGGGCCTATCAGCTGGGGCGGTTTCCATCCTTGCGTTGCGTCCTGGCCCGCATAGAGCATGAGCGCGCCATCTTGCCGACGTCCCAGAAGATCGAAGACTCCCCTGTCCGTGAATCCTTCCGCGCGCATGGGTTGGCTTTTGACCACTTCGGATTCCTTCACCACCACCTGCGCCGGGTGGCACGCCTGCGAACCCGTGACCACGGCAGAGATCCGGGTTCCGACGTCCTCGATGTCCAGGTCGTAGAACTGCGCGTATGCCGGCTCCGGCGTCACCGGCTCGCCGTCGCGAAGCCACTGGACGGAGTAGCCGTGCTGCGGGTCCGGGTCACAGGAGGAGAAGTACTCGTAGGCGCCACTGACTGACAAGCCGCTCCCGACATAGGCGGGGCCACTGATGCTGAAATCGTCCGGTTCCACGGCATTCGCAGCCGGAACCGGGACGGTGGAGGCCAGGATCGCGGCCAGGGTTGCGGCCGCTGCGGCTACTGCCCGCCGCGGCGAGGTTATGACGCCCAATGCAGAACCCACGTTGCTCCCTTGAACATGCTGAAAGTTTCCTGCGCCCATCTTAGGTTCGCCCTCCGACGCCGTAACGCAACGGGGCCGCAACGTTCGGCAGCAGTGCTTCGCCTATGCTCAACTCCAAGGAATCAACGGCGACTCACTTACTGCCCAGGAGAAGAACTCATGACCAATTGGCGCATCCGGGACTTTCACTCGTCCGATCTTGACGGGATCCTGCACCTCTGGGAGTCGCTCAAGGCCGACGGCGTGGAGCCCGTCTATGCGTTATCGGAAGTCCTTGCATCCTGCGAGAAGGACCACGCGGTGGTGGCGGTGCAGGGCGAGCAGGTGGTGGGCGCCGCCGTCGGACGTGCCGCGCACGACCAAGGCTGGATCGTTTTCCTCGCCACCCTCACCGAGTTCCGCGGGCGGGGCATCGGCACCTCGCTGCTGTCCGCCGTCGAGAACCGCATGGCCCCGCACGGCCTGAACAAGCTGTCCGCACTGATGCCGGAAACCGAAACGCGCGTGGAAGCGTTCCTGGGCCGCGGCTTCGTGGTCAAGAAGAACCTGCGGTATTTCGAGCGGACCATTCCCGTGCAGCGCCAGGAGCTCGGCGCGTTGGGTCTGCTGGGCGGGCGGATCCTGGCACGGGATCTCTGGGAGAACGTGGCGGGCATGCGCCGCGAGAAGGAACTGCTGGAGCGCCGCCTGGTCCTTCCCCTGGCCGAGGCCGACCTCGCGGACGAATACGGCGTGGTTCCTCCGCGGGCAGTGGTGCTTTTCGGTCCTCCGGGCACGGGCAAGACCACCTTTGCCAAGGCCATCGCATCGCGTTTGGAGTGGCCGTTCGTGGAAGTGTTCCCATCTAGGCTGGCCTCGGATCCCAAGGGCCTGGCCGGTGCACTGCGGGAGACCTTCCTGGAAATCGCCGAATTGGAGCACGCCGTGGTGTTCATCGACGAGGTGGAGGAGATTGCCTCCCAGCGTGCCGGAGATCCGCCGTCGCCGCTGCAGGGCGTCACCAATGAACTCCTCAAGATCATCCCCGCCTTCCGCGAACAGCCCGGCCGTTTGCTGGTCTGCGCCACCAACTTCATCCGCGCACTCGATACCGCGTTCCTTCGCCACGGGCGCTTCGACTACGTCATTCCCATCGGGCTGCCGGACGTCCACGCCCGTGAGGCCATGTGGCAGCGCTTCATTCCGGCGTCGGTGGTGGATGCCGTGGACATCCCCCAGTTGGTGGAGCGGACGGAAGGCTTCTCGCCGGCGGACATTGAGTTCGCGGCGCGCAGCGCCTCCCAGCGTGCCCTGGAGAAAGCCGTATACGACGACGGTGCTGCCGCCCCCAACGGACGGAAGGGTCCGGTCACGCAGGACTACCTCGACGCGATCGCCGATACCCGGACGACCGTGAGCGCCGAAGTGCACCAGGACTTCCTTGAGGATATCGACGTCCTGGGCCGCGTGTAGGCTTCTGGCCGCGGAATCGCCGGACCCGTGCGGGAACGCTGGAGCCGTGCGGGAACGCCGGAGCCGTCCAGCGATCTGGACGCGAACCGGCGATCTGGACGCAATCCGGCGATCCGCCGGTAATCTTTGAGCCATGTCCACGAATCCCCTTCGCCATGCCCTCTCCCGGATGGGCGGCCGTGATCCCCACGAGAAGCACCGAACTGCCACCCCGCTTGAGCTGTTCTTCGACCTGACGTTTGTCATCGCTTTCGGCGTCGCCGGTAACCAGTTCGCGCATGCCGTGGCTGAAGCCCATGTTGGGCCGGGTTTGCTCGGATTCTGCTACGCCATGTTCGCGGTGATCTGGGCATGGGTGAACTTCACGTGGTTTGCCAGCGCCTATGACACCGACGACTGGGTCTTCAGGGTGGTCACGATGGTCCAGATGGTGGGGGTCCTCATCCTCGCCATGGGCATCGAACCGATGTTCCATTCACTGGTGGAGGGTGACCACGTCAATAACGTGGCCATCCTCATCGGCTACATCATCATGCGCGTTGCCCTGATCTTCCAATGGCTGCGTGCGGCCCGCCAGGACCCCGAACGCCGTGAGACCTGCCTCCGCTACGCCAAGTACCTGGCGCTGGTGCAGGTGGGTTGGGTCGTAGCGTTGGTGATCGAAACCGATGTGCTCACCACGTTCCTTTTGGCCGCACCCTTGTTCGTCCTGGAGATGTCCGTCCCTGGGCTTGCCGAACGCAAAGCCCGCACGCCTTGGCACGCGCACCACATTGCCGAAAGGTATGGCCTGCTCGCGATCATCGCCCTGGGCGAATGCCTGGTGGGCGCCATTGAGACGCTCCGAGCCATCGTTGCCTTGCACGGTTGGACGCTGGATGCCGCGCTGGTCGGCTTCAGCGGCACGGGGCTGGCGTTCGCCATGTGGTGGATCTACTTCATCCTCCCGTCAGGCCCCGCGCTCCATTTCCAACGGCACCGCTCCTGGGTGTTCGGCTACGGGCACATGTTCATTTTCGCTGCGATTGCCGCCACGGGTGCCGGGCTGCACATCGCCGCCTACTTCATCGACCACGAGGCCAACATCAGCGGAGCAGCGGCCGTGGCCTCTATCGCCATCCCCATCATTTTGTTCAAGGTTTCCCTGACCACGCTCTACGGCATCATGCTCAATCCGGACCGGGAGCTGCTCTGGAGCACAGCTGCGGTGGTTCTTGGCCTGGCGGGAAGTATCGCCATGGCCGCAGCAGGCGCATCCGTGCCTCTGTGCATGCTGGAAATGATGCTGGTGCTGGGCCTGTCCATCGCATACGACGAACGGCGTGGGCACAAGGGCCGTGCCGCGGCACTTCGCCGGCTGGAAGCTGCGGCCGGCTAGGGCAAGCTACCCGGGGGGGCTTAGGGCGGGCACGGGTGCGCCCCCGGCCCGCCCCGCCACGCAGCTACTCAGCTACTCAGGAACGATCTCGTCCAGTTCCGCAAGCAGGTGCGGGTTGATCCGCTCAAGGATCTGCTGGACTTCCTCGCGCGGAACTGCCGAATACAGCACCGGGCGGGCATCGGCGTAGCGGGTTACCGGGGGTTTGTCCGGCCACTTCTCCGCGAGGGCCCGGACCCGTTCCGGCAAGGAGTTATGGGCGTTGTCCGCGATCTTTACCAACGTGGCGTCGTGGTCCTCCGCAACGTAGCGGATGCCGGCGTCGTAATCATCGGGATCGTCGTGGAAGCGGCGGGTGACGCGCTCGATAATGGCCAGTGCCCGCTCTGACACGCCCATCTCCAGCAGCGCTTGCCGGGTGATGGGCGTGTCCTCGGCGATGTCGTGAAGGTACCCCGCAATCCGGATATCCTCGTCAAAATCGGCAAGGGCATCGCCGACAGCCAGGACATGCTCCCGGTACGGGCGCTTCAGTTTGTCCTTCTGGCGGTTGTGGGCCACCTCCGCCAGGACCTTGGCTGTCTCTACGGTGAAGCGTGGTTCGGTCATGCTGGCCTCCGGATTGGCAACGGACCTGCGGGGACAGGTCCTTTTACTCAGGCTATCCGCTGTTGCCGCGCCGGAAGTACCGGCCTAGGAGTCCTGGACGGCCCGGGCGGCGATCGCAACGGTCACGGCCCTGGGCAACCGCTGGGCGAAGGCAGCGCCTACCCGGTTCATCCACCCGGAGACAACGCTGCCGGGAGTGACCTTGCGGTCCAGCGCCTTGATGGCCGTCTCCACCACCTGGGCGGAGGTCTGCATCCTGCCCACCGCCGCGGACTGGCTGCCCAGGACATCGAAGAACTCCGTGCGTGTGGCCCCCGGGCAGAGGGCCAGGACATTGAGCCCCGAATCCCTGGTTTCATGGGCGACGGCTTCCGTGAAGCTCAGCACGAAGGCCTTGGTTGCGCCGTAGACCGCCATGCCGGGAATCGGCTGGAAAGCAGCCGTGCTGGCCACATTCACCAGCGCGCCCTTGCCCGACTCAAGCATTCCGGGCAGGAAGGCCCGCGTGATATCCACGAGGGCAGCTACATTGAGCGAGATCTCGGAGGCAATAACGGCCGGGTCTTCCTCCACCAACAGGCCATGGGTGCCGAAGCCGGCATTGTTGATCAAGGTGTCCACGGTGATGCCGCGTCCGGCCAGTTCCTTGAAGAGCTCTGCGCCTACGCCCGCCTGGCCCAGATCCATGGGCAGCACTGTCACCGTGATGCCGTGCTCGCTGCGCAGTTGCTGCGCCAAATCTTCCAGGCGGTCAACACGACGGGCAACCAGGACGAGGTTGGAACCCCGGGCAGCGAAGCGCTGCGCGAATTCGGCGCCGAGCCCGGAACTGGCTCCCGTGATGAGCGCGGTGGTGTCGGAGTAGGTCATGGTCATGATGGGGTCCAATCGTCGGGGCGGGAAATGCTGGGGCGGGGACTGATGTAGTCGCTGTCTACATGGTAGGCAGTGGCTACATTGTTGTCAATGCCTACATTGGCCTAGACTTGACCCATGATCGAACAGCCATACCACCACGGCAAACTTCGGGAAGCCCTCTTGGAGCGCGCCATGGAAACAATCGAGGAGGCCGGCGTCGAGGGACTTTCCCTCCGCCAACTCGCCCGGGACGTGAACGTCAGCCACGGGGCCCCAGCCAAGCACTTCCGTGACAAGCAGGCGTTGATCGACGCCTTGGCGATGGCAGGCTTTGAATCGATGAACCACCGCATCCGCACAGCCGCGGAGTCCGGCGGCACCCTCCAGGAGCGCTTTGTCAGCGTCGCGAAAGCCTACGTCGGATTCGCGGTTTCCCGGCCCGCCCTGCTGACCGTCATGTACTCCACCAAGCATCACCCGGATTCAAGCGCCGAGCTTCGAAACACCGGTGGGCAGGGAATCGAAATAGCCCAGGCAATGATCATCGAAGCCCAGGATGCCGGCGAACTGGCCCCCGGCGACCCCCAAACGTTGGCCATGGTGTGCTTCGTCAGCCTTCACGGCGCGGCGCTGCTCGCGGCCGGCAAGCACCTGGAGGGAACGACGGTGGATGCCATGGTCTCCGCCACCACCGACACTCTCTGGGCAGGCATGGCTGCGGGTGTGCCCGCAGCCAAAATCACGCAGGCAAGCCAGACAGGGCAGCGCAACTAGTTCAGCGCAACAGCCCTGCGCTGGATCTACGGCGTCAGGCCGGCGATGGCTTCCCGCACCGCGGAGCTTAGCTGGAAGTTACGGCAGCCCACTCCCCCTGGCTCGGCCTGCTGCGGCACGTAGCCAAAGCCGAGCTCATACACAGGGTCCGCAAACCCCAAAGACGCGCTGGCGCCGTCGTGCCCGAACGCCCGGTAACTGCCAAACGGCATCCGGCTGTGCGACTTCATGAAAACGGTCCCGAAGCAGCCGGTCTCACCGAAAACCCGGTCAATGCCGAAGACTTGCTCAGCGGTCACGGCGCGGATGGTCTCTTCAGCCAGCAAGGGCGCGACGGCGGTTTGCCCGCCGCCCAGGGCCTGCCCGGGTTCGCCGGCCAGGCCCGTTGAAGCCGCCGCATAAATCCTGGCCACGCCATCGGCACTGGACACGCCTGCCGCCGAGCTCAGTCCCGCGGCACGGACTTCGCGGATATTGGGCAGGTCCAGGATGTCGCCAACGGCGGCATTGGCGGCAAGACCGAAATGGCTTGCCGGGTCCACCCATGGCCAGGAAGGATCAGCTGCCCATCGGAAGGGTGCAAAGCGGGACTCCTCGGATTCGGGGAGCCCAAGGTAAAAGTGCGCACCGGTCACGGCCCGGATACGGCGTTCGAAAAGCTCCTGGAGCGTCGAGCCTGTGATCCGACGACATAACTCCTCCATGAAGATTCCGATGCTGAGCGCGTGGTAGCCGAACGCTGCACCGGGCTTCCACAGCGGGGGCAACGCGGCGAGCCTCGCCGCAGCCAGCGCAGAGTTGTTGACCTCGTCCAGGGTCAGGCCTCCCTCGGGCCCCAACAGTCCGGCCTGATGTGACAGGAGCTGCGCAACCGTGATCGAGTCTTTGCCTTCGACGCCGAATTCGGGCCAGTACTTAACCACCTCGGCGTCAAGGTCCAGCTGGCCGTCCTGCACCAGCAAGGCCATGACCAGGCCCGCCATACCCTTGGAACAGGAGAACACTCCCGTGACGGAGTCGGGGCGGATATGCGGTCCCCCACTCAGGTCCAGGACTTTGACGCCGCGATGATACGCGGCCACCTGGGCGGAATACTCCGGATCCTGCTCCAGGAAACGGCCGAAGAGTTCGGCGACGGATTCGAAACCGGGGGCGACCATCTGTGAATGCATCCAGCCAGCCTACGTGGTGCCCTCCTCAGACCTGGGGAGTTATCCACACCCAGGGCTCTTTGGGCAGCCTCGACGGATCGAATTCCGCCAGGGCGTCCTGCAGTGATCCACCGGGCAGGCCGAGCGATTCCAGCATCAGGCCGCGGACTCGCGCGGCGGGAATCCCGACGGCGGCGAGGTCGTCCAGCGTTACGGCACCGTCGCGCTTTGCCAGCCTGACGCCGTCGTGGTTCACCACCAACGGAACATGCGCATATACGGGAACCGGCAAGCCCAACAGCGTCGCCAAGTACGCCTGCCGCGGGGTGGAGGGAAGGAGGTCGTCACCGCGAACCACCTGGTCGATTCCCTGGGCGGCGTCGTCCACCACCACGGCCAGGTTGTAGGCAGTGACGCCGTCATTGCGACGCAGCACAAAGTCGTCCACCACGCCCTCAAACGTGCCGTGCAACTGGTCCTCTACAGGCCACCCGCCAACCCCGGACCGCAGACGAATCGACGCCGGGCGTGAGGCGCGCCTGATCTCACGCTCGGCGTGGGACAACCGCCGGCACGTCCCGGGGTAGGCCCCCTGCGGAGCGTGCGGGGCGGAAGGCGCTTCCTGGATCTCACGTCGGGTGCAGAAACACTCGTAGGTGCGCCCCTCCGACGTCAGGCGCTGGATCGCAGCGTCGTAAAGTGCCGCGCGCTCAGTCTGGCGCACCACATCCGCATCCCACGTGATGCCGATGGCCCGCAGATCACGGAGCTGCCCGGTTTCCGCGCCGGACCTGGCACGGTCAAGATCTTCCACGCGCAGCAGGAAATCACGGCCAGTGGACTTCGCGAACAGCCATGCGAGGATGGCCGTGCGGAGGTTGCCAACGTGCAGCTCGCCGGACGGGCTGGGGGCAAATCGCCCTGCGGAAGTCATGCACCAAGCCTATGTGCCATCCCTGCACAGCCGGGCAACACAAGAGCCCCTCAGCTACCGCAACGATCCGGTGGCTCAGGGGCTCTTGCTGTGCTGTCCGCATCAGCGGACGAGTGCAGAATGACAATGCTGTGAACAAGAGTCAATCAGCGGCTGCTTCCTTGCGGGAAACCTGTACAGGGCTCCGGGTGGTGTTCCGGGTGCCTGGTGCCGGCGGGCTTCGGCGGTAGCCTCGTCCTGCTTCGTTGTCATCATTTCAACAGGGGGCATACAGTAGGTGCAACAGGAAGTCATTTCCTTGATCGATCTGACTACTCCAGAAACAAAAATCCGACAGGAAGTGGTCATTTTGCAGGAACTCGACGCGACCGACCGCAGAATCCTCGCTGCGCTCGACGACGATCCCCGCGTTCCCATCATGGTCCTGGCCCAGAAGCTGCACCTCGCGCGAGGGACGGTCCAATCCCGCCTGGAACGCATGACGACCTCCGGCGCCCTGCGTGCCAACAGCAGCCGCGTCCTGCCATCCGCCCTGGGGCGTGGCGTGGCTGCGGCGGTCAGCGCAGAGCTCGACCAAAGCCACCTGAACGAGGCCATCGCGGCCTTGCGCGAAATCCCGGAAGTCCTGGAATGCCACGCACCCGCCGGCGATACCGACCTCATCATCAGGGTGGTGGCCAAGAGCCCCGACGACCTCTACCGGGTGTCGGAGGAAATCCGGCTGTGCCCCGGTATCGTCCGGACCTCCACCAGCATGTTCCTCCGTGAGGTGATTCCGTACCGGACAACGGGCCTGCTTCTGGAGTAGTTCTGCACATAGGGAAGTTGTCCCCATGTGCCATGCTCCGCAGGCGGCCTAGGATGGGGCCAGATCATCAGCACACAACAATGGGGGCGACGTGGCGGGTAACTTCTATGGCTCAGACGTCGCACAGCTGCGTCAGCTGGCCAAGGAACTGGCCCGCAATGCGGACAGCCTCACCACCTTGGGACAACAGTTGTCGGGGTCCATCACCAACAGTCCCTGGCGGGGGAACGACGGCGACCGGTTCCGTCACGAATGGAACAGCTCGCACTTGCGGGCCCTCCAGAGCGCGGCTTCCGGCATCAAGGCCGCTTCCCGGAGCCTGTTGAAGAACGCCGACGAACAGGCCGCCGCGAGCAATGGCGGGGCCGGCGGATCCGGCTCCGGCGGCGCTGGCGGAACCGGCGGCTCCGGCGGAAACGGCCAGGAGCTCACGGATCTGCTGAACGGAATGACGCCCGAAGAGCGGGCACAGTACCTTCGAAGCGACGAATTCAAGAAGTGGGCGCTCGAACATCCCCAGGACGCCAAGGCCGCCATGGATGCCGCAGCCGACTCGGGCCTGATCGAGAAGAAATCGCCCGAGTACTCCCAGTTCCTCAGCGATTACTGGAACCAACAAGCCATGCGGGAGATGGGGATCGACCCGTCCACGTGGGACACCAGCAAGGGTACCGAGTACAACTGGGAAACCATCAAAAAGGTCTACGACTTCTACGGGCAGGCTTTCCTGTCCAACCCGGACCTTCAGTGGGCCGGCATGGCGAATATGATCGGCCCTTCCTTCGCCGGCGGGTTCAAGGACATGGCCATGCTCCGCGATCTGGCACAGCAGATCGCCGACAATCCGGCGTCGGACATCCCCATCCCGGTTCTCGACCAGATCGAGCAGCTTGCCGGCATGACCGACGCCGAGATCAAGTTCTACGAAACGTCCATGCTGGACATGAACAAAGAGATCTTCCTGGACCAGGCCCGGCAGCACGAGGCCTACATGAACGGTGGAATCGACGAAATCAACCGCCTCCGGGACTCTGGTGCGATCGACCCGGAAACAGCGAAGGCTTGGGCCCAGATTGATTCCGGCGATCCCGCACAGGTCAAGGAAGGCAACACGGCCCTGTTGTACCGGGAGCAGAACGAAATCATCGCCGACGATTACACTGACATGCGCAACCATCCGGGAGGGGAAGCCGTGACGTACATGGTCACCCTCGCCGGCGAGCCTTCGATTCCCGGCGCGAAAAGCTACCCGGAAGTCTTCCCCTACAAGTTCAGCGTGGAAAGCCCCGGCCCGGAGAACCTGCCCTTCACCAACTGGGACAACCCGACGCAGTTCCGGACGGACTTCACCACCGGCTTCCCGGACGGCAACATCGCCGACGCCGAGCAACGCTGGGCCCTCATCAAGCAGGACACCCTCCCCGCTTACCAGGACCTGCTGGCCAACAATCCCCAACAGGCCCGGGACATCATCGGTTCGGATTTCAACGACCGCGTTGAACAGTACAGACCCACCAACAACATTCCGGGAATCATGGACCGCTTCCTGGACGGCTTCGATGCCGAGGTTCACCAATGACCCGGACCAAGTGGCTTTCGCGGCTGGCAATCGCCGTGGCGGCTGGCTTGGGAATTCTCACCACCACCGCATGCCAGTTATCCGTCCCCGCTTCTCCATCAACTTCCCAAGGGAGCACAGTGATTACCTCGGAATTCTCCACGCTTGATGCCGCAGGTGTCGACCGGATCAGGACCGACAAGCAAGCGCGCCTGGACATGAGCAGCGGCAGCCTGCAGAAATCGGCTGTGCGTGTATCCGAGGACAGCTACGGCCCGGAAATCAACACCCAGGACTCCGGGAAGATCAACCTGGCCATTGTCGGCCCCAGCGGAGAGATCACCGCACAAACGGACCGGATCCGGTTCAAGACCACCGATTCACGCCCTGATTTCACCGAGGTCACGTACTTCCTCACTGCAGCTTCCGCGGAGGAATTCAACGCCCTGATCCGCGAGGGAGTGGACAAGTACGGCATCGACGCCGACGACGCCGAACGCTGGATTTCCTCCACCAGCCAAGACCCCTCTGCCAAGAGCGATTACTCATTGACGTCGGGGACCAGCACCGGGCTGGAGGTCAATTACGACCTCCGCTTCGACGGCTCCAAAGACACCCAAGTCATCATCGTGCACGTGAGCCCGGCCAGCTGAACGGCCCGCGGGCAGGCTAAACCGGCGGCCCGATGTTGGTCTTCAGGTTCTTCATGACCAACGTTGACGTCAGCCGCTCCACTGCTGGAAGGGCCGCAAGCTCGTCGTCGTAGAAACGCTGATAAGCGGGCAGGTCCGCGGCAATGACCTTCAACAGGTAATCGGGCGAACCAAACAGGCGCTGGGCCTCCACGATGTTGGGGCTGGCGGTGACCCTGGCCTCGAAGGCGGCCATCGTTCCCCGGTCCACTTGGCGCAAAGTCACGAAGACGATCGCTTCGAAACCAAGCCCCACGGCGGCGGGGTCGATGTCCGCGCGGTATCCGCGGATGACCCCTGTCGCTTCCAGGTCGCGGAGCCTTCGATGGCAAGGAGCGACGGTTAAACCGACATTGGAAGCCAGCGCTGTGGCCGTCATCCGCCCATCCTCTTTAAGGTGGCGCAAAATACTTCTATCGATACCGTCAATCACGCAATTATCTTACCGAGAATCAGCTCTTCAGAGCTAAAAACGGGAACACTTATGGGCGCTTTTTACCTAGAGTTTTCGTACCAACTAACTCTGGAGAGATCGTGAACCCGCAGCTGTTCCTCGCCTTCGTCCTCGTGGCAGTCACCCTGGCCTGCACACCGGGAGTCGACTGGGCGTACTCGATTTCGGCGGGCCTGCGTCAGCGCAGCTTCGTTCCCGCCGTCGCCGGCCTCTGCAGCGGTTACGTGATCCACACGCTCCTGATGGCTGCCGGACTCGCTGCACTCCTGGCCGGCGTTCCCGGGCTCCTCGGGTGGCTGACCATCGCCGGTGCGGCCTACCTGCTGTGGCTTGGCATCGGCACCATCCGCTCGTGGCGAGGCGCAAGCTTCAGTGCGGAAGACGGCGTCGTGAATTCCGGAAACCAGATCCGCACGTTCTTCCAGGGCATGGGCACCAGCGGCATCAACCCCAAGGGGCTCCTGTTCTTCGTGGCCCTGGTGCCGCAGTTCGTCAGCCCGGATGCGGCGCTGCCCGTCCCGGTGCAGTCGGGCTTGCTGGGGTTGACCTTCGTGATCCTTGCAGGAATGGTCTACACCGCTGTGGCCCTGACCTCCAGGAAGCTGCTGGCCTCCCGGCCCGGCGCCGCACGGGCCGTCACCCTGACCAGCGGGATCGTCATGATCGGGCTGGGGACGGTGCTGTTGTCGGAGCAGGTTCTTCCACTCGTGCTGCGCTTCCAGGCGTTCTAGGTGGCGAGCAGTTCGTCCAGGCGCTCATACCCCTCCACCACTCCGTAGTTCATTCCGGTCGCCAAGGCCATGTCGCGCGCTTCAACCGTTGGGTAGACCTCGTGCGCCACGATCCGGGTGCGGCCGTCGATTTCCTCGAAGGTGGTGCTGCTAATGCCGACCTGG
Organism: Paenarthrobacter sp. TAF1; assembly: GCF_052113825.1. Classification (NCBI taxonomy): domain Bacteria; kingdom Bacillati; phylum Actinomycetota; class Actinomycetes; order Micrococcales; family Micrococcaceae; genus Paenarthrobacter; species Paenarthrobacter sp. TAF1. The sequence continues at coordinate 38,196 of NZ_JBFRDO010000021.1, forward strand.
TTGGGGGCTCCATCGAATTCGAACGTCATGATGATCAGCTCATCCGCGTCCACTGTGTGGAAGATGCCGTGGAAGCCAAACATCTCGTCGCCATGTCCGCTTTCGTAGTGCCAGCTGCCGCCGGTGGTCGCGTCGTACTTTGTGACGTTCAGCTTGGCGTCCCGAGGCCCCAGCCACTTGGCCAGGAGGTCCGGATCAACGTGGGCTTTGAAAACCGCACTGACGGGGGCGTCGAATTCCCGCACGGTATCGACGAAGGGGACGCCGTCGTCTGCGGTGATGGTGGTTTCGTTGCTCATTGCAGTTCCTCTTTCTTTGCTTGTTCCTGTGGGGAGGTGTGGGTGGCGAGCAGCTGGTCGAGCCGCCGGAAGCGGGACTCGGCGATCAGGCGGTACTGATCAATCCACGCCGTCAGGCGTTCCAGTGCTGCGGCGTCCAGGTGGACGGGCCTGCGCTGGGCATCCCGGGAGCGGGTCACCAGGCCTGCATGTTCCAGGACCTGGATGTGCTTGGAAACCGCCTGCTTGGAAATGGCGAACGGTTCCGCGAGCTCGTTGACAGTGGCATCTCCCCGGGAAAGCCGGGCAACGATGGCCCGCCGGACCGGATCCGCCAGCGCCATGAAGGCCTTGTCCAGGGCGTCTTGGCCTGGAGCATCCTGTGTCATTTACCAGCAAACCTTCCATAATCAACCAATCGCTTGATCAATCAATTGGTTGATTAAGAGAATACGCCTGCACCCCTTCGTGTGCAACGGTTTTTTACTCCCCGCCCAGTTGCCTGAAGTCGTTCTCCCACAAGCGCCGCATCTCGGCGTCCTTGCGGATAACCTCCACCGCTTCAAGCTCCGCCGGCGGGGCAGCCCGTCGGGACCACGGCGTCAGCGTCCGGCGTCCCTGGTCCAACGCCAAGAGGGCCCTGTCAGTGAGGGCATCATTCTTCAATGCCAAGTTGGTTTTCCTGCGGCGAAGGACTTCCCTCAACGCCGCCTGGGCAGACTCATAGTCGCCCCGCGCCCGCTGGGAACGCGCCCTGATCAGCAACAACGCGGCCGAGAGGTCGTCCGTGTTCAGCAGTCCCTCTGTCCAGACCACCACATCGCGGTGGCGTTCCAAGGAGAACGCAGCCGTGCACCGCGCCAAGGCCGAAGGCAACGACGGCGGCAAGGCTGCCACAGCTTCGAGGGCGGCTTCGGTCATCCCCATTTCCCGCAGACAGTGGGCCAGCGCCAGGAACACCGACTCTTCGCTGAACAGCACCGGCACCTCGATGCGTTCGGCGACCTCAACCCGGGTGACCACCTGACCAAGGTACATGGCCGAGAACTGGCTGGCGTCGTCGTCGATCCTGGTCGTCAACCCTCGCTGCAGCAGTTCCGACGCCCGCAAGAACCCGCCGTGCTTATAGACAAGCAGGCCTGCCATGATGTGGCACAAGCCCGCCCAGCCCGGGTTCATCCGGGCGAACGCAAGGAGACGGTCCGGATCGGTGGAGGAGAACACAGCCTCATGCATGGCCTTCGCGGGCTTGGAGGACAGCATCTTCAGCCTGGGAACACTGCCCACGAGGGACAAGCGCGCGTGGTCCCGGCCGCTGAGGACACCGGAAAGGACTCCATTTACGCCGTCGGCGAGTCCGCGCACCGGCGTCCGTACGTACCCTTCCCGGAAGGGCGTCAGGTCCCGGACGTCATGAAAAATCGTGTGCACCCGACCATTCGGCACTTGGCTCATGAATCCATGCTAACCGCCGCCTGAACTGCGCTCATCCCCCTGCTATCCAGAGCAATTCAGGAGTATTATGGCGGCGTCGGCAAGGTTTGGCGACACCCCTTGCCGCAGGTCGGCTCTCCAGGAGAAGAGCCGGATAACCGCGTGAAAGGGAGGACTGATGACCACCGCTTCGCACCCCGCCGAACACCACCACATGATGGGGTTGACACTTCGCAACACCGCCATGGGCGTTGGCATTGTATTTCTGCTGGTAGGCGTCCTGGGCTTCATCCCGGGAATCACCACCAATTACGGCGCCATGACCTTTGCGGGACATGAATCCGGCGCCATGCTGCTTGGAGTCTTCCAAGTGTCCATACTCCACAACATCGTTCACCTGCTGTTCGGCGCGGCCGGACTGGCCATGGCAAGGAACGACCGCATGGCCCGCCTGTTCCTCCTGGGCGGCGGTGCTGTGTACATCGTTCTTTGGATCTACGGCCTGGTCATCAACCAGGAAACGGGCGCCAACTTTGTCCCGTTCAACACGGCCGATAACTGGCTCCACCTGATCCTTGGCGTTGCCATGATCGGCCTTGGTGCATGGCTCGGCAGGGACGTCATGGACGAAACCAGCGCTACGCGAAGGAAGATGTAACCCTTCGACGCCGCTTGGCAGAACAACGACGGCGGCCGCCCCCTTCCCGGGGACGGCCGCCTTTCCTTGTCCCGGGATGCCATTCGATGGCAATGTTTGCGCCCGGGATTGTCATCAAATGCCGACCCGACGGCGGATTGGCGCCTGCAGCGGCGGGCGCTACCGGGCCGCCGGCATGGGATGGACATCCGTGAACGTGTTTCCCGTGGAGTACTGGTCCAGGCGCCAGGGATTGGCGTTGTTCCGCACGCTCTGGAACGTCACGCCGTCAAACGTGGAGTCCCGCAGGCCTTTGATGTTGGCGGGGTTGGCGTTCCGGAACACCACGTCCTGGAAAGTGAAGGCGCTGAGGGTGGCCGTTCCTTCGCCGAGGGACGGCCCTGCCTGGATATCGATCACCGGTTTGCTGTCGGATACAGCCATGCCGCAGGTGGGCGAGTTGTTGCCGTCCACGGAAATGTTCCGTATCACCACGTCCTTGAACGTGGCCGATTCAGCGGCGACATATCCGGACGGTGACTGGTTATAGCTGAGCGACATGATGAAAGCACTGCTGCCCATGCAGGCCATCGCGGTGTCGCGGAAGAGAAAGTCCCGGCCGCCTCCGGCCATGTCCGAGGTACTTTTCATCCGGAGGCCGCCGGTTTCAACTTTGTACATGACGTTGTCCTCAGCGAGGACCCGCTGCACCCAGGCTGCCGTGTTGGAACCGACAGCGACTCCCCCGTGGCCCATGCGCATGTAATTGTTGAAGATCCAGACGTTCTCGCTCGGCCGGCCCTGCGCCCCGTATTTGCCCTGCCCGGCCGCAAAGTTGACTTGGTCGTCTCCGGTGTCGAAGAAGTTGTTCACGACAATGCCATTGTTTGCACCGCCGAACTCCAGACCGTCACCGTTGTTGGCGTTGAACGTGGTGTGCCGCATTCCGTTCACCGTGCTGTTTTCCGTGTCCAGGATCATCACACCGTGGAACGCGGGGTTGTCCGCTGTGACTCCCTCGATGTACAGGTTTTTTACTCCCATGAAGGTCATCAAGCTGGAGCGGTATTGGCCGTACAGTACGGAGTCATCCAGGGTTTCCGGCCTGTTGATCACCCCGATGAGGGATTCCGGGCGCTCCTTGGCCCTGCGGAACTGGTCAGCCGCCAACAAGCCATCGTCCAGGACCTTGCCGGCGGAGCTTGCCGCGTATTGCGGAAGTTCGTTCCCCGCCTCATCCACTACCGACCCCTCGGCAGTGCGCTTCCACCCGTTTCCGTCCACCACGCCTTTACCGACGATGCGGACATTGCTGGCCACAGCGCCAGGTTCGCGTCCCGCCGTCGAGCGGCCGTTGTCGTCCGGAAGGACATTAAGGAGCGACGGCGGCCGACGGTAGTTCCGGTATTCGGCCTCGGCGGGGAGGGGCTCAGGTACCGGGTAGAGGTAATAGCCCTTCTCCAAGGGGTAGTCCTCCGCCTGGTCGGAGCCGAGCAGGCGTGCGCCCTCCTGGAGTTCCAGGGTCATGTCCGAGTGCAGGAAAAGTGCCCCCGTTTTGAAGGTACCTGCAGGAACCACCACGGTGCAGCCCGGTGTTCTACAGGTATCGATGGCCTTCTGGATTGCCTTGGTGTTGAGGGTCTTTCCATCGCCCACAGCCTTGTACGCGGGATTGGTGATGGTGACTTGGTGCCGTTCGGGCGTGGTGGTGACGGTGATTGGCCCACTCGCCGGAGACTCGGTTCCGTCTTTCCTCACAGCGGTCACGCTGAACTGGTAGCTGGTGCGCGGCGACAAGCCGGTCACCGTGAAGTTGTGGGCCACAGTCCGGACGTGGAATCCATCCTTGTCGGCGGCCCGGAACGCGTCCACGTATTTCTGGGCCGGTGAAAAGATCCGCGCATTCTCCTCCGCGGTTCCCAGCGCCCTGTTGTTCATGTAGACGCGGTAGTCCACGACGTCGTCGTAAACGTCCGGCTTGTTCCACACCAGCAACGTCTTGTCACTGCCGGTGGCTTGCGCCGGGACACAGAGGTTTTGTGGGGCCCTGCCGTTGCCTGAATCAAGGTGGATGCTGGAGCTGGAACATGCCGGGCTGTCGGCTTTGCCTGCGGGAGCCGCAGTGGCCGGCGGGCCTGCGGCCACAACACAGCCCAACCCGATCACTGCTGCCAACGCGAGGCCGCCCAGGCTTTGGCGTATTTCCGGTTTTCTTCGGGTCGATCGCATGGATGATCCTTCCCGGGGCACAACGGCGTGCCCCAGTACTTGGAGGCTAAGGGCTCTCCGGGAATGTTTGGGAAACAGCAAGAAAACGTTTTCTCAGAACACCCTAGGAAGGTTTGGGGGCGGGGTCAAGCACTTGGTTGCGCGCCGAGATGCCATTTGATGACAATGTTCGCGCGGCAAAGTCATAGGGTCGTTGCAACGCTCTGATTGATGGAGCGTTTTATGGTCAAGTTGTTCCCCAAGGCTGCGCGTACTGAGTTTCTTGATTTGGTGTGTGCGGGGATGCCTGTTCGTACTGCTGCCCGGCGTGTCGGGGCGGTGCAC
>NZ_JBFRDO010000022.1:0-43004 GCF_052113825.1 Paenarthrobacter sp. TAF1
ATCTGCCACACGGTGATCATCATGGGCCAGATCTGCCACACGGTGATCATCATGGGCCAGTTCCACGGGCCAATGGCACCCACGACGCCGATGGGACGGTAGTGCAGCTCGGCGCGGGTCTCGCCGTCGTCCACTACTGTCTCGGGATCCAGCGGCGTCGCGGCCGTGGCGCGCAGCCAAGCGGCACACGCACCCACTTCGAAGCGGGCATTCGGGCCGTTCAGCGGCTTGCCCTGCTCGCGGGAGAGCAGCTGGGCGAGTTCCTCGGCGTTGGCTTCGACGGCGTCGGCTGCCTTCATGAGCGCAGCTGACCTGGCGTCGTGGCCCAGGGCGGCCCAGGCAGGTTGCGCTTCGGTGGCGGCGGTGATGGCGGCTTCGAGGTCCTCGACGGTGTGGACCGGTGCTTCACCGACAGCTTCACCGGTTGCCGGGTCAAGGATGGTCCGGGTCGGTGTGGATGTCGAGGTGAGCAGGCTGTTGGTGTTCATGGTTCCTCCTGGTTGGAAAATTTGTGGAGCTGATTCGGTGGTTGCTGTTCGATGGCAGGACGTGCGGGACTGGACCGGAACGGTCCGGGCTACGTCGTTGGTGTGGGGAATCTACTCATGCGGTACGACCTTCGAGTGTTTCCAGGGCCAGGCGAAGCTGTTCGATCATGTACTCGGCATTTTCACGGTCGAAGACCATCGGCGGACGCATTTTGAGGACGTTTTCGTGACGGCCGATTTTTCCGATAAGAACCCCGCGTGTGCGCAGTTCTTCAGTGAGTGCCTTGGTGATGACAGGGTCCGGTGTCGAGTCCTCAGGATTCACCAGCTCCAGACCGAAGAAGAGTCCGCTGCCGCGGACGTTCTTGATCCGGGGGTTGCCTTTGGCCAGGGCGGCGAGTTCGTCAGCGATGTATTTACCCAGCTGGTGGGCGTTCTCCAGCAGACCCCGTTCTTCCATGACGCGCAGGACGGCAAGGCCTGCTGCGGAGGACACCGGACTTCCCGCGAAGGTGTTGAAGTAGGTGTTGTTTTCCCCGAATTCCTCCAGGAGGGCTGAGGTGGTGACGACGCCACCTACGGGATAGCCGTTGCCCATAGGCTTGCCTAGTGTGACCAGGTCGGGGGTGGTCGCGAAAGCTTGGTGTCCCCACATGTGGGTGCCGATGCGTCCGAAGCCGGATTGGACCTCGTCGGCGATGACCAGGCCACCAGCGGCATGGACACGGTCGGCGACCGCTTCAACATAGYCCTGGGGGGTTTTCAGCAGCCCTTCGGTGGAGAACAGCGGGTCGTAGAGGATGGCGGAGAGGCCGTAGCCTTCTGCTTGGAGTGAGGCTATTGCTGCGTCGACTTCGCGCAGCGCCTCCGTCAGGACACGCTTTCGCTTGGCAGCTGTGAGTCCGGCGGCGTCCGGAATGCGGATGGCTCGGACGTTGGCGCCGAGGGGTTCCTTGACGTGAAGACCAGTGGTCAGCTCGGCCAGGGTCGTTGTGTTGCCGTGGTAGCTGTGGTCGGAAATAAGGACGCCTGTGTTGCCGGTGTGCTGTCTTGCAATCCTCAAGGCCAATTCGTTCGCTTCCGAGCCGCTGTTGGTGAAGAACACTCTTTCCAGTGGCTGATCGAAAAGTGAGAGGAGCTTTTCGGCGTACTCCACCACTCCGGAGTTGAGGTACCGGGTGTGAAGATTGATTCTCTGGAGCTGGTTGGTGATCGCATCCCTGACGTCCGGGTTGGAGTGTCCGACGTGGGGGACGTTGTTGTAGACGTCCAGGTACCGCTTGCCGGCGGCGTCTTCGACCCACACTCCTTCACCGGCCACAATTTCCAAGGGCGTGGCATAGAACAACGGCGAGTGAGGCCCGATGGTGCGTTCGCGGCGTTCCATGAGGCTTTCCTGGAGGATGGCCTCGGGGGCCGGTTCTGTGGCTGTTTCGAGTGTCATTGCTGTCCTTGGCCGTTGGTGCGGATTCGAATCGGGAAACGTGGGGCGTTGCCGGGCCGGACGGTCGATGGCCTGACCCGGCAACGGTCTAGAGGGCGTTGACGCCGGCTGTGGCAACCAGGTGGTCGTTTTCCACGGTGCTGCCGCTGACGCCGATCGCACCGATGATGACACCGCCCTTGGTCAACGGGATGCCTCCGGGGAAAGTGATCAGGCCACCGTTGGAGACTTCGATGTTGAACAGCGAACCGCCGGGCTGGGAGATGGCACCGATGTCTCCGGTGGGCATGTCGAAGTACCGCGCTGTGCGTGCCTTTTTGATGGCGATGTCGATGCTGCCCAGCCAGGCTCCGTCCATGCGGGCGAAGGCTTTGAGATTTCCGCCAGCGTCCACGACGGCGATGTTCATCAGGGTGTCGGAGGAGCGGGCTGCTTCGCGCGCTGTTTCGAGTACCTGTTGTGCTTGTTGTTCGGTGATGTCGTTCATGTGGTGCTCCTGTTGGATGTTTCCGGTTTTTGGGCGTACTTGTCATGGCTGATGGTTAGTCAGCCGGTCTGATTGGCCCGTCGGGTGGTGGTGTTTGGTTGTCTAGACGAGTGCTGCCGGTGTCGCGGCGGTCTTTATCAGTTCCGGGAAGTCAGGGGAGGTGATTTCGGTGATCAGCCCTTCCCAGCTGGTTCGTAGTTCCCCTGCGTAGTCGGCGTCGTCGTTGGGTCGGGCGTTGCCCAATGCGGTGATCCACAGTCCGCTGTTGGACCAGTGGGCCACTGCCATGAAAAGCCGTGCGCGGGCGATTTTCACGGGGTCCTCGTTGCCGAAGTAAGCCTGGAAGAGGGCGTGGGCTTTTTCTTGTCCGAACCCGTTTTGGGCGGCAACAAAGCCGACTTCGTAGCAGGGGTCTGAGTTGCCGGCGAGGTCCCAGTCGATGATGTTGTACGTCATCGAGGAGGTCTGCTTGATGATGTTCGCGTCCCAAATATCTAGGTGGCAGGGTACGAACTGGGCTGGATTCAGTGCCAGGGCCGTCTCGATGCGGTCCATCAGCGCTTGTACGGCCGTCGCTCCCGGGGGAAGTTCGATGCCGTGCTTTCCCGCCGCGGCCATCCTTTGTTTGGACTGGTCGAAGGGATTGATGTCGTTGAGGAAGCGGCGGCCTGAATGGTGCAGCCGGTGCAACGCGGGGACGAGCCGGGCGATGGAGTCCTCGTCAGCGTTGAGCTGGGGGTGGTTGCCGGCGACGAAGTCCAGGGCCAACGCCAGAGGTTCGGTGGAGACGGTGATCACCGGCGCGCCGACGCCTATGTCAGCGGCGATCTTCGTGTTCTCCAGCACGACCTGCGCTGCTGGCAGAACTCCTACTGTTTCCCAGTAGTTGTTCCAGAGCTTGACGACGCAGCGGCGCTGCCCGTCTTCCACCAGGTAGTTCTTGTGTGCTTGGCCGCCCGAGAGGGAACGCGCTGTGATATGACAGCCGCCCCACTCCGGGGAGGATGAAAGCGCCGCCTCAATGCTGGTGATTTCGGTATCAGGGACGATGGTCATTAGAGTTGGATGTCCTTCGAATTTGGAATGCAGGTGCACTGTGTTGTTGTCGGGGACCGTCCTGGCTGCACTGTTCGCACTGTTCTACGAGCTCCCACAAGCTCTGTAACGGTGCGGTCAGGACATCAACGGATGACATTTCTCATGCCTTTGCTGTGACGAACCGCGAAGGCAGGAACAGGCTGGTTTCTGGTCGGGAGACGCCGTCAACATGGTCGGCCAACATTTCACCGACAGCCGCTGCATAACGGAATCCCCGGCCCATGTCGCCGGTACCAATAACCACATTCGATGACTGTGGGTGCTCGCCAATGACCCAGTGGCCGTCCTCGACTTCGGACCACATGCACACTGTGGTGGACACCGGGTTGGGGTCAATTTCCGGAAGCCTGTCGCGGAGAATGTCCTGGATCCGTTCGATGTCTCCGGGACGGAGGTCCTGACTGAGATCCTCGGGGTCGATCCAGTTTCCCTTTCCCGGGACGGAGAACTTCCACTCGCCGTTGGGTTCCGAGCAACCGTAGGACGGTGCTTCATCCGATCCAGGCGGCTTGGCGAAGTAAATGGCCGGCTTCGGCGGTCCGTCCTGGCGGAAGTTGGCCAGCACCTGACGGTCCACCTTGTAGGGCAGCTCCAGCTGCATCAGGTGGTTGGCGCGGGCGCCCACGGTCACGACAATTTTATCGGCGGTGTACTTTCCCCGCTCGGTGTCCACAACGATGCCTAACGCTGTCTCGTCCCACCCCAGAACGGACTCCCCTGTCCGCAGGGTTGCTCCGAGTCGTCGCGCTTCGGATTGGAGTGCCTCAATGGCAGGGTGGACGAGAGCGACCGTACCGTTCGGTTCCCACACGGCGACTTCTTCGTCGGCGATGCGGGCCCAGGGGAAACGCTCACGTGCTGTCTTGCCGTCAAGGACGTCGTATTCGAAGTCAGAAGAGCCCAGTGAAGCGACGGTCTTGTCGAACCACATTGATCCGGGTTCGCCGACGAACACGGTTCCCGAGCGCTCCAGCAGCCGGGTCCCGGTCTTCGCGGCCAGCTCATCCCACAGTTCAAAGGTCCGCTTGGTGAAGGTCGTGTATTGGGCTCCTGCGCTGCTGGACTGACGTGCCAGCCTTGTAGCTCCACCGTGGGAGCCGTGCATGTGCGGAGGCGCAAATCGATCCAGGCCGAGCACGGTCTTGCCGCGGGCCGCCAGATGCCATGCCGCCGATGAGCCCCAGGGGCCCAATCCGATGACGATGACATCGTAATGTTGTTCAGACACAAGTTCCTCCGTTGGTGTTTTTGACCCGGTGGCGGGTCAGACAATAGCTCGTACGAGAAGTCCATCCATGAGCAGCCGGACAGCCTCGACGGCCTGCTCGGCGTTCTCCGGTTTACCGGCTGCAGTCGCCCCGGCGGCACGGATTGCCCCGGTGATCGTTGCGGCCAGGGCCTCGGTTGGTGCGTTCTGGTCCAAGGTCCCTTCCTCTTGCGCGTGCTTCAAATCCCGTGCAATCAGTTCCTCAAAAGAGCGCGACGTCGAACCCAGGACGCCTGAGAGGGCCGACACCAGGTCCGGTCCCATAACCCCGTAGAACCGGCCTGCCGGCTCCTTCGTTGCCTCCACCAGAGCGAAGGCCAGGGCCGTGATCCTCTCCGCGGGATCGCTCAGAGCATCACGCAGGCTGATACCCCGCACATAGACTCCATCGGCGATCCGGAGATAGACCTCCCGGACGATCTCATCGCGCCCACCTGGGAAGTGGGCGTAGATGGTTCCCCGCGAAATACCCGCCCTCTGGCTGAGGACTTCAAGGGCAGTAGCGCCGTATCCCTCAGAACCCAGAAGCTYCGCGGCGGTGTCCAGGATGTCTCCACGGGTACGCATGCGGTTCCGTTCCCGGAGCGAAAGGGGCTTGTCAGCGGCGCTCATTTGTTGTCCTTAGTTTGGGTAATAACGTGATCTGCTTCACATCATTGCACACTCAATCCTAAAAGTGAACAGTCCGTACAGACTTTAACGGAAACCTACCGCGCCCACCTCGTCCCCCAGAAACATTGAACAGTATGCACAGACTTTGGACTAGATGCTTAACATCGAATTAACATGTTCTATTGCCGAACGACACATTCAGGGTTTAGCTTTGCTGTATGAAACAGGTCACAGTTGGGTCGGGTGCACACTTGACCCTGCAGAGCGTCCGGAACTTCCGGAGCATCGGTGGTCTGCATGTCCGCGGAGGATCCCGTCTCGCTGAAGGACTTGTGTACAGGAGCGGACATTTCGGTTCCGCGACGAGCCAGGACCGTGCGCTGCTGCGGGCTGCGGGCCTGCACTTCATTGATCTGCGTAACCCGTGGGAATCGCACGCCGAAGACCGCAGTGTTCCTGCCTGGAAGGGCGTCCAGACGCCCCTTCAATCCAAGGACGGCAGGGATGCCGTTCTCTGGTCGGCGGTACGGGAAGGCCGGCTCACCGAACTCGCCGACACTCTCACCGCCGAAGAAGCCGAAGAAGCAATGCACCGCCTCTACGCGCATGACATCGCCGGCAACCCTTCAGTATTTGCCACTTTCCTCAACTCCCTGGCCACCGGCGACCTGCCCGTGGTCGTCCACTGCTCGGCAGGCAAAGACAGGACCGGCTGGGCCATAGCCGTTCTCCTGACCGCACTGGGTGTCCCCGAATCCGTAATCCGCGATGACTACACCCAGAGCTCCTTGCCGGAAAACCAGTACCTTATCCGCAACACCGCAGGCGATGTCCCACCCATTGACAAGCACCTGCGCACCGTCATCACACCCCTGCTGGAAGCCCGACCCAGCTACCTCGAAGCCGCTTGGCGCAGCGTCGAAAACACCTGGGGATCACGCCGTTCCTACCTCGAAGACGGCCTCGGGATCACCCCGGCACTCAGCCAAAAACTCCAGGCCAGGCTCCTCGTCTGAGGCCCCCGGCCACGGCTACGGCCGCCCTTTTGTGAAAGAGAAAACCCATGATTGATAACGTCAGCGAGTTGCCGGCAACGACGCCGTCCAACACTCCTGCACCGCAACCAGGTCACCTTCGCACCAATAAACTCGGCGTCTTCGCCATCGCCTTCTTCGTCATCGCCGCCGCGGCCCCAATGGCGGCCGTGGTCGGAACCGGGCCTGTTGTCTTCGCCTCTGTAGGAGGCGCCGCCCCACTCATTTACGCCATCGCGGCTCTGCTCATCGCTCTGTTCTCGGTCGGGTACCTGCGGATGAGCCGATTCGTCATCAACGCGGGCGGCTTCGTGGCCTACATCGCCAAAGGCCTCGGCACGCCCTGGGCCACAGCAGGTGCCGGACTAGCAGTGCTCATGTACCTGAGCCTGCAAGTAGGGCTATGGTCACAGTTCGGCGTGTTCGCCGGGCAACTGCTTGAGAGCCTCACAGTACTCGCCGTTCCCCCCGTCGTGTGGATCATCGTGCTGCTTGTCATCACCACGGCACTGACCATGCGAGGCATCGACGCAAGCATCCGGCTCCTTGCTGTCCTCATCATCGGCGAAACCCTCGTCGTCGCAGCCCTGGTCATCGCACTCGTAGCCAGCAAAGGCCCCGAGGTCTTCTCGGTTTCCGGTTTCACTGCGGAAAACCTCTTCAGCCCGGGCCTTGGCATCGCTTTGCTGTTCGCGTTCCTGTGCTTCACCAGCTTTGAAGCCACAGTCGTGTTTTCCGAAGAAGCAGTCAACCCCCGCAAAACCATCCCGCGGGCCCTCTACGCCGTGATCGCCTTCGTTGGCATCTTCTACACCCTCTCCATCTGGGTTATAGGTGGCGCCATCGGCGTCGACAACATCCAGCAGACCGCCACGGAGGACCCGGCAGGGTTCATCTTCAACCTGGCCAGCGCCAGCGGCGGCGACGCCCTGAGCATGTCCATGCAGGTCCTGGTCGTCACCAGCTACCTGGCCATGCTCCTGGGCCTGATGAACATGTTCGCCCGCTACCTCTTCGCCCTGAGCCGCGCCGGCGTCCTGCCCACCCGACTCGCCGCAGTCACCAAGGCCGGAAGCCCCGCCCCCGCAGCCCTCACCAACGGCATCGCAGTAGGCATCGTCGTTGTCGCCTTCCTGTTCTTCGGCGCCGACCCCATCACCGTCGTATTCGCTTGGTTCAGCGCCCTGGCAACAGCGGCGTTCATCACCATCCTGATTGTGACGTCCATATCAATTGTCGTGTTCTTCGTCCGGACCAAAGACTCATCCAACATCTGGGCGACCAAAATCGCCCCTGTGCTCTCCACCCTGATCCTGTCCTACATCGGATACGTGACCATCGAGAACTACGACTCACTCATCGGCCCTGACAACGCCGCCGCAAAGTGGCTGCTCATCCTCATTCCGATCCTGATCGTTGCCGGCCTGGCATTCGGTAAGGCCAAACGCAGCATCGACTACGCCAAAGAGAACGTCTAACTCCTGCCTGTGACAGCCGCCAAGCGGGCAGAGATCCACATTTGCTTGGAAGGACCACAGAGTGAGTACTGCGTACACGAACGGAAAATTTGCACGGTCAACCCTGCCCAGCCCTGGGCTGAGCCCTACTGATCGAAGACGGGGTCATAGTGGCCATCGGTATTGAAGACGACATCAGGCCCAGAAATACTGAGGACACTGAGCCCCCGGCCATCTGGCACGTGCCCGATTACGGACTAACCGATTTACTACCACTTCAACTCCGTGCTCAAGAATGACGTACACATGATCGTCGGATCGGACTGGATCATCACCTCAGATCCCAACCCCTTCCCGGCACTTCAAGGCATGCTGCAGCACGCCAGCGAATCCATCGATCTCCCGGTCGCATTGGAAGGCGATGACCATCAGCGGCGCCCGGGCCGGTAACCAGCAAAAACACCAGGGTTCCCTTGAAGTAGGAAGAACAGCCGATTTCATCGTCCTGGATCGGAATCTCTTTGATGTGCCGGTCGATAAAATAGGGGCCACCAAAGTGATACGCACCGTCTTCGAAGGCGAAACGGTGTTCCACAGGCAATGATCTGCACACGTCGAGGGCACGATGAACGCTGACCGTCACCGTGCCCTCGACAATCCCAGAATCACCCATTTCGCCTAAGTGGGCAGGCAGTGGGCCTACCCACGGCCGCCCCTCACTTGAGGATTACACATGAACAACTCTTCAGTAGCTATTGTCAGCGGCGGGGGTACGGGCATTGGCGCCGCCACCGCAGCAACGCTTCGAGACCAAGGATGGGAAGTAGTCATCTGCGGCCGACGCCCCGATGTCCTGAATGAGGTAGCCCGCAGCACAGGATCACATCCGATAATTGCCGATGTTTCCTCGGATGCAGACATGAAACGACTCGTCACCGAGACCGTCGACAAATTCGGGGCCCTCAACGGTTTAGTGCTCAACGCCGGAATCGTCCGCCCAGGTGCGGCCGGGGACCTGAGCGATGAGGACTGGCATGCCATGCTCAGTACGAATCTGGCAGGGCCGTTCTATCTGATCCGGGCTGCCCTGCCGCACCTTCTGGACGCCAGAGGATCCATTGTCGGCGTCGCCTCCGCCGCTGCACTGCGGGCCACAGCCGGTATCGCTGGCTACGACGCCACCAAAGCAGCCCTGACAATGCTGATCCAGTCCGTCGCCATTGATTACGGGCCGGACGGCATCCGCGCGAACTCCGTATGCCCAGGGTGGACACGGACCGAAATGGCAGACATGGAAATGAGCGAGTTCGGTTCCGAACTCGGCGTCAGCCGCGAAGACGCCTATGAGCTAGCAACGGCCTTCGTTCCCAGCCGACGCCCCGGCTCCTCGTCCGAAGTCGCCGCCCTCATCTCCTGGCTGCTATCGGACCAAGCGTCATACATCAACGCCGCCACGATCCCCGTCGACGGCGGACTAGTAGCTGTTGAACCAGGAGCTATCGCCTTCGACCCGCGAGTGACGGTAAGGTCCAACAGCCAGAACAACAAATCTCCGGGATTACCCTCACACCTGGCCGCAGCCAAGTAGCACAGTTCCGCACCAACGAGAAAGCTAGCAGCTGTGCGCATTAAGGGCCCTTCTCAACCGGGAAGGGCCCTTAAACTTCTTTCCAGTCCCTTCGTATCGAGTGATGATTTCCGTTTCCCCTGGCCGGCCAAAATCGCCCTCTCCTGGCCCAATGCCATCGCTCCAAGCACTACGACAGCTCCGAAATCGCCCACAACAACACCGTAAGGAGGGTGATCACATCATGGGCAGGGCGAATCGATCTGCCATTGTCACCCTGGTAGAGCGGACGTCGCGCTTCCTGATTGCGTTTCCGCTCCGGTCGGGAATCGTTCAGAGAATATGCGGGACCAGCTCATCGAAGCTCTCGGGGTGTTACCGGCCACCATGCGTAGGACGTTGACTTGGGACCGGGGCTCGAAGATGGCAAAGCAGACGTCACTGCAGTGTTGGGCATACTTGTATATTTCCGTGATCCCGCGAGTCCATGGCAGCGGGCCTCGAACGCGAACGGACTGCTGCGCCAGTACTTCCTGAAGGGAGCCGACCTGAGCCTGTTAGAAGCCGGGGAGGTTTTTCTCGTCGCCGATGAGATCAACAGCAGGCCACGGGCTGTCCTCGATGGGGGAACGGCGAGGGCATGTTTCGGGCGTCATGTTGGTGCTGCGACTGAACATTAGCGGAACCCGCGATGCTAAGACGGCTTTGCCGCGCGGTGGGGGTCCTCATGACGCCCGGAAGCAGCGAATCGAGAGAGGGAATGTCGTCCCGATCCCTTCCGTGGCGTGTGGGGTGATGAGAAAATAGGGCATGCTTCAGAGCAGACTTTCGGTTGAGGGGCCGTGGGGAACAACTCCTTCTTTCTGCGGTCAGGAGGAAGTTGTTCTGCCGTTCCTGCAGCTCATACCGGCTCGATCTCAGATTCATATCGCCCCTTTCAATGACGCCTGCGATGCTGAACTGGAGGATCTCCTGCGTGGCAGCACGCATCAACAGGGCTAAGACCAGGCGGGAGCAGTCGTCAGCGGGCTCGGCTTGTGCCGGGGTCTTCCATTGCCCACGTGAGGACCCGGAGATCAAATGGGGGCAGGCGCAGTGCCCCATAGAGGTAGGCCTCGAATTCGGACACCGACGCGTCTCCGCCTTCCGCCCAGTACCTAAGCCATAGGCGCTCAAGCGTGATTTCATGGTGGGCTATGAGCTGACGGGCTGTCTGCCGTGGGTCTTCCATGGCCGTATCCCCAGTATTGTTGACGGACGTGAGCGGCTCACTGATCAGTTTACTTACTACACCTTTTTTCCTCGACAAGGTCGCGTAAAAAGCTAATGCGAAAGGCCCCGCGGGTTCCTAAAATCAATGTATGGAACCTCTAGTACAAGCCGAGCACATCCTTGGCCTGCACGAGCTGGTGACGAACACAGCGGACATCAGCGGGATACTGCAGGGTGTGACGGTTTTCGCTTCGAACGCCGTGGGGCAAGCGGCCGGGACGGACATTGATTGTGCGCTGACGTTGCGCCGGCGCAAGCGAACCGAGACCATCGCCGGAAGCAGTGACAAAGCCGTGCTGCTGGACAAGGTGGAACAGGCCCTGGGGCAGGGGCCATGCCTGGAGGCATTGGAGGTGGGGCGTCCTGTGCTTCTGGATGACGTTGCAACGGATACATCATGGCCAAGGTACAGCTCCGCGCTCCTCGCACACGGGTGCCGCAGCGCACTCGGCGTGCCCATGGATTTGGGAGAGACATCAGAGGCGGTGCTGAACTTTTTCGCCCCGGTCCCCGGACTATTTACCGAGGACGTTATTGAGGTCGCCGCTGGCTTCGCGGACGTTGCCGGCAGCACGCTGCGGCTGGCCATCCGAATCGAGGCTGTGGAACTACTAAACGCGGACCTCAGAGCCGCCATGGCATCCAGGACCACCATCGACCTGGCCTGCGGGGTGATCATGGCGCAGAACCGCTGCACCCATGAGGAAGCCTTCAAGCTTCTGAGAGAAGCTTCCAGCCACAGAAACGAAAAAGTCCGCACCATCGCCGAGGGCATCCTGGGCAGCTTCGGCGGCCGGGCCAGGACGCCCCTGCATTTCGAAGATTAGCTTCCCTTGAGTCGAACTGGCCTTCGAACCACCAACTGGACTGCTAGGTTCAAATAACACCTGTTGCGACGTTGGTTAGAAACCGCCCAGCCTCGGTCCCCTAGTTGCACTCCAGTCCCTAACCCCGCGCACAGGCCCCAAAACGACCCAGAAGCCCAGCGAGCACAAGAAGAACGGACAAGAGCAAAGGAACGGAACCATGAACGCGCTAACCATCAAAAATCCCGCAGACCTGCTCAGCTTCATCGGCCACACTCTCGGCTTCTGGCCAGAGGAAAGCCTCGTCTGCATCACCCTCGACAACAACCAAGTTGGAGCCACACTCCGCGTCGATCTTCCCCGTCATCCGGGCCACGAAATCCTGTTCGCACGGACTGTCGCCAGCTACCTGACCAACGACTTCGCCCTCTATGCAACGGAACGCCGCGATCCGGGGCAACCAAAGCCCCACGCGGCCACGATCGCCGCGCACACCGCCGTTCTGGCTGAGAATGCGGTCACCATACGCGACGGCATCTTCGTAGGCGAGCAGACCTACTCCCCTTACGACACCGATCCCGGCCGAGACATCACCCTGCCTCAGCTCCACCGAATAACAGCCAAGTCAACGCCGAATTCATCTACCGCGGCAGCATGATCGCCCCCAGCAGCCAGATCACCCTGCCACCGCGGAGGCAGCAAACAGAGGCCGCGGTCGCCGTCGCAAGCCATATGTCCACCATCACGGCGCTCAACCCCGAGAAAGCACTTCGACAAGCACATCAGCTTTGGACTGCCATGCTGGCCAACAACAACTATCCCACCGACGAGGACACCATCGCCCTCATCGCGAACTTCCAATTCCCCCATATCCGTGACCAACTCATCCCCGACATCCCCGGCATCGAGGAACCACCCCAACACATACTCTTCGCCCTAACCGAGTCTGGGCCGAAGTGGTCACGCGTCGAATGGGCCCATCAGCTCCTCCTCCACGCATACACCAGAACCAGCCCACAACACGCAGCGGCCATCCTCACCACGATCGGCCACATCAACTGGCGGGAGGGCCGAGGATCCAAAGCACACCGTTACCTCAAACTCGCACTCGATAACCGACCTCGGCTACCGCTTCGCCAGACTGACCCATCGCAGGCTGGAACACCACAAAGACACCGTGTACAAAACCCGCCAAAACATGCTCCAGCGAAATTAATGTGGGCGTCGGGTACGCAGTTGCTCTGTCAGAAATCACTTTGCGAGGCGTGTTAGGGGTGTGGTGGTTGAACAGCTGGAGACTCACGGGACATCAAGGCCGAATTTACTAAGGCGGTCCCGAAACCTCCAAGGCTGTGACGTCACCGCTCCAGTGACGATGGGGTATTCATCCAATGAATATGCTCTATCAAAAATCGTTTCTTCCCCAAATACGTGACGTGACTCATGGTTATTACAGGACCTGCAGAGATCTGTCCGAGACATCAGCACTTAGAAGGAATTCATCGTGGAAACTCCCCTCTCCCATCTTGCCCACCTCGAGATCACCGCTCCGGACGTCGAAGCCTCGGCACGGTTCTACGAGGAAAAGTTCGGCATGCGCATCATTGACCGCGTGGATGGCAACGTGTATTTGCGGTGCTGGGGCGACTACTACCGCTACAGCCTGGTCATCACGGAAGGACCCGAGGCATCCTTGGGGCGGATGGCGTGGCGCACCAACTCCCAGTCCGCGCTGGAAGCCGCGGCCGCCCGTGTTGAAGCGACCGGCGTGCAGGGGACCTGGACGGCGGGAGGTCACGGCTTCGGCAAGGCCTACGAGTTCACCGGCCCTTACGGCCACCATATGCGCCTGTTCTATGACGTGGAGAAGTTCGTCGCCGGGCCCGGCTTCGAATCCACGTACCCCGATCGTCCCGAACGCCGTAGCAGCCACGCGGCCGCGCCGCGCTTCCTGGACCACGTCACGGTCGCTTCCTCAGACGTCCGCGGCTTTGCCAAGTGGTACAACGAGGCCCTGGGCTTCCGTGTCATGGCCTTCGTCGACCTGGACGAAGCACCCATCACCGTCTTCTCAGTACTGACCACCAACGAGAAGTCCCACGACCTCGGCGTCGTCCTGGACACCTCCAAGCGCGCCGGCCGCGTCAACCACATCGCCTTCTGGGTGGACGCCACCGAAGACCTGCTCCGCACCGCCGACGTCATGATGGAAAACGGCACCCCCATGGAATACGGCCCCTCCATCCACGGCGTCGGCGAACAGAACTTCCTTTACTTCCGCGACCCCTCCGGTCTCCGCGTCGAGCTCAACTCCGGCGGCTACCGCAACTACGTCCCGGACTGGGACGCCAACACCTGGAAGCCCTCGGAAGGTTCCAACAACTTCTACAAGAATGGTGCGATGCCGCACTCCATGACAGAATCCTTCCCTCCGGCCGAGGGCTTCACCGCCACGGAAGAAGGCGCCTCCGCTGAAATGAAGGAAGCCCTCCTGAACCCCTACGCGAAGCAGGGCCGGGGCTAATGACGCAGCAGAACTATTCGCTGATCCGCTTTCAGGAACCCGGTGACACTAAAGCGAAGGTCGGCCTGCTGGTGGGCGAACGGGTCCTGCCCCTGGACGGGGACATCAATTCCTTGATCCAGCACTGGGCAACCACTGAAGGCGAGCTTGACCAGCTTGCATCCTCGGCCGGTACGGAAGCCGGACTGGCGCTGTCCACCGTCGAGGTCCTTGCCCCGGTTGAACCGGCGCAGGTCCTGCAGACCGGCGCCAACTACCGCAAGCACGTGATCGATCTGGCCGTGGCCCACCGGGAAGCCGGCCAGGATGCCGAAGAGGTGCGCGCCAAGACAGCCGCCATGATGGATGAGCGCGCTGGCCAGGGAACGCCGTACTTCTTCATCGGCCTCCCGACGGCGATTGCTTCAGCCACGGACGACCTCATCCTGCCGGGGTACTCCAAGTCCCACGACTGGGAACTGGAACTCGCTGCTGTGATCGGTAAGGAAGCGTTCCGGGTAACCCCGGAAGAAGCCCTCGAGTACGTCTTCGGCTACACCATGGTCAACGACATCACCACGCGCGAGTACGTCTTCCGCAAGGACATGCCCGCCATCGGTTCGGACTGGTACCGCGCCAAGAACGCGCCGGGCTTCCTGCCCACCGGTCCCCTGCTGGTGCCGGCCAAGTTCTTCGGTGACCCGCAGGATGTCCAGGTCACGCTGAAGCTCAATGGCAAGGCCATGCAGGACGAATCGACTCAGGACATGATCTTCGGTGTCGCCAAGCTTGTCAGTGAAGCATCGCAGATCATGCCCTTGCGACCCGGAGACCTGGTCCTGACCGGCAGCCCCGCAGGGAACGGCCAGCACTGGGGACGGCTCCTCCAGGATGGCGATGTCATGGAAGGCACCATCACCGGATTGGGCAGCCAACTCATCCACTGCAAGGACGAACAGTGACCACTGAAGCAGCTAAAGCTTCCCTGATCCAGCGCTCCGACCCGCTGGCCAGCATTGCTGCGGCTGCGGGGCAGTTCAACAACTGGGGCCGCTGGGGCGAAGACGACGTTCTCGGAACGCTCAACTTCATCGATGCCGCGAAACGCGTCGAAGCCGCAGCGCTGGTCACCACCGGGGAGGCCTTCTCCTTGTCCCAGCCCTTCGATACCAACGGCCCACAAAAGGGATGGCGCCGCCGCACCAACCCCGTCCACACCATGACCGACACCGGCGTTGATGCGGAGCGGGGCAACCAGGGGTTCCCGCATGGTTTCGGCGGGGCTGATGACGTGATCGCCATGCCGCTGCAGTGCTCTACGCAGTGGGATGGGCTTGGGCATATCTTCGATCGGGGTAAGGCATGGAACGGCAGAGCCGCAGGCGATGTCGTCACCTCCGAGGGCGACCTTGTCACCGGGATTGAAACCGCCGCGTCGAAGATCGTCACCCGCGGCGTGCTGCTGGACGTTGGCCGGGCCCTAGGCGTAGATGGGGAACTACCCGATGGCTTCGCGATCACCCCGGAGCACTTGGAGAGCACGATCGAACGTCAGGGCACCAGCTCCGCTGTTCGCCGCGGAGACATTCTGGTAATCCGAACCGGGCAGTACACCCGGGTCCGCCGTGAAGGCTGGGGTGACTATGCTGGAGGGTCCGCTCCCGGGTTGTCCTTCAGCACTGCGGCCTGGTTACACGCCTCGGAGATTGCGGGGATCGCCACGGACACCTGGGGATTCGAAGTCCGACCCAACGAGTTTGAAGGTGCTTTCCAGCCGCTGCACCAGATCGCCATTCCCAACCTCGGATTGTTCCTGGGTGAAATGTGGGATCCGGATGCATTGGCCGCAGCATGTGCTGCCGACGGCAAGTACGACTTCATGCTCACGGCAGCGCCACTCCCCATCACCGGGGCTGTCGGCTCACCGGTCAATCCCATCGCTGTTCGATAGCAGTCCCTGCAAAACACAGCACAATAGGCAGTAACGCCGTCACCACAAAGGAGTCAAAGATGGCAGCAGTACAAAAGGTCGGAATCGTCGGAGCGGGAGCTGCGGGACTGACCGCCGCCATCCTCCTCGCCGACGCGGGAGTCGACGTCGAGATTCTGGAGAAGGCCGCCGAGCCGCAGACGCTGGGTTCGGGCATCACCTTGCAGGGCAATGCCCTGAGGATTCTGCGCGAACTCGGCGTCTGGGAGCAGGTGAAAGCAAAGGGCTACGGCTTCAGCACGCTCGGACTTCGGGCTCCCAATCCCGATGGGACCGTCTTGGCTGTCCTCGAGGACATCAAAACCGGTGGCGACGACCTTCCGGCAACACTCGGAATGTACCGGCCGGACTTGACCGCCATCCTCCGGGACCGGACTCTGCAAGCCGGCGCCCGGATCAGTTATGGCAAAACAGTCACCGATATAACGGACGACGGCGGCCGCGTCACCGTCCGCACCAACGATAGCAGTACCTCGGACTATGACCTCCTGATCGGCGCCGATGGACTCCACTCCGCTGTCCGCAAGGCTATCGGCATCGACGTCGAACCCAAACCAACCGGCATGGGCATCTGGCGGGCCTTCGTCGAACGGCCTGAGGAAGTGGTCCGGACCGACCTCACCTACGGGGGGCCGTGTTTCATCGCCGGCTACTGCCCCACCGGACCTGACACCATCTACGCCTACCTCGTGGAGAAGGCCCAGGAACGCAAGCAGGAAGACGGTCCCAAGGTGATGGCCGAACTCGCCGCCGCCTACGGCGGCCCGTGGAACGAGATCCGCTCAAGCCTGGACCATGGCGCCCGAATCAACTACACGTGGTTCACCTCGCACCTCGTGGAGGGTCCTTGGAACCGTGGACGCACTGTGATCATCGGCGATGCAGCACACAGTTGTCCGCCCACTGTCGCCCAGGGTGCAGCCATGGCGTTGGAAGACGCCTCGGTACTTGCGGAGCTGTTGATCGCCGCAGACCACGTCACCGAGACACTCTGGAAGGAATTCGAGGACCGTCGCCTGGACAGGGCAACTGCGGTGGTGACAGCGTCCGTCCAGCTAGGCCAGTGGATGCTGGACGGCGTCCGCGATGCAGACGTCCCCGGCCTCATGRACTCGCTCTCCACCATGCTCAAGGAACCCGCATGAACAACTCCGCCAGCAATCAACACCCCACAGTGGATGTCCACGCGCACGTCCTGATACCTGCTCTCCAGCAGTTGGTAGCCGAGGAAGACCCGAAAGGATTCAGCGACCTCCAGGCACTGGAAGTTAAGCGAAACGGCCCGGAATCCATGGCCAAGTCCGGCCGCATGATCAAAGAACGCTGGCCACAGCTCACCGACCTGAAGCGTCGCCTGGCGGACATGGACGCCCAAGGAGTGGACGTGCAGCTGGTCTCGCCCTCGCCGTCGCACTTCTATTACTTTGCCGGCGAAAGGCTGTCCTTGGAGCTCGCCAAGCAAGCCAATGAGGCGGTTCGCAGTTTCGTGGACCGCGCACCCGAGCGACTCAACGGCCTCGGCCTCGTCCCCCTCCAGCACCCGCAGCACATGGTCGAAGCCCTGGAACATGYCGTACTCGAGTGTGGACTCCTAGGCGTGGAGATCGGCTCCTTTGCTGCCACGCCGGCAGACCCTGAACACAGCACCGTTGAACTCTCCGATCCACGGCTGGAAGCTTTCTGGAGCCGGGCTGTGGAGCTGGGCGCGATCGTATTCCTGCACCCGTTCGGCTGCTCCCTGGACGAACGACTGGACCGCTTCTACCTGGCCAACACCGTCTCCCAGCCCGCAGAGAACGCCGTCGCGCTGTCCCACGTGATTTTCAGCGGAGTCCTGGACAGGCACCCGGACCTCAAGATCCTCGCCGCGCACGGAGGTGGTTACCTGCCCACCACCATTGGCCGATCGGACCACGCTTGGAAGGTCCGCCCCGAGGCGCAGCGGTGCGCCGAACCGCCGTCGACGTATCTTCAGAGGATCTTCTTCGATTCCCTGGTGCATAGCCCCCGCGAGCTGCGCGCCCTCGTTGAGGTGGCAGGGCCCGGGCAAGTACTGCTCGGCTCGGATTACCCATTCGACATGGGCGCCGGGGATCCTGTTGAGGAAGTCCACGCAGCCGGGCTCCCCACGGCCGACGCCGCCAGAGTTCTTGCCGGCAATGCCGTGGCCCTCGGCATCACTGCCTCCGCAGCTCTCGCCGCCCGCCCCACAGCCTAAGGAAGAACACATGGTCAAGATCGCCCGTTGGACTTACGACGGCGGCACTCACGCTGGGTTCGTGGATGACGGCAGTTGCTTCGGGTTGCCGGAGGGACAAACCGTTAACGACTTGTTAGGTGCCGGTTTGGCAAGAACGCTGGAGATCGCCGCGGAAACTCTTCGCGGCGCACCTTCCGTCGCCCTCGTGGACGTACAGTTGCTGGCACCGCTGGAACCGGCCACCATCCGGGACTTCGTGGCCTTCGAGGAACACGTGGAGGGGGTCCGGAAAAGCATCGACGGCGTAGCGGGCGTGGTGGCCGAATGGTACGAGGCACCCACGTTCTACTTCACCAACCCCCACACGGTGACAGGCACAGGCGAGGTGATCGGCATTCCGGCGGGTTGCAGCGAACTGGACTTCGAAACCGAAGTAGCCGCCGTCGTCGGACATGTACCGGGCAGCGACGGCAGCAACCTGTCAGCGGCAGATGCCCACCGGCACATCTTCGGTTACACGGTCCTCAACGATTGGTCGGCGAGGGATCTCCAGCGTCGTGAAATGAAGGTCAGCCTGGGCCCCTGCAAAGGCAAGGACTTCGCAAATACCCTCGGACCCTGGATCGTCACTGCCGACGAGTTCGAACACCTCCATGACGACGAAGGCTTCCTGCCGATCTCCATGGCCGTTGAGGTCAATGGCGAACAGATTGGCCAGGATTTGCTGTCCAACATGGGCTGGCCGTTTGCAGAGCTCGTCGCTTATGCATCACAGGACTCAGTGGTGCGGCCCGGCGACGTTCTCGGGTCCGGAACCTGCGGCAGCGGCTGCCTCGCTGAACTCTGGGGACGTAACGGGTCCAAGACTCCCCAGCCGCTGAAAACCGGAGACGTTGTCCGGATGACCGTGGAAGGAATCGGAAGTATCGAAAATACCGTAGGCAATCGACGGCATGCCGTGACCCGGATAGCTGCGAAAGACCGTCCTCGCAACCGGGTTGCCGCTGCCTACAGCTCTGGGAGCTAGAGGTGATGTCCCTTCAGCTCGAGGGCCGGACAGTTGTGGTCACCGGCGCTGGCCAAGGGCAGGGCGCCGCCGAGGCAACGTTCCTGGCGCAGGCAGGAGCCCGTGTCATCGCTACCGATTTGGCGGCAGAAATACCGTCTCAGCTGGCCGACGTCGCGGAGACTGTGACCCACGCTCTCATCTACCGGCAGTTGGACGTCAGTGATCCCCTGGGCTGGTCAAGTCTCGCTGCATGGATCCGGTCCGAAGGGTGGTCGGTACACGGAATGGTGAACAATGCGGGTATCACCCAGCGCAGCAGGCTGCTGGATGTCTCGGTGGCTGACCTTCAGCGCGTTTACGAAGTAAATGTTGCCGGAGCCCTGCTTGGCATCCAAGCTCTCTCTCCGCTCATGGGCCATGGCTCAGCCATTGTCAACGTAGGCTCCGTGGCGGGCGTAACGGCACACTATCCGGTGGCATACACCGCCAGCAAATGGGCCCTTCGGGGACTATCGCACGTGGCGGCCATGGAACTTGGTCCACGTGGTATCCGTGTCAACACGGTACACCCAGGCTTTATCGAGACTCCCATGACAGCGGGGGCCAAACCGGAATTTCGAACGGCCACGCTGGCCGAAACCCCGTTAGGTCGCACAGGCACCGTGGACGAAGTAGCCGGCGTCGTGCTGTTCCTACTCAGCCCACTGTCGTCCTACGTAACGGGTGCCGAGATTCCCGTGGACGGCGGGCAGTCGGGCCACAGCGGTGCGAAGTCGGTCTCCGACGCCATGCGTTAGCTGGCAACACGGAGGACCAACCGCCGTCGCTGTTGTCGTGACAGCCGGTCCGCGGATCTTTCATCGCGGCGATGGTCAACTCACGGCGGCCCGAGCTGAGTCGAAGCGGGCGGTTCGGCCGTGACGAATTGGCCGCCATGGCTAGGACAACCCCTTACGACGTCGAGGTGCGAGTAGTCGGGTACCGTCGGCGATTTCAGTGTGGGGGGTGCTGACCCGCCGGAGGGCGTAGGGGCCCCGCAAGGTCGCATCGCGCTGCGGTGGGACCCGACAGACGACGAACTTAGAATGTCCTACGATCTCCCGCCAGGAGTGACGGCTGTCATTCGTGATCAGTCAGGAACTGATCACGAAGTTGTCGGGCCCTGCGTAAACGTCATGTACTCCTCGAGCACGGGAGGCCGCTTAGCGCAGCTTGCTTCGGAAACGCTGGTGTGAAGCGGGGGAACATGGGCCGGCGCGGCTAATGCCACCCTTGGCCGGCCGGATTATCGGCCCGCCAAGGGTGCACGTTTTAGGGAATCACTCATCGCAGTTTGCGGAAGAACCCGGTCGAACAGATTCTTCGGCGCTGGGCATCTTTGATCCGTCCCGAGCGATGGAGGATGTTGAGTCCATAAAGGCACGATACGTGAAGTTCCTGAACCGCACCTCGCCCTCACCGGCGGCAAACAGTGCCGGGCGCAGGCTGAGGAGCTCGTCGGCGGTATTCGTGTTGTAGCCCTCCACGTTGAAACGGAGTCCATGTCTGGTCCAGTCGCTTCCGTTCAGGCTGTAGTACTGGGTGACAATGTGGTTGTCGTTGACAATTCGCAGGTACATTTTCACGGAGGCGGGCGCGGGCTCACGCCAGTATGGAATGGCCCTGCCGGCGCGGTAGCTGGTCATATGACCGCCGTCGTGGCCCATGCCGCAGAACAGGCGGTCGCTGTAATACAGCAGCAGCCCGCCCTGGGCGCCGTCGCTGACTTCCATCTCCACCGTGACCTCGTAACGCCGATCGCCGACGATACACGTTAACGCCGAGCTGTCCGAAGGGCCCGATCCACGGGCTTGCAGAACCAGCCCGGCGTCAAAGGACGCCCGAAGATACTCGTCTTTGGACGGTGCCTGAAACGACCATTGAGTCCCCCAGCGCTCGGTGGAAAAATCATCGGATAACGGCGATCCATGGGGCTGATCGACTGCCAGCGAGGCGCCGGGCAGGGGGGCCGGGAGCGGCACGGAAAGGTCTCCCCCGCCTGCCCTCGGCCATCCGTCTTCGTCCCATTCGATGGGTTCCAAGAGCGTTTGTCGGCCGAGCGTGACGAACCCGTTCTCGTAGCCGTGATAGATGCTCCACCATTGACCGTTAGGGCCCTCGAACAAGGTGGCGTGGCCCTTGCTCCACCAAGGCTCAATCGCGTCCCATGTCCTGATGATGGGATTGCGGGGGCAGTCCTCCCACGGGCCATGAACGGAACGGGAGCGGGCGACGGTGACCATGTGCCCGGTGGGCGGACCGGAGGTGCCGCCCACCGCCGTCGTGAGATAAAACCATTCGCCCCGGCGGGTGAGCTTGGGCCCCTCCAGCGCGTAGGCTTCAACCACCCAGTCCTCAGGGTAGCGCCAGCCGTCGTAAGCGTGCTCCAGTGGTCCGCTTGTAGCTAGTCCGTCGTCTGTGAGCCGGACTCGGCTGATTCCACTGAGGAACAGGTAGCGGTTGCCGTCCTCTCCCACCACGTGTCCTGGATCGATGTGCCCTTCGATTCCCAGGTTGATCGGCTCGCTCCAAGGTCCCGCCATGTTCTCGGCGTGGATGACATAGGTCAGTACCGGCGCGGTTGGGTCCGGTGAGATGGCGGTGGGAATGATCGGTATGTAGATGAAGTACCGGCCGTCCACTTTGCACATGTCTACCGCAAACACGCAGCCGATGGGCGTGGGAAGGGCAGGGCCGAGCGGTTGCCAGTTCAAGAGATCCCGTGAGTGCCAGATGATGAGTCCTGGAGTGGACTCAAACGACGAGAAGGTCAGGTAGTAGTCGTCCCCGTCACGCAGGATGGCCGGATCGGGGTGGTCCCCCGCGAACACCGGGTTCAGGTACGTTCCATCGCCGAGATCGGACCGGCGGTGACCCTCCAGGCCCACAGCAGGTGGTGTCGTTTGGTGTGCCATTCATACAGTCTTTTCACTAGTGGAGATTACGGGCGGTGGTTGTAGACCAGGCTCAGTGGACCCAGCAAACCAGCCGGCAGGATTTCGGCTTGATCGTTGAACACTCTGGTCATAGGTGGGAAGAGCGTCCCGGAGCTACTGCGGGCTTCTGCAATCAGCCGGTTCCGCCACGGGTTTGTGACCCTGATTTCGATCCGGTTCGTCCCGGGCCTCAGCGCTTCGGTGGACACCCGGTATGGAGCAGTCCAGAGAATTCCTGCCTCCTCGCCGTTGACGATGACCCTTGCGACGTCAGCAACATCAGCGAATTGGACTGCGTGAGGGAATTCGGGGCCGTCAAGCTGGAACTCAACCACGTACGTGGCCGTTCCGGAGAAGTGCTCCGCCCCGATTCGGGAATCGGTCCAATAAGTGGCGTGCGTTAGCTGCACCGGATCAGAGCCGGGAATGGTGAGTGTCCATTCACCATCCGCTTCGGCAACCCGCTCCTTTTCGGGACGTGGATCCGCTTCGCCCCTGAGGATGAAGAGGGAACCGTAAGGGGGTAGCCGCACATCGAAGACTCCTTTTCCATCCGCGGGCGAGAGGGCGTGTTGTTGTAGTGTCACCGGATCCCAGGCAACGAACCCGCCGTCCATGTCCGGCAACGCCACGGAGGTGCGCAGCTCGTCGTTGACAGGGTTGGCAATGAAAAGCAGCGGCTGATCGTCGTCCACCCACCGGGCGATCCGCCGTACTCGGGAGTCCCCCACGAGCACAGAAGGAGGGAAATGCTCCCGCAGCACGGAGGCCAGATCTTTGGTGGCAAAAACCCTTCCGCTATTCGGGCTGTCCCAAACGAGGTTGCACAAACGTTCATGCTCGGTGTCCTCGTCAGACAAGGAGCGCTTTGACTCAGGACGAACCCCCACTACGGTCCCGCCATCCTGCACCAGTTTCAGGATGGCCTTGAGCGCTCGTGTGCTCATCCTGTGACTGGCACCGCCCAGGTAGAGCAGTTTGTATCGGGAGGCGCCTGCGCGCAGCTCCCCCGCCTGAGCGGTCAGAACGTCGCTCAAAGCGTCTGGTCCGATGTAGTCGTAATCGTAGTCAGCTGGAACGTCGTGGTTGAGAGCGTTGCCGAAAAGGGCGGTGACCGGAGCTTCTTCACCTATGAAGTAGGCGATATCCACCGCTGGACGGCCAAGGGAAAGAAGATGCGAGCATCGGGCTAAATAGTCCACCCACGGCTTGGCAGTGGACGCCAAGGTTTCGTTGCGGGTAAAGGTTTGGCCCAGCGAGGGTGCGAGTGCGATTCCGGGTGGTGGCACCTGGGTGGGTTGGTGCGGCGAAGTATGGATGCAGAAGCGTGTGACACCGAGTGCCAACTGGAGGTCAGCGACGTGCTTCAGGGACTTCGGCGAATCACTCCAGGGGTTTCGTCCTGAGGTGAAGGCTTCGGAGCCGGTATGGCTGCGCCCGTAGACATGTGCCACCGATGATGCGCCTTTCAGGTCCGCGACGTAGGTGGGGGTGGGCCCCGCCTCGGAGCTGAAAGTCCACATGGCCCCCATGGGCACGTCTGCATGCGAGCGCATGGCCAGATCGTCACCGAGCTGCGGTCTGCGGTCTTCCAAGGCCTCGGCGTAGTAGATAGCGCCACGCTGATGTGCTTGCTCGGACAGGGTGCCGTAGTAGGACTCTGCGAAGACTTCAGCGAGTGTGCGACGAAAATCGGCCAGGAAGAGATCGCTGGAGTAAGCGCCCTCCACCAGGAACCCGGCTGTGGTGAGCATCCACGGGATCATGTCGTACCCACGGAGCCGGAGGAAGCCGGCGTCAAGGTGATCCGTGATGTTCTGCATCCCGGCCTCAATGCTGTCGCTGAGCAGGCCGTCTAACGGCGCGTCGCCGAACTGCGCCAGGTGGGTTGAGATGTAGCGGCGGACTCTTTCGCTATCGAGTTTGTCTACTTCGAGTCCCGTTGCTTCCGGGAGCGCGGGGCCGTTGGTCTGTCCGGTAAGGGAAGATCCGAACCGGATGATTCGCCAGGTTCCCTCGGGAAGCGGGTTGGTGAGCCTTCCCTGTGAAAGCTGACTGCTGACGTTGAGGATGCTTTCCAGCGGTACTGCTGCGAATGCTGCGCCTGGGTCTGTATCAAGGTGGTCGTAGTCGAGTGCGGTGGCGAAACCACTCTTGGCTTCGCGGTGCGCGGGCATGCCGGATTCATAAAGGGCGAATCTACTGACGGCGTACTCGCTGAGCGGCCTAAATACCGGTGGTGGCACCACCCCTTTCTCGAACGCTTCGAGGACGGCAGATATCCCTTCCGCCTGCAGCAGTAATCGGAAGTGTGTCCCGGTCACCGCTGGGAAAGACATGGTCCGCGATGGGCATTGTGTGGCCGGCAGCGTGCAGACGGTGACGTAGTCGCCGTCGTCCCCCAGGACCTGCAAGGTGGCCGCGGCGGGCGGAGCCGCGCCGAAGCCGTGAGGGCCGGGCAGCTCTACGACGCAGGAGCGCACGGTCGCGGAAGTGGAAAAGGACTGTTCAATCCAGGCCACCGAGTGGTTGTCCGGGTCGCGGGCCAACCGGAAACCTTCGACGGCGGTTGCCTGGTTATCGGCGACCGCGTCAGTGGGCGAGTCGGAGGTGCGGACAAACGCGGGCACCAGAGCATCGTGGGCGCTGTGGAAAGGGATGGCCAGGGCGAAGAGGTCTTTGGCATCTCCCGAGCCTTCATGCGACTCAACTCCGGGGCCAGATCCCCATCTCGGGATGTCCTGGTACGGCCCCGCGACGTCCGGCAGATCGTTGAGCTGGGCCGGTTCGCCGCCTTCGACTACAGTCTGCGACCACACCAGCTTGCGCATGGCATCGGCCTTATCAACCCACGGAGCCCCCGAGGCACTCCAACCGGCCGATGTGGCAACAGTGAAGTCCAAGCCGAGCTCGTGGGCGGTAGTGACGGCAACGTCAATGGCTTCGCGCCACTGCTTGCTTCCGGGAATCACGGCTTCCTCCACCACGAGCGGGTTCCCCAGCGCCCCGTCGAAGGCCTGGACGCCCCGGACGCCCACTGCGTGGAGCCAGCGGAGGTCAGCGCGGATGCCTTCACGTTCTACGTTGCCGTCCATCCAGTGCCACCAAGCACGCGGCCGCGCCGAATCCGGGGCATCGACGAACTCACTCCAGGAAACTTCGCCCGATTGATGTTTTCCGGTCATCCCGTTCACGTGTGCATTCCGGATTCGCTCCGGGAAGGTGATGGGAGGGCCAGGCCGGCACCATAGGGGTAGAGCGGGTCTGCGGTGTCGTTGGGCACGTCAGGATGTGAGGCTTCGACGGCGGCCATGGAGCGCGGCAGCTCAATCGGCAACCGGCCTTTGGGCGGGATAGCGCCCGTTAAGGCGTCGAACAGGGCAGCGTCGGAGGCACCGAAGTTGGCGGTGATGGCCGAGGCAATGTCCACGAAGGGGGTCAGGATTCCTGCCCGTTCCAAGTAGACGTCCAGGATGACAGGGAGTTCTTCTGCCAGGGCCCTCACCCGCGCGATGTCCTCCTCCGGGAAGTCGAGGCTTCCCTGGTGCGTCATGGCGTCCAGGAAGTACTCGTTACGTGGTTCGTAGGGGACCGTGAGGCGGACCAGAGCCATGTCGGCATCCTTCGCGTCATCCACAAGGGCGACCCGATCCCCGACGACATCCGGGTTGACGCCTTCGACAAATACCCGGGTATCTGCCCGCAGCGGCAGCAACCCATCGTTCTTGAGGATCGTCACTGATTCCGCCTGGGCGCGGTGTCCGGCTTTGCGGAACGGCTCAGATCCCACCACCTCGTTGACCGCATCCGCGTCAACGTAAGGATTGTCGAAGAGCCCCAGCTCAAATTTGACCCGGAGGATTCTCAGCACCGAAGCATCCACTCTCTCCGGGGACAACCTGCCGCCGGACAGCAGCTCAAGCACCAACTCCGTGCAGGATTCGCCCCCAAGCTGGTCCACACCGGCGTCGAAGAGCTTCTCCACCCGCTCCAGCGGGCTGAGGTGCTCCACGCCCCACGCTTTGGCAGGGAAGGGCAGGCCGAAGACCTCAAGGTCCGTGACCAGCTGCCAGTCAGTGAGGATAACCCCCTCAAAGCCGAGCTGCCCGCGAAGAAGGGAGGTGATCAGATACTTGTTGTACGAAAAGCCCACCTCCTCCACTTCGGTACCGTCGATAACCAAGTCTTTCGCCAGTGAGTAGTAAGGCATGATCGCGCTGGTGCCGGCGGCGATCGCCTCCCGGAAGGGAGCCAGGTGCTCTTCGAAGTTGCCGCCGGGGTAGACCTGGGCCTTGCCCGAGGGGAAGTGCGGGTCCTCTCCGTCTTCCTGCGCGCCACCGCCCGGGAAGTGCTTGGCAGTGCAGGCGACGCTCGTGGAGGACAGCTTTTGGCCCTGCAGCCCTGCGATGAGCAGCGCACCGTACTCCGAGGCAACCGCAGGAATTGAACTGAAGCTCTGCAGTTGACGGGCCCAGCGGGGATCAGATGCCAGGTCAAGCTGTGGATGAAGGGCCGCGCGGAGTCCGACCGCGACGTACTCGCTCCTGGCCGTCTGTGCGAAGTCGCTGACGACCGCGGCCTCGCCGAGAGCGGCCAGGCCCATGGGCTCGGGCCACTGCGAGAACGAGCCGGCGGCAAAGGCCATTCCGTCATTTTGTGCGAAACCATGGCGGGGATCGGTGCCAAAGGTAATTGGGATCCCGTGCGGGGTGAGCTCGGCGAGTTCCTGCATGGCGTTCTGCCAGCTGGCCATGTGTTCCGCCGAAGGGAAGTGGCCAACGTTGAAGTGGTTGATGGACCTGCCCACCACAAAGTCGCGGGGAGTCTCGGGCCCGAAGGGGCTGGCGGCATCGTGGTCCCCCGGCTCACCGACGACCATGACCGTGTTGAACAGCAGTCCGACTTTTTCTTCCACCGACAAACGCGACAGGAGATCCGCGGCGCGCGTTGCTGCATCCAGCCGCGGATCTTCGTATGGATCCAGCACTCCGTTGCCGTTCAAATCGCGGTACTGGACGCCGTCTTCAGTGGTTGAAACAGATCGCCGCACGCGGCCTCCTTGTGTGATGGGTTTCATATAGTTTATCCGATGGCCGGTATAAGTTGCTAGACTTTTATTGTTTGGCGAGGCGAAGCTGGAGGATGATGGCACGTGGAAGTACCCGAACGGCTTCGCATTGCGGACTGGATTCATCACCACGGCACTGACGCGGTGGGCGACGGCATGCAGGAAGAGATCTGATGGCAATAGAGCGATACACCGGACTGGCATCCGTATTGGAAACCATCCGGTGGGAAGACGGCATAACCCAAGCCACCCTGACCGACCAGGTAGGCCTGGGCCGGAGCGTCGTTGCCGAGCGGGTTGCAGAACTCGAACAGATCGGGCTCATCCATTCCCCCGGCCGCGCCCCCTCTACAGGAGGCCGGACAGCAAAGCTCCTGTCCCTCAACGCCCAGGCGGGCTACGTGGTTGGCGTGGACATCGCATCAAATGAAATGGTCGTCAGCGCCTCGGACCTTGCCGGCGCCCTGCTCGGCACCCGCCACCGGGAACTATGCGACGTCGGCGAAGGGCCCGCCCGGATCCTGGACCAGGTCAACGTGATCATCCAGGAAGTGGTCAGGGAACAGGGCAACAACAACATGCTCGGAATCGGCGTAGGCCTCTCAGGGCCGGTCAATTTCGATACCGGCACCCCCGTTGGCGTGCCGGTCCTGCCCGGCTGGGACGACTACCCGGTGCGGGAAGAGTTCGCAGCGCGGTGGCCTGTTCCAGTATGGGTCGACAACCGCGTCAACCTCCTCGCCCTGGCTGAGATAGAGAGCAATCCGCGGGCCGCCAAGGCAAAGCACCTGCTTTATTTCGGAGCCGGAGCTGGAGTTGGAGCCGCCCTCATCACCGACAGCAGGCTCTACAGGGGCTCGCATGGACTGGCCGGCTCCATCGGGCACGTCGCCGTTCCCGAAGCCGGGGTAGTTGCCTGCAGGTGTGGACGCACAGGGTGCCTTGAAGCAGTCACCAGCGGGTGGGCGATCGAACGGGATGGCCTAATGCTGGCCGAAACCGGGCGCAGCCCCTACCTGGCGAAAGTGTTCAAGGAATCCGGGCGCGTTCGCGCCTACGACGTCACGCTGGCCGCCGAGCATGGGGACGCCGCGGCGACGGAACTGCTCAGCCGGACCGCTGCACTCCTTGGCAGCAGCCTCGCAACGCTTGTCAGCTTCTTCGCACCGCACATGCTGGTTGTGGGCGGTGGCATTGCCCGGGCGAAAGACATCGTGCTCAAGCCCATCCAGCAGGCGGTCCTGGAGCGACTGCCGTCAACGGGCGCACCTGACCTGATCGTGGAGTTGTCGGCAATCGACGAACAGGTGGGCGGGGTCGTCGGAGCAGCCCAGCTGGTGCTCGGGGAGCTCTTCTCCAAGCAAAACCTTCCCAGGCTCCTCGCCCGGCTGACCGAACCGCTGACGCGGTCCTTGGAGCAGGAGCAGGATCAGGACCAGGGCCCGGTCACCGAGGACCTGTCCGCCTAAGTCCGCTCATCGGAATAAGTCATTGACTTATTCCGGTGACCGGATTATCTTTGTAATAGACGCCACAAAGCGTCCACTGAGCAACATTGACCTCGACGGCGAGGGAGACCGGGATGAAGCACACCACCTGCATCCCGTGGCCCTGCGCCAGTACAGCATTCAAGGAATCCGCAGGATTTCCTGTGAAGCAAGGCGCCTTCCAGAGGCATTCCAGCCAGCATTTACCGCCATACCTATCCATCTCCGTTGCGTCGTTGCCGGAGACCAGTCGAATCCCTCGAAGCTGAGCTTTCGACGCCTTGTCTAGGAGAAACATGCGCAAATTAGTCGGCATTGCCGCCGTCACAGCCGTCATGGCGCTTACCGCCTGCACCGGCTCTTCACCTGGCGGTTCCGCCGCCCCCACCGAATTGGACATTGCAGCCATTGCGCCGCCCGAGTCCTTCTCTCCGGGCAACTTCGGAACCGGCCCCACCACCCAGTTCCTCCAGCCCGTCTACGACTCCCTCTTCCGGAACACCAACGAGGGAGAACCGGCCGAGAACATCGTGACCAAATGGTCTTACGATGACACCCGGACCAAGCTCTCACTCACCATCAGGGAAGGCGTCAAATTCACCGATGGCACACCCCTGGATGCGGCTGCAGTCAAAGCCAACCTGGACTCGGCCCGCAAGGGGACGGGCGAAGCCGGCGGCCAGCTGCGCTTCATCCAGGAGGTAACCGTCACCGACGCCACCAACCTCATGGTCACCCTCTCCGCTCCGGACCCCTCGCTCGTACCGAACCTGGGCGGAACCGCCGGTGTCCTTGCCAGCCCCAAAGCCTTGGGAACACCGGCGCTGGACACCACTCCCATCGGTTCCGGCCCATACATCCTGGACGCAGCAAAATCCCAGACCGGCATCAAGTACGTCTACACGCGAAACGCTGACTACTGGAACGCCAAAGACTTCCCGTTCGACACCGTCGAAGTCACGGTCTTCAACGACAACAACGCAATCCTCAACGCGCTGCGCGCCGGTGAAGCAGACTTCGCCGTAGTGACGGATAAGGATTCAAACAGCCTCAAGTCCGCAGGCCTGAATATCCAGACCAGCCCCGCCTACACCACCAGCGGCCTCTACTTGTTCGACCGCAAGGGTTCCCTGGTCCCTGCGCTCGCCGAGCCGAAGGTCCGCCAGGCGATCAACATGGCCCTGGATCGCGACGCCATCCACGCGAAGGTCTTTGGCGGTAAGGGCAAGGCCACCAGCCAGGTCTTCAGCTCCACTAGTAATGCCTTCATTCCTGAGCTGGATAAGAAATACCCCTTTGACGTCAACGCCGCGAAGAAGCTCCTGGCCGACGCCGGCTATGCGAACGGCTTCACGCTGCCGATGCCGGATGTATCCCCCGTCTACCCCGACCAGCAAGCAGCCGTGACCGAAGCACTGACCGCCATCGGCGTCACACCGCAGTACCAGCCTGTGAACGGCCAGACCTTCATCTCCGATCTCCTGGCAGGAAAGTACCCCGCCGCAATCTTCGGACTCAACAGCCCGCGTCCGTGGGATTTCGCGCAGATCGCGCTCACGCCTGAATCATTGTGGAACCCGTTCCACGTCTCCGACCCCACCGTGGTTGACCTGATCAACAAGGCCCAGGGCGAAACCGGCGACGCACAGACCGAAACGTTCCGGAAACTGAACACCTACCTGGTGGACCAGGCCTGGTTTGCGCCGTACATCCAGTCTGACAACGTCTTCGCAAGCAACGCTGAGATCACTGTCACGCCGCAGCGCTATTCCACGCTGCCGCCGCTCTGGGGCTTCACAGCCTCGAAGAAGTAGCAGGTGGGCGGCCGGACCATCCCGGGCCGGCCTCCCCTACCCATCCCTCATCTTCCCTAAGCCCAAGGAGCTGCCGTGCTGATGTTTATCCTTCGCCGCCTGGCCTCAGGACTGGTGCTCATGTTCGTTATATCCACTGCGACGTTCTTCCTCTTGAACCTCACGGGGCAGGACCCTGTTCGCCAGGTGCTGGGGCCTGTTGCTTCGGCCGAACAAGTGGAGGCCAAGCGCCAACAACTGGGCCTGGATGAACCGTTGATCACCCAATACTTCCAGTGGCTCGGATCGGCCGTGCGCGGAGACTTGGGCCGGTCATGGTTCACCAACCAGCCCGTAGGGGAATTGCTTTCCCAAACACTCCCTCCCACCCTGTCCATGGTGATCGGATCACTGATCCTCGCCGCCTGTTTCGGAACGTTGATCGGGGTTACCGCGGCGTTGCGCCGGGGCCGCCTGGATCGCGGCCTCCAGGTGGCGTCCACCCTGGTCCAGGCAATTCCCGGCTTCCTGGTAGCACTGGTCCTGGCTTTGGTTTTCGCTGTTCAACTTCGCCTGCTGCCGGCCACGGGGTTCACGGCCTTCACCGACTCCCCCGGCAAGTGGCTGGCCTCCATCACGCTCCCGGTCATCGCGCTGGCGTTGGGTTCCCTGGCCTCTATTGCCCTGCAAGTCCGTGGATCGATGATCGATGTCATGCAGCAGGACTTTGTCCGGACACTTCGCAGCCGGGGCCTCCCCGAGAGAAGCGTCGTGGTCAAGCATGCCTTGCGCAGCGCAGCGGGTCCGAGCCTCACCACCGTGTCCCTGATGTTCATCGTCGCCATCTCCAGTTCGGTGATCATTGAGAAAGTTTTCAACATCCCCGGAATCGGCACCCAGGCCAACAACTCTGCCGGCCGCGGCGACCTTCCCGTAGTGCTCGGGATCGTCCTGTTCACGGTGGTGCTGGTGGTCGTCGTCAATCTTCTCGTCGATCTGGCGCAAGGCTGGATCAATCCGAAAGTTCGTGTCTCATGACCGATAACCTTGTCACCGGCACCCGAAAGTCGCTGGAAGTGGTCGGCTCCGCACCCCAGGCCGACAACCTGTTCAAGAAGTTCCTTCGTGAACCTGCCGCAGTGATTTCACTGGTGTTCCTGGTCCTGCTGGCCGTGGTTGCGGTCCTCGCACCGTTGATCTCCTCCTACGACCCCACCGCCACGCGCCTCGCTGATGTGCTCGCGCCCCCTTTCACTCCCGAGCATCCGCTGGGCGCTGATGGTGTGGGCCGCGACGTTCTGGCAAACCTCGTGTACGGCGCCCAGACCAGCCTTTTGAGTGCCGCGATCGTCATCGCCGTGAGCTTGCTGATCGGCGTACCCACCGGGCTCCTGGCAGGTTACCGCCAGGGATGGATCGACGGCGTCAGCATGTGGATCAGTGGCGCGCTCCTCTCCCTGCCGGCCATCGTGGTGCTCCTGGTGGTGCTGGCCCGAGTTGGACGCAGTACCTCACTGGCGCTGGTGGTGTTCGGCATACTGATCGCCCCCTCTGTGTTCCTTCTGATCCGTGGCTCGGTCCGGGCCGTACGGGAAGAGCTGTACGTGGACGCTGCCCGGGTCTCCGGGCTGAGCGACATCCGCATCATGGTCCGCCACATCCTTCCGGTGGTCATCACGCCCACCATCATCCAGGCGGCCCTGTTGGCAGGTGCCGGCATCGGAATCGAAGCAGGCATTGCCTTCCTTGGCCTTGGCTCCTCCGACAAAGCCAGTTGGGGCCTGATGCTCAATGACGCATCACAGAACATCTTCAACGCTCCCTGGTTGCTGCTCTGGCCAAGTGTCGCACTGGTGTTGACCGTCATGGCCTGCACCCTGGTGGGCAACGGCTTCCGCGACGCCCTGGCGAATTACGGCTCTTCGGCCGGCYGCGCCAAGACGGCAAAGACGTCAAAGACCGCCAAACGCACCGCTTCCACTCCGGAACCGGCACGGCCGCTGGAAAAGGCAACCGTGGACCCGGGAGACACGCTCCTGGTCATCAACGACCTCCGGGTTTCCTATCCCCGCCCCAACGGTGGGAAGGCCGACGTCGTCAAGGGCATTTCCTTGAGGGTGGAGCGCGGCCAGATCCTTGGCCTGGTGGGAGAGTCCGGTTCGGGCAAATCGCAAACTGCCTTCTCGGTCCTCGGGCTCCTGCCCGGACAAGCCGAAATGACTGCGGGAACCTTGAGTTTCGCCGGAGCGGACCTGCTGGGGATGACTCCGAAGGAGCGCAACCGCCTGCGCGGCGCCCGGATCGGCTACATTCCCCAGGAACCGATGAGCAACCTCGATCCCGCCTTCCGCATAGGGTCCCAGCTCACCGAGCCAATGCAGCACCACCTGGGCATTTCGGCGAAGGCCGCCAAGGACGAAGCCCTCAAGCTCCTCGCCCGCGTTGGCATTCCCGATCCCGAGCGCGTCTTCAAGTCCTACCCGCATCAAGTCTCCGGCGGAATGGCGCAGCGGGTGCTCATCGCAGGAGCTGTGTCCTGCAATCCGGAGCTCCTGATCGCCGACGAACCCACCACCGCACTGGATGTCACAGTCCAGGCGGACGTGCTGGACCTCATCCGCAGCCTCCAGGCAGAACGCGGCATGGGCGTGGTCCTGGTGACGCACAACTTCGGTGTGGTAGCCGATCTCTGCGACCAAGTGGCCGTGATGCGCAACGGAGAAATCGTGGAGGTAGCCGCAGTCAATGACCTGTTCGCGAACCCCCGGGAAGAGTACACGCGCCTCCTCCTGGACTCTGCGCTCGATTCGACGTCGGACACTCCGGGCCACCACCCCATCGACCCAGGCCTGACCGCCGAGACAGAAGGTGCACGATGACTTCCGTCAACCAAACCCCAACCCTCGCAGAGCCCCTCCTGCGGATCACTGACCTGACAGTGGACTACAAGGTGGGCGGGTTCGGCCGCAAACGCACATTCCGGGCCCTGCAAGGGGTAAGCCTGGACATCAAGCCCGGCGAAACCCTGGGGCTGGTGGGCGAGTC
This sequence comes from Paenarthrobacter sp. TAF1, assembly GCF_052113825.1. NCBI lineage: Bacteria > Bacillati > Actinomycetota > Actinomycetes > Micrococcales > Micrococcaceae > Paenarthrobacter > Paenarthrobacter sp. TAF1. The sequence continues at coordinate 33,603 of NZ_JBFRDO010000022.1, forward strand.
CGGCTCGGGCAAATCAACAATCGGCCGTGCCGTGCTGGGCCTGGCTCCCGTGAGCGGTGGGGACATCCATTTCGATGGCAGGTCCATCACCAAGCTCAACAAGAAGGAACGCCGGGCCCTGAGCAGCGATATCCAGGTGGTGTTCCAGGATCCCTACACCTCCCTGAACCCTTCAATGACCATCAGCGACATCTTGTCGGAGCCCATGCAGGTATCGGGCACCTCCAGGGTTGATGCCCAACGGCGGGTCCGGGAACTCCTGGATGTGGTGAATCTGCCCTCAAACGCCAGCACCCGCTACCCCCGGGAGTTCTCCGGTGGCCAGCGGCAACGCATCGCAATTGCCCGGTCCTTGTGCCGAAATCCCAAGCTCATTGTGTGTGATGAGCCCGTCAGCGCACTTGACCTGTCCACCCAGGCGCGGGTCCTCCAACTGTTCGCCGACATACAAGAGCAGACCGGTGTTTCGCTCCTGTTCGTCACGCACGACCTCGACGTGGTGCGGCACATCAGCCAGCGCGTCGCGGTGATGCGACGCGGAGAAATTGTGGAGGCCGGAGCCACGGACCACGTTATTGCCCAGCCGGACCACGCTTACACCAAGGCCCTCCTTCTCGCCTCGCCCATCGCCAACCCGGCCCGCCAAGCCGAGCGTCGTCGGGAACGGCGCCTGTTTCTCGACACTCAGCCCGCACTTTCCGCAAATGCCGGCTGAGTAATCCCCCAAGGGCCCTGGCGCCCTCCCTTCTACAAACTCCCGGAGAACAGCATGACCACCACAGCAGTACCTTCAGCGCGCCCTTATCCAGCCCGCGTCGACGTCGCAATCATCGGAAGCGGCCCCGCCGGTGCAACGTATGCACGCATCCTTTCCGAACTCAGCCCCGAGGCATCCATTGCCATCTTCGAGGCCGGTCCAACCATCAGCGATCCCCCCGGTTCGCACGTGAAGAACATCGCAAGCGTGGAGGACCGCGAAGCCGCCCAGCGCCGTTCGGAAGGAAAAGTCAGTGCCGTGCCAACAGGAGGGGACCTCGCTGAGTATGCCCGCGATGTTGCCCGGCCGGTGCGGCCAGGCACTTTCCTCCTCGACGACGGTTGGCAGCAGCCGGGCGAGGCCGGACTGCCAGGCCTTGCCTTCTCCAGCAATGTTGGCGGCATGGCAGCGCACTGGACCGGAGCATGCCCCCGCCCCGGTGGAAGCGAGCGCATCGCCTTCCTCCCGGACATGGATGAGCTCCTGACGGAGGCAGAACGCCTGCTCTCCGTGAGTGCTGAGGCCTTGGCTGACGCTCCGCTGGCCGACCTCGTCCGCTCGCGGTTGTCCGCAGCGCTCGACGGCGGCCGGGCACCCGGGCGTCAAGTCCAGCCCATGCCGCTGGCGGTCCGCCGCACCGATGACGGCCGGTTCATCTGGTCCGGAGCGGACGTGGTGTTCGGCGACGAAACGCGAAACAATCCTCGGGCACAGTTGTTCGACGAAAGCGTTGTCGTCCGGGTGCTGACCGCCGGGAACGAGGTCAGCGGCGTACGGGTGCGTGACGACAAGACCGGAGACGAGCACGAAATTGCGGCCCGGTACATCGTGGTTGCCGCCGATGCCCTGCGCGGCCCGCAGCTGCTGTTCGCCTCCGGTATCCGCCCGGAAGCACTGGGCCGTTACCTCAATGACCAGCCGCAGATTGTCCACGCTGTCCGGCTGACCGGCGTCGGGGACGATACTCCCGCGGCCTCCTCACGCGACACCACCATCACTGCCCAGAGCGGTGTCAGCTGGGTGCCCTTCACCGATGAGCGGCCCTTCCATGGGCAGGTCATGCAGCTCGATGCCTCGCCGGTGCCGATCTCAGGTGATGTCATCCCTGGTTCGATCGTGGGGCTTGGATGGTTCTGCGCCAAGGACCTTCAGGCCTCCGATCGCGTTGAGTTTTCCGAAGACACCACGGACGCATATGGGCTGCCGGCGATGAACATCCATTACACCTTCACCGAACGTGATGAGCAGACGCTGTCTGCTGCGCGCGACTCGGTTGTTGCCGCCGCGCGGTCCCTGGGAGAGCCGCTCGGGGAAGAACCGCTCACGTTCCCTGCCGGGGCCTCTCTGCATTACCAAGGCACCTTGCGCATGGGCACCACCAACGACGGAACTGCCGTTTGCGATCCCACCGGGCAGGTCTGGGATGTCAGGGGCTTGTTCGTTGCCGGCAACGGTGTCATTCCGACCCCCACGGCCTGCAACCCCACCTTGACCGGTGTGGCCCTGGCAGTCGCCGGCGCACGCCATATTGCTGAATCAATCAACACCACGTCAACAGAGAAGTGAGGAAAACATGGTCCTCGAACGAGAACTGATCCAAAGCCGGGGCTTTCGCAACGTCCAGGAAGGAACGGACACGGTGGGCTTCGAAATAGCCCTGCGCATGCCCAATTACCGGGGCGTCTGGGGAAGCCTCATCGACGGCGTGGCTGTCACCGTAGACGGCCAGGAATGGAGCCGGGAAGTACCGCGCTGGACACTCCAGGGACGAACTTTCAGCATCCAGGAACTGCGCCGGTCCACCGATGTCCGCTGGCAGCTCGATGAACTGGCCACCGTCATGGTGCCGCTCGCAGGCGGCCTGGCCGTAGGTGTCCACGATGTGCGCGTTGATATCGCGCTGCACGCACCCTACATTCCAGCTGAATTCCAACCGTCAATTTTCACGTCCCAGCGAAAGGTCACGGTCCTCGCATGAGCAACCTCAAGTACGGCGTCTCCCTCTACAGCTACACCGGCGATATGAACACCGTCCTCACCCTCGAAGACGCCATGGCACAAATAGCTGACATTGGCGCCACCGGGATCGAGATCCTGGGCGAAGGTCACGTGCCCAACTATCCGGAACCGTCCACCGCGTGGATTGACCAATGGTTCGGGCTGCTCGAAAAATACCAGCTGGAGCCTACCAATTACGGGTCCTGGATCGATTCCAGCATGTGGCGCCACCGCGACCTCACAGCTGATGAGGGTGCTGTGATGCTTGCCCGCGATCTCCGGCTGGCCCATCGTCTCGGATTCACCTCGGTCCGCCCCAAGATCGGTGTGGTGTCCATGGACCTGCGCCCCCATCCGATCTGGGAAGAGGTGATCGAACGCAACCTGGACCTGGCAGCCGAGCTGGACCTCATCATTTGCCCGGAAATCCATGCGCCCACTCCCATCAAGCACCCGGTGGTGGACGAGTACATCGCCTTCATCGAGCGGACCGGGTCCAAGAACTTCCGCCTGCTGATCGATACCGGCATCTTCCAAAGGGCAATCACCACCGCCAAGCATGACGGCCTCAGCGAAGAAGCCCAGGAGGAAGGCTGGCGCAAACCCCTCGCCGTCCCGATGTCGGACCTGGTGGATGTCCTCCCCTACGTGTCGTTCATCCAGGCGAAATTCTTCGACATTGACGAGAACCTCGTTGACGGCCAGATACCGTGGCAGGAGATCGTTCAAACCTTGAAGGACAACGAATGGTCGGGCTACCTGTCCAGCGAGTATGAAGGTGACCGCCTGCCGTACCGTTCCATCGAACAGGTGCGCCGGCAGCATGCCCTTCTCCGCCAATTGGACGCCGGAATCGCCGGGGCGCCGTGACCGGAGTCCGCAACAGCACCAGCACCAGCGTCAAAAGGCTCCCGATCTCCGCCACACGCCTCCGGCTCCTCATGGCAGCGCTCCTGGCGGTGTCGTTCCTTGGAGCACTGGATCACACCATCGTTTCGACGTCATTGGCCACTGTTGCCGGAGAGCTTGGAGCCCTCCAGCACATGAGCTGGGTGGTGGTGGGCTATACGCTGGCCAGCACTGTCCTGCTCCCGGTGCTCGGAGGGCTGGGCGATCGGGTCGGCCCGCGGCTTGTCTTCCTGGCTGCGCTGGCCGGCTTTGTTGCTGCGTCGTTCCTTTGTGGCTTCGCGCATGACATGACGCAGCTGGTTGCGGCCCGGGTGTTCCAAGGCATGAGCGCCGCCGGCCTCCAACTGATGTCGCAGACGATCGTTGCCGAGGTCACCACGCCGAGGCAACGCCCGCAGTACCTCTCACTCATTGGAGCCGCTTTTCCGGTGGCAATTCTGATCGGGCCGCTCCTGGGAGGCCTGATCACGGACAACTGGGGGTGGCCCTGGGTCTTCTGGATCAATGTCCCGGTGGGGTTGGCCGCGCTTGTCCTGGCGGTCATCGCCGTTCCGCACATCGAACCGGCAGGCAAAAAACGGTTCGACGGCGTTGGCGCACTTTTGCTCACAGCTGTCCTTGTGGCGGTGGTTCTGGCAGTTGCGTGGTTCAGCTCGTCAAACTCCTCGGCATGGATCGCCGTGGGTGCCGGCGCCGCGGCGCTGGCCGGCCTGATCGCCGTCGAGCGTGGCCAACGCAACCCGATCATCCCGGTCCGCCTGTTCCGCAACCGTACGTTCAGTGCGGGTGTGGGTCTCTCGGCTGTCATGGGTGCCGGGCTCATCTCGGCCACGGCGTACCTGCCAACATATTTCCAGATGGCTTATGGCGTCAGTGCCACCATTTCAGGGTTGGTTCCCATCGCCACCGTGCTTGGCATGTTGGTGGGCAACCTTCTGACCGGTTGGCTGGCATCGCGGACGGGCCGCTACCGCGTCTTTCCGCTGGTCGGGACAATAATGGGAGCGCTCGGGCTCGGGGCCATGTCCTTGCTCCCGGCGGGCGTCCCGCTATGGGTTCCGGCGTCGATCATGGCGTTCGTCGGCCTCGGCACAGGAGCGTTCATGAGCCTCGCCATAGCAATCGTGCAAAGTGCTGCACCACGCAGTGAACTCGGCACCGCAACCGCCACTGCCGGGCTGAGCGGCCAGATTGGGTCCACCATAGGCTCTGCCGTAGTAGGCGGAGTGGTGGGGTTCGGCGTCGCCTCCCTCCTGCCAGCCGGGCTTGATTCCCACACCCTCACGCCTGCTTTGGTCCACGCCRCCAACCCCGTGCTGCAGGCAGAGATCGCGTCGATCTACCACGACGTGTTTTCTCCCGTGTTCCTTGCACTGGCCGGCGTCTACATTCTCGGCTTCATCGCAGCGTTGTTGCTGCCCGATGGACGCCTTTCGGATGAAGCCGCGATCCCCGCGGACGAGGCTGACGGTCTGGCCGACCCTGCCAATCTGGCCCTGCAAGGAAAGGATTGACGTGCCCGGGAACAACATCGTGAGATGGGGGCTCGCCGGCACCGGAACCATTGCCCGTGAATTCGCGCAGACCCTTGCTGAAGTCCCCTCTGCCATCCTCGCTGCGGCAGCGTCCCGAACTGCCGCGGCCTCAGGGAAGTTCTGTTCCGAATTCGACGTCCCGAAGCAGCACCTGTCCTTTCAGGACCTCGCCCATGACCCCGCCATTGATGCGGTGTACGTTTCCACCCCTGCAGGATTGCATCACGAGCATGCCAGGCAATTCCTGGAGGCGGGCAAACACGTCCTAGTGGAGAAGCCGTTTACCGCCACCCATGCGCCGAAGCCCTCGATCTGGCCCGAACCGCCAAGCGATCCGGGACAGTGCTGATGGAGGCCATGTGGTCCCGGTTCCTGCCTGCCTACGTTGAGCTGAAGCGGCTGGTGGACGGTGGTGCAATCGGAGAGGTGCGGAAGGTTGAAGCGTCCTTCGGTTTCCCGATTCCGGAGGCGGGGCCGCGGGCACGGCCACAGTTGTATGACGCCGCATTGGGCGGCGGAAGCCTGCTGGAGATGGGCGTTTACCCTGTGCAACTGTCGCACTGGCTCTTGGGCGATGAACCTGCCGTGGCCGCGTTCGGCCGCAGCAGCAGCGGGGTGGACCTGGACACGACGGCGCTTCTGTCCTTTAGTGACGGCGCAACCGGATACATCAGCTCGTCAATGTCCACAGTGCTTCCCAACAACGCGCGGATACTAGGGACCGAAGGCATCATTGAACTGCCGGCCCCGCACCATTGCCCCAACGAGCTGACTGTTGCACGTTACAACCCCTGGGGGCCGGGACTTCAGCAGTCACACGTGATTCAGGCGCCCATTGTTGGCGGCGGGCTCAGATACGAAATTCTCGAGTTCCACGCGCTGCTCGAGTCGGGCAGCCCGCAGAGTTCCGTGATGCCTCTGAGCGACTCCCTGGCCGTCATGCGCACACTGGACCTCATCAGGCACCAGATCCACAATCCTTCTGCATAAGACACCGGAAACCCGGCACACTTCAAACACGCTAAACAAGCATTAAGGACAGATACCATGCAACACCAGAACCTCCCGCGACTCGAGCGGACAGGCGGCCACGTCCGTCTCATTGTTGAGGAGACGCCGTTTCTTTGTATCGGGGGTGAACTGCATAATTCGAGTGCGTCCCATCGGAGCTACATGTCGCCCATCTGGAACAAGTTGGCAACGTCAGGGGTCAACACGGTGATCGCTCCTGTGTCCTGGGAGCAAACAGAAACGGTGGAGGGGCAACTCGACTTCTCTATCGTGGACGGGTTGGTAGAGGACGCCCGGTCCACCGGAGTCCGTCTGGTACTGATCTGGTTCGGGGCGTTCAAGAACGCTTTCTCCACGTATGCACCCGGTTGGGTTCGCGCTGACCGTGAACGTTTCCCGCGCGCGGACAGGGGCGCCAAACCGTTCAAGACCCCGTTCTCGTATCCCGGATCCATGCCGCGCCCGAGCCTGTCCGTCTTCTCTGAAAACCTCTTTGAAGCGGACCGAACCGCCTACACTGCCCTGCTGAGGCATCTGGCCATGATCGATCACGACCATACAGTCATCATGGTTCAGGTTGAAAACGAGGTTGGATTGCTGGGTGCAGGAAGGGACCACAGCGCCCTGGCCGAGGCCGCTTGGAATGCACCGCTCCCTGAGAAACTCATTGCTGCGATTTCCCACACTCCGGAATCCTTTGACCAGGAGTTTGTGCAGGCCCTTGGCTCGAGTCCGGACCGCAGCAAAAGCTGGGCGGACCACTTCGGGGATGACAACCCCGTTGCTGAGGAGACGTTCATGGCCTGGGGATTTGCATCCTTTGTCGGAGGTTTGGCGGCTGCCGGAAAGGAAGTCTTACCGCTCCCCACGTACGCAAACGCCTGGATCGGCCCGCAACGGGGGCAAGACCTGCCCGGCCAGTACCCAAGCGGCGGACCGACGGCCCGAATGGTCCCGGTGTGGCGTGCCGCGGCGCCCGCCATCGACTTCCTGGCGCCGGACATCTACGTTCCCAACTCGGCCGAAGTCATGCGGCAATACGCCTCCGATTCCAATCCCTTGTTCATCCCTGAAGCTCGTTTCCGAGCTGGAGATGCGTTCTTGGCCATTGGCGGTTTTGGAGGATTCGGCTACAACGTCTTCGGTGTGGAAGAAGGCAGGGAAGGTAACCAGTTCAGCGCCGCCTGCTCCATTATCACTTCCCTTACTCAAGAGATAGTGGATGCCCAGCGCGACGGCCGAATTTTTGGTTTCGCCCTTGACCCGAATGAGGATTCCATCAGCACGGAACTGACGGGTACCGCAATTACTGTTCGAAATTCCAGGAAGCTCCTCGAAGGAATGCTCTTGGACGCAGGTGTTCGTGTTCCCCCGGCGCCCGAACTCCTGGAAGAAACGGTTGCTGCTACCCATGGTCCTACCCCAGGCGATGCCCGTCCCTTTGGAATGGTCCTGGCCATCAATCCCCATGAGTTCATCGTGGTGGGCCAAGGAGCCCAGGTGGACTTCCAAAAGCTCGGCTGTGAGGTTGAGCTGGATTCAGTGAGGGAGCTGGTGGTGACCGATGCCGGGTTACGGGAAGGACGATTCCTCAACGGAGACGAACGACTTGAGATCCTTTCAGACAAACACATCACAGCCGTGAGGGTCCGCATCCTCACAACCATTAGCTAGGAACAACCAGCTCGCAGTAAAGAACCCCCGGAATGTCTTCGAACCATCCCGGCAGGGCCCTTCTCAAATCGATTTGTCCGGGCTTCCCTGCCGGCTGAAGCCAGCCACAGTTCGTCGGCAGCCGAACACGGCAGTCGCCTGCGGTGCTGGTCGTACGGGACGGATCGACGTTGCCAGCCGGTAGCTGCAAAGGAAGGAAATTCATGAAGACAGAACCATCAGGAAATCAGCACGAAAGCCCATTGGGGGTTGCTGCCATTGGCTATGCCTTCATGGGGAAGGCCCATTCGAATGCGTGGCGGAACGTGGCCAGTTTCTTCGATGTCCCGGCCTTCGAGCAGAAAGTGCTCGTGGGCCGCGACGCCACCCAGGTGGCCGAGGCAGCAGCCAAGTACGGCTGGGCAGAGTCCGCCACCGACTGGCGTTCCGTGATTGAACGCGACGACATCCACATCATCGATATCTGCGCGCCGGGCTGGATGCACGCCGAAATCGCCATCGCCGCCCTTGAAGCGGGCAAGCACGTGTTGGTGGAGAAGCCGCTGGCCAACACATTGTGTGAGGCCGAATTGATGGTGGCCGCAGCCGCCTCCGCGCGGGCCAACGGGGTCCAGTCCATGATCGGCTTCAACTACCGCCGCGTCCCTGCCCTGGCACTGGCCCGGGAGTTGATTGCGGAAGGACGCCTCGGGACTATCAGGCACGTCCGTGCCGCCTATCTGCAGGACTGGCTCTCCGACGCCGAGTCCCCCATGACTTGGCGCCTCCGCAAGGAAACTGCCGGTTCCGGCGCGCTGGGCGACATCGCTTCCCACGCCATCGACCAAATCCAGTACCTGACCGGACAGACCATCCTCGAGGCATCGGGGGTGCTGAAAACGTTCGTGTCTCAGCGGCCCGGTCCGGGCGGTCTAGAAAACGTCACTGTGGACGACGCGGTATGGGCAACGTTCTGGCTTACCGGTGACATGGGCGCCTCGGTCGAAGCATCCCGCGTCGCGACCGGCCAGAAGAACTCCCTCAAACTCGAAATATACGGCACCGCAGGTGCTCTGACCTTCGACCTGGAGAATCTGAACGAACTGAACTTCCTGGACGCTACCGTGCCGGTCCGCGAGCAGGGCTTCCGGCGGATCCTGGTCAATGAACCCGAACACCCCTACCTCGAAGCCTGGTGGCCGCAGGGCCACATCATCGGCTGGGAACGCACCTTCACGCACCAGATCCGCGACTTCCTCACCGCCATCGCGGCCGGTGAGGCCCCGTCGCCGTCGTTCGAAGACGGGCTGCAGGTCCAACGCGTCTTGGCCGCCGTGGAAGCGTCCGCCAAGAACAAAAGCGTCATTACCAACGTCGAGCACACATCACTCACTATTGAAGGAGTCTGACCATGTCCCGTCCGTACACCCTGTTCACCGGCCAGTGGGCCGACCTCCCCTTCGAGGAAGTCGCGCGCCTTGCCTCGGGCTGGGGCTACGACGGCCTGGAAATCGCCGTCTCCGGAGACCACCTGGACGC
>NZ_JBFRDO010000023.1:0-65081 GCF_052113825.1 Paenarthrobacter sp. TAF1
CACGAACTTCAACCAGGTCAGCGACGAAGAACTCGCCCACTTCAACCAGGTCAGCGACGAAGAACTCGCCCACACCCAGCACCTGCTCAACATCCGACCGCGTCAAACACTCCAATGGGACACCCCAACTGAAAGACTGACCAAACTAATCGATGGTGTTGCACTAGCAAGCTGAAACCGCCGCACTCGGATTGTCATTAACTGTCAACTCGGCGCACGGCCGACCCGGAGCCTTTTCGGGCCTGCGGGCGTAAAATTGGCTCACTGAACGGCACGCACCAGCCCTGCCGCTTTTTCGCTCTCCGGTAAGAAGGGAGGTGGAAAACATGGGACGCAGAATGGAAGGCTTCGTCCATGTGACCGAGCGGCTGCAGTCCGTTTTTGGACCGGCAACCCACGGCGATACGGACAGCCCCGTGGTGCATAAGCACGATGATTTCGAATCCGCTTCCGAGGAAGACCTGAAGCACTTCGATATCGAGACTGACTCCGAGGGTCACCACTACGCAGTCCGCAACGACGATCCCGGGCCCACCACCACTGACTATGCCCTGTAGGACTATGCCCTGTAGCGGGGCATGAGATGCCGAAGGGCCGGACCGCGAACTCCGGCCCTTCCTTGCGTGCCGGCAAACGCGCCACCTTGACCCCGGTTTGGTGGCCGTGCCACTGTTGAGCAACTAGTCAGCATGCTTATTATGTAATTGCACGGTAGGTGCTGGCGTACTAAGGGGGCCGTCAATGAGTTTCCCTGAAGATGCAGCAGGAGTTCCGGGCGGTTCGGCACGCCCGGACCGGGCCGGTTCCGGGCACCACGAGCGGGTGATCCCACCGTCCGCGCCAGGCCACGCCCGGCCCACCCGCACCGCAGCCCTGTGGGTAGCGGTGGCAGTCGGCCTGGTGGTGCTGGTGATGCTGATCGTGTTCTTCGTCCAGAACCAGGACATGATCACCGTCCGGTTCTTCGGGCTGGAGGGGACACTCGCCCTGGGCACCACGCTCTTCATCGCAGCGGTGGGTGGCGGAGTGCTGGTTGCCCTCGCCGGGGGAGCGCGCATCCTTCAACTCCGAATGGGCAATCATCGGCGCAAGAAGGTCGTGGGCGGTCCGGGAACGGCACCCTAGGTTCATACGGCGCCCCAGGTTTAACTGCGGAAGGACCGGAGCACATGCTCCGGTCCTTCCGCAATTTAATCCCGACGCCGGCACTCCCTGACGACGTTCAGTCCGCCGGGGTGTTGGGGTCGTCTTAGCCTTCGCAGTCAGTGCAGTAGGCAACGCCATCTTTTTCGCGCGCAATTTGCGAGCGGTGGCGGACCAGGAAACAAGAGTTGCAAGTGAACTCGTCGTTTGCCTGCGGGATGACCTGGATGACCAGTTCCTCGGCGACGATTTCGCCACCGGGGCCATTGGCGTCAAGGCCGTCGGTTTCGTCCAGTTCCAGCACGACGCTCTTGGCCGTGGGGGCGCTGGCAGATTGGAGAGCCTGGAGCGACTGCTCCTGGTTCTCTTTTACATCGGTACGGAGTTCGTCGTAATCGGCTGCCACTTTTTAATGCCTCTTCGTGTTAGGGGGTTACCGGGTATGCAACGTACAGCATGCCATGAAAATTCCATACCATACCCCAGTTCTACAGCTTGTGGCGAAAACCACGTGCGTGGCGGTCAAAAAAAGGCTGCCACGCACGGAGATCCTACTCCTGTATTACCGGAGTTCTATGTCAAGGAACTGGAATTCGTCAGCTGCATGGCGACCCACCAGCAGGCGGAACGTGCCATGCTCAAACTGCCAGCCGCCGTCGTAATGCGCAAATGCCTTGGCGGGGATCCGGACTTCCACGCTCTCGGTGCCGGCTGGAGCGAGGTGCGTTCCGGCGTAACCGGCCAACCAGCGGACCGGGCGCTCAACCGCGGAGGCCGGTCGGTCCAGGTAAACCTGCACCACTTCGCGGCCTGTACGCGAGCCCGTGTTCCTGACGGGCACGTGGACCACAACATCGTTCCCCGCCGTGACCACCTGCGGTGCGTGGGCGGTCCCGAGCTCGAACGTCGTGTATCCGAGGCCGTAGCCGAACGGGATGGCCGGCTTGGCTCCCCCTTCGGCTTCCTGCTTCAGCCATGCGCGGTAGCCGACGTGGATTCCCTCGGAGTAGACCACCTTGCCGTCAACGGGCGTGGTGCTCAGTACGGGGACGTCCTCCAGCGCGGCCGGCCAGGTGGTGGGAAGGCGGCCGCCGGGCTCTTCCTTGCCCAACAGGATGTCGGCTATCGCGCTGCCGAATTCCTGGCCTCCGAACCAGCCCAACAGGACCGCATCCACCGTGTCGAGCCAAGGCATCACCACCGGTGAGCCGGAGTTCACCACCACCACTGTCCGCGGGTTGGCTGCCGCCACCGCCTCCACCAGGTGGTTCTGATAGCCGGGGAGGTCAAGGTGCTTCCGGTCGAAGCCCTCCGATTCGATCGTTGCGTTGGTACCCACCACGACGACGGCGACATCGGCCGCCCTGGCGGCCTCCACTGCCGCGTCGATCTCGGCCTGTGGATCAGCTACCACCGTTTCCTCGCCCAGGAGAATCGCGGTGAACGGAATGACCTGCTGCTTGGGCAGTTGGTATTCGGCCTCGATCCGCACGGTCTGCCCGGCAGCGGCTTCGATTGGGTGGGTTGTCTTGGGCGGGTCGAACAGCGCGGCGCCGAGGACTTCCGTGTCGTCCTCAAGTTCACTGTTGAATACCTCTGCTCCGTCCAGGGCGAAACGGATCCGGCCCACAGTACCGACGCCCAGGTGGTGCACGCCCGCTGTTTCGGCAGTCCAGTCCGTTTCCATCCGGATGGAGGCGGCACCGTCGGGAATCCCCACGCCGAACCAGATCAGGTGGGACGCCAGGCGGTCTTCGCCCGAGATCTCCGAGCCGTCCTCCGCGAGGAACGTCACCCGGATTCCCGGAACGCCGGACACCGGGTTGTGCAGGCTTGTGCGGGGGAACGCCTGGATGCCCTCGGCCACCTTGGCGCCGCGCGCATAGGTGACTTTGACGTCGTCGGGCAATGCTTTCCGGAGGCCTTCGAGCGGGGACACGGTGTACTTGGGCATGACGGTGGCGCTGCCGCCGCCCTGCGTGCGGGCCTCGTCAGCGTTGTGGCCGATCACCGCGACGCTGCTGAGCGCCTTGGCATCCAGCGGCAGGAGGCCCTTGTTGCGGACCAGGACGGCCCCGCGGACCGCAACTTCACGCGCGACGGCGGCCCCGTCAAGCTGCGTCGGAAGCTGGGTCACCGCAGGTTCGAAACCCTCCAATGAGCCCACGCGGGCTGCCAGGCGAAGGATGCGGGTGACCTTTTCAAGGATGGCGTCACGGCTGACCAGGCCATCATGGACGGCGGCGAGTAGCTTGGGGCCCCAGTGGCCCACCGGGCCAGGCATTTCGAGGTCCTGGTGCGCGTTGGCGGCGTCGACTGAGCGGACGCCCGTCCAGTCGGAAACCACTACGCCGTCGAAGCCCCATTCGGTGGACAGCGGAGTTTCGAGGAGCTTGTTCTCGCTGGCAGTGGTCCCGTTGATGGAGTTGTAGGAGCTCATGACCAGCCAGGCGCGGGCCTCGGTGATGGCGTTCTCGAACGCCGCAAGGTAGAGCTCGCGCAAGGGCCGCTCGTCCACCACGGAGTCCGCCGTGAAGCGCTCGGTTTCAGCTTCGTTGGCGAGGTAGTGCTTGGGCGTTGCGCCGACGCCCATGGACTGCACTCCGGCGACGTACCCGGCTGCCATGGTTGCCGTGAGCCGCGGGTCTTCGCTCATGCATTCGAAGTGCCGGCCGCCCAGCGGGGAGCGGTGCAGGTTGATGGTGGGACCGAGGACGGCGTGGACGCCCTTGCGCCGCGCTTCCTGGCCCAGGATCTGGCCGTAGCGGTGGGCGGTTTCGACACTCCACGTAGCCGATAACGCCGAGGAGGACGGAAGGGAAACGGAATCGTGGCGCTCGTCGAAGTCTTCGCCACGGACTCCGGCTGGGCCGTCCGACAGCACCACGCGCGCCAGGCCGATCTCAGGGATGGCGTGCGTGGACCAAACGTCCGCCCCTGTCAGAAGCCGGATCTGCTGCTCAAGGCTGAGGCTCCGGGCGAGTTCGCGGATCTTCGTGTCGGCGTCCTGGCCTTCGGCGGGCGGGACGGTGACGGCGGCCGAGAGTGTCGGGTTCATTTCGTGACTCCTTCGTGGCCCATCGTTGGGCATCTTTGTTGAGTCTAATCGTCAAAATCTAGTATGACTAGGTTTTCGCTTGCTCATCTACACTGAACGAATGTCATCGTCGAAGGCCCGGGGCCAGTACGCAAAGGGTGCGGAACGCCGAGAACAGATCATCCAGACGGCCACGGACGTCTTCGCTACGGAAGGCTTCGAAGGAACAGCGCTCAAGCGGGTCGCCGAGCTTGTGGGGGTCAAGGAAGCCACGCTTTTCCACTACTTCAAGGGCAAGCAGGAGCTCCTTACGGCGGTCCTCACGGAACGGGACAAGCGCTCTCTGGCGGCAACGGGGCAGAGTGACATCGGGCTGAACCACATGCCCGCCATCGCCGAACGGAATCGGAGCGAGCCCGGGCTGACCACGCTCTACGCGGTCGCATCGGCTACGGCGAACGACCCCGGGCACGACTCCCACGCGTACTTCCAGGAACGCTATTCGGTGATCGTGCGCGAAGTCAGCGCGGACATTGCCCGCCGCCAGGAAGCAGGAGAAGTCCGGACGGATGTTGCAGCGATCCCTCTGGCACGGCTGGTCGTAGCTGCCTTTGACGGCCTTCAATTGCAGTGGTTGTACGACAAAGATGTGGACATGGCCGAGGGGTTGCGGCAATTGACGAACATCCTGCTGGCTCCTGGCGCTGCGGCCCCTGCTGGCGGCGCGGAGAACGACGACGGTGCAGCCGACGCCGGGGATTCAGCCGGCGCCGCAGCGCCCGGATTGTGATTATGCTTGGAAGATTCTACGCTGCGTAGAATTAGTGCATCACGAGGAGGGCCCGCCCGGGCGGCCCCTCAACAGGCGGGAGGGACATGACGGCACGCACGGTGCGCTTCGCGCGCGGATGGGCGGGAGCCGTTGCCGCCACCCTCATCGCTGCTGCCTCGCACGTGCTGTCCGGCGGCAACGCGCCGGGAGCCCCTGTCCTGATCCTGTCCTTGGCTCTTTCCGGGCTTGTGTGCATGGCCCTGGCCGGGAAAGTGCTGTCGCTATGGCGTCTTGCCACGGCCGTGCTGGTAAGCCAAACCGTCTTCCATGGCCTGTACAGCCTGGATCCCGGTGCCCACCACGACGTTGGGACCGCGGCCGCAGCAGGGCACGCCGGGCACGGGGCGCACACACTCGCTTCCGTCGCCGCCGGTCCCTCGGACCACTCCTCGCCGTCGATGGTGGTGGGGCACGTCCTCGCAGCCGTCGCCACCATCGCAGTCCTGCGGTACGGCGAGGTCACGGCTGTCCGTTTGCTGGCCGCCCTTGGCCTGCGCCTGATTCCTTTCCTGAGGATCATCCAGCCCTTGGCTGTGAACCCCGGGCCGAACGTCATCCCCTCGGACTGGGCGGTACGCCCGCTGCGCAATCTCGGCGTTCCGTTGCTTGCCATGCGCCATCGAGGACCGCCACGGCGTCCAGCAACGTCCCAGGCGCCCGGCGCCTTCATCACCCTATAAGCCCCGCCACCCCGTGAGGGGAGGCCATCCTTCCACGGACTGCCGGACCTTTTTCACAGGCAGCGGGGCGGGAAGCAGCCATGGCAAGAAAATCCTTGCGTACTTTTTCATGGCGAAACCCAGGACCCGGCGGAGCGTTCCTCCTTGCCGTCTTTGCGCTGTGCATCGCCTTCGGGCTCGTCAGCGCGCCGGCGGCGTCCGCCCATGACCAACTGGTTTCGTCCACACCTTCCACCGGCGAGCGGCTGGCCGTGCCGCCGTCGGCCATTGAACTGAAATTCAGTGCACCGTTGCTGGCCATCGGCCACGAAGTCCGCGTCGTAGATGCGGCATCAAAGAACTGGGTCCAGGGTGATTCTGCGCTGGACCGCGGGACCTTGACCCAGCCGCTCGCCCCGGGCATGCCCGACGGGGAGTACCAGGTCAGGTGGCGCGTGGTTTCCAGCGACGGCCACCCCATCAACGGCAGTTACTCATTCCTGGTGGGGGCCGGCGCCACAGCAGGTGCCATCCCGGCCCCCGGAAACACGGCCACCCCCGGCGTTCCTCCCGGATCAGCCGAACCAGGAGCCACGGCCTCCACGGTCCAGGTACCCGATTGGCTGATTGCTGCAGCCCTCGGGGCGGTCGCGGGCCTCGCCTTGTATTTGGGCTGGGGCTTTTTCAAGCGCCGACGCCGGTCCGGCACGCGGGGCGGCTAAGCCACCAACCTGCCATCCCACCTGTTCCGGAGCAGATTCAGCCCGGTGCAGCACACTACTTTCACAGAGAGCATCACCATGACAAAAAGAAAAGTGATTCCCGTCGTGTCCATCCTGGCAGCGGCCTCGTTGGCCCTGGCGGGTTGCGGACAAAGCAACACACCAACCACCACAGCCCAGTCCGCTTCCCGGTCCTCCCAACCATTGACGGTGAGTGACACGTGGATCAAAGCCGCGGACTCAGGGATGTCGGCCGCGTTCGGGACCATTCGGAACACGAGCGACAAGGATGTGACCATCGTCAGCGCGGCAGCTCCGGTGGCCACCATGGTGGAACTGCACGAAACCGTGATGGGACCGGACGGAACCATGAAAATGCAGGCCAAACAGGGCGGATTCGTCATCCCCGCGAAGGGCGAACTCAAACTCGAGCCCGGGGCGAACCACATCATGCTCATGGACCTGACCAAGCCGGTCCAGGCCGGGGATCAGGTCACCTTCGACCTGAAGACGTCCGACGGCGGCTCGGTCACCTTTACTGCCCAAGCGAAAGACTTCACGGGTGCCAACGAGAACTACACAGCAGGCGAAGGCAGCGGTTCGGCACCCGCTGCGCCAGCCAAGTAGGGCAGTAGCCGTGGGAAGTTCCGAACGGGACAACACCACCCCCAAGCCCGGGGTCGGAGTGCGGCGGCGGCACCTCCTCTTTGGCGGTGCTGCCGCGGGCGTCGGAGCATTGGCCGCCGTGGGCACGCAACTCGCCGGGAAACCGGTCCCACCGCTGCCAAGTGATTCCGGGGACGGGGCAAACGGTGCCAGGACGGTGCCGTTTTACGGTGACAGGCAGGCGGGCGTTGGCACGGCTGCCCAGGCCCACGGTGTTTTCCTTGCTCTCGACCTGAAGGAAGGGACAACGCCTGAGCGGCTCAAGTCGCTCCTGAAACTGCTGAGTGACGATGCCGCGAACTTGACCCAGGGAAAGGCAGCGCTGGCCGATACCGAGGGTGAATTGGCGCTCCGGCCCGCACGCCTGACGGTCACGTTCGGCTTTGGTCCTGGCCTGTTCCGGGTTTCGGGCACCGTGCCGGTCCCGGACGGCGTATCCGGACTTCCGGCCTTCTCCATCGACAAATTGGTACCGGAGTTCTGCGGAGGTGACCTCCTGCTGCAGATATGCGCCGACGACCCCCTTTCGGTTGCGCACGCCCAGCGCATGCTGCTTAAGGACAGCCGCCGTTTCACCACGGTGCGCTGGGTCCAAACGGGGTTCCGGCGCGCCTACGGCACGGAACAGTCCGGAACGACCATGAGGAACCTTTTTGGCCAGGTGGATGGGACATCGAATCCAGTGCCGGGAAGCGCGGACTTTGAGAAGGTTGTCTATGGCGACGGTGGTACCGGGTCATGGGCGCCCCACGGAACATCCCTGGTGATCCGCCGGATCAGCATGCACCTGGACAAATGGGACGAGCTGGACAGGTCCGGACGGGAAGAGTCCGTGGGCCGCAAATTGGCGAACGGCGCTCCGTTGACGGGCACGGCCGAGCACGACGAGCCGGACTTTGCCGCCGTCACGCCCGTCGGGTTTCCGGTCATAGCCGATTTCGCCCATCTGCGGAGGGCTCGCCCGGATGACCCGTCCCAGCGGATTTTCCGGCGGGCCTTCAACTACGACTCCGTTCCCGGGGCCGGGAGCGTGTCGGATTCCGGATTGATTTTCGCGTCCTACCAAGCGGACATCGGACGGCAGTTCGTTCCCATCCAGCGCCGCCTCGACGAGCTGGACCTGCTGAATCTCTGGACCACGCCCGTGGGTTCGGCCGTCTTCGCGATTCCACCGGGATGCGCTCCCGGCGGTTTCGTCGGCGAAGGGCTTTTCGCCTGAAAGACATGAAGGACCGGAGCGCTGGCTCCGGTCCTTCATGTCGTCGTAGCGGCTGGCCTAGCGGCCGGTGCCGCCGTAAACGGTAGCCTCGGCGTCGCCGTCGAGCTCGAACGCATTGTGGATGGCGCGAACGGCGTCATCCAGGGCGTCGGCACTGGTGACAACGGAGATGCGGATTTCCGACGTGGAGATCATGTCGATGTTGATGCCTGCGTCGGAGAGTGCCTTGAAGAAGGTGGCCGAAACGCCGGGGTGGGAACGCATGCCTGCGCCGATGAGGGAGAGCTTGCCTACGTGCTCGTTGTACTCGATGCTCTCGAAGCCGATCTGTCCTTCCGCAGCGCGGAGGGCAGCCAAGGCATCGGCACCTTCCACGATGGGCAGGGTGAACGAAATGTCCGTGCGGCCCGTGCCGTGCGTGGACACGTTTTGGACGATCATGTCGATGTTCGAGTGTGCGTCGGCGATCACCTGGAAGATCGCGGCAGCCTTGCCGGGGATGTCGGGGACGCCCACAACGGTGACCTTGGCTTCGGACCGGTCGTGTGCAACGCCGGAGATGATTGGCTGCTCCAAGGCAACTCCCTCTTCAATCGTGAACTTTTCGTCGGCGCCCGGGATGACCCAGGTGCCTTCCTTCTGGCTGAATGACGAACGGACGTGCAGGGGCACACCAAAGCGGCGGGCGTACTCAACGCAACGCAGGTGGAGAATCTTGGCACCGGAGGCGGCCAGTTCCAGCATTTCCTCGCTGGAAATCCGGTCGATCTTCTGGGCCGACGTCACCACGCGGGGGTCGGCCGTGTAGATGCCGTCCACGTCCGTGTAGATCTCGCACACATCGGCTTCGAGGGCTGCGGCCAGGGCGACCGCAGTGGTATCGGAACCGCCGCGACCCAAAGTGGTGATCTCGTTGGTGCTGCGGCTCATGCCCTGGAAGCCCGCGACGATCGCGATGTGTCCCTTGTCCAGGGCGGTGCGGATGCGGTGCGGGTCGACGGCGATAATTCGCGCCTTGCCGTGGATGCCGTCGGTAATCATGCCGGCCTGGGAACCCGTGAAGGACTGCGCCGAGGCACCGAACTTGTTAATGGCCATGGCAAGGAGGGCCATGGAAATCCGCTCGCCGGCGGACAACAGCATGTCCATCTCGCGGGCAGGTGCGGAGTCCGTCACCTGGGCGGCAAGGTCCAGGAGTTCATCGGTGGTATCGCCCATTGCGGAGACAACCACCACGACCTCGTTGCCGGCCTTCTGCGCATCCACGACGCGCTGTGCGACCCGCTTGATGCCATCGGCATCGGCAACCGAGGAGCCGCCGAACTTTTGAACGATCAGCTGCTTGGTAATGGCAGCCTCGTTGGAGAGCTCTTCGATCTTCACTTCGGTAGTGGGCATAGTCATGCGCGCACCCTCACTGCATCAATAGGGTTCGAACGCGGCATGCTGGATTCCAAATTGGAGCACGCCTGCGTAGCTTATTTGCCCAGTTTATCGCCGGGTGGAGTGCTGGCAGGAATTGTGACCATATGGCGGCCACACAAACAGCGGCCGGGGGAGCTCACCACCCGGCAGTGTCCGGAGCACCCTTGAAAGGACCCACGATGTTCCGCGTAATCCAGCCGCCATAGAAGTTGCCGTCCTGGGGCGTTACCTGCTCGCCGTCCACCTCGCAGGAGTCCATCCGGCCGGGGTAGAGGGCCACCCGGGTCCCCAGTGCTTCGAAACCGCGGCTGGGTTCCGGGTAGGTCCATCCGGCACGGGAAGCCACCATCCCGCCAGCTGCGACATCGAAATACCCGGCCATGCCCTTGTATTCGCAGAAGGTGGCGCCGTCCACGGGGACGAGCACCCCGGGCGCAAAGGCATCCAACGGCAGGTAATAGACGGGCGGATGACTTGTCTCCAGTACCCGCACTGAATCCACGGTGTCGGCAATGACATGGCCACCCAGCCGCACCACGATTCGCTCCGAACGGGCCTCGACCTGCGGCGGCCGCGGATAGTCCCACACCGATTCCTGTCCAGCTTCCGGTGTGATGCGGTGCGGACGCTTGGAACGGGGGAAACCGGGAATGGGGACCATCTCTCCATGGTGCCACCTTCTCCCCGGAATGGATGTCGGTGCCGGTCCGCCCGGCGTACCATCCACATCATGAGGATTGCGTGTGGCAATGGCCGGCGTCCCTGACCATCCAGGCCGTGATGACGGCTGGAATGAGCCCGAGTACGAGGTCATCGGGGGTGGGTTGGTTGATGACCAGCCCCGTACCGGGCAGTCCGGCCATGGTTCCAATCCACCACGCGACGCCGGCTACAAGAACGCAGCCTTCAAGAACGCTGTCGGAATTGCCTGGCGGGATGCCCGGAAGTCCTTTTCATCGTGGCTGTTTTGGCTCTCGTGCTGTTCAGGGGTGGCCCTCGCCGCAGGAACGGCTGCAGGACTGGTCGCCTGGGCTCTGCGGATTGGTTGGATCGAGAACGCGATGCCCGCGGCCACCTTCGTGATCATGGCGGTATTCCTTGGTTTCCCGGCAGCCGTGCTCGGTGTCGTCTGGGGATTCCGGCACGTCCATGAAAGTGTCCTGGTGATGCTTCTGGCAGGGGCTCTGCGGGGGCTGGCTCTGGCTGTGGTGGCGTTGCCGTTTTTGCTCATTCTGGGCGTCAGCAGCGGCGGGCCTCTCGCGCTGGCCGGTGCCGCCGTCGTCGTGGTGGTCCTTGAAGTGGCTGTGTTCGGGCTCATGGGGGCCGGTTCGCGTGCTTGCTTCGCAGCAACCGTCCCGCGCGTCGCCCTGGCCTCCGTGCTGGCGGCCTTTTTCTGCGCAGGAAATGTTGCCCTCACCGTTCTCCTGCTGCCCGGCACCACGGACCTTGCCAGCGCTTCAGTCCCCGTGAATGTGGAGCGCGACGACGCCGGGAGAATCACTGCCTATGAGTGTGTTGGCAGCTTGCACCAGGTGGAAGTGGCGCACACGGACAGGGTGGCATGGTTGGCGGCGTCGCACCCGGCCTTGTTGCTAGCCAGCGTCGGGGCGGAGTTTGTTCCGCCGGACAACGACGTAGCCTGGGTTTTGTCCGGGCTCCAGTTCGCGGCTGACGGGCCTGCGAGGGAAGTCCCGTGTCTCGGCGGGGTCTCCAGCGACGGCCTGGCACCCGCGGTGCCGGTGGCTCTCACGGGGTTGTTCCTGCAGGGCCTGCTCGCCGCGGTGGTGCTTGCTGCAGGCCGCTGGCTGGCCTCCCGACGGGTGACGACTGATTCGGTTTCCGGCTAGATCTTCCGCCGCACGTATTCGGAGATCACGACGCCCGAGTCGAATGCCGTGGTGCCTGCCTCGTCGAAAGCACGTGGCTGGTAGGTGGCGGGTGCAAAGAGCGGAATCCCGTCGCCAAAGAGCAGCGGGCTGCGTTTGAGCACAAGCCTGTCGATTTCATCGGCCAGCTGTGTGGCCAGCTCTCCGCCACCACAGAGCCAGATCGACCGGCCAGGCTCCGACTTCAACCGTCGCACCACCTCTACTGGGTCCTCGGAGGTCAACGTCAGGTTGGGATGTTCGCCCGGGATGTCAGCCTCGGATTTTGTCCGTGAGAACACCACCTGGCGGAGGTGTTGGTACGGGCTTGTCATGCCTACCGGCAGTCCGACGGCGTACGTGTTCCAACCCATCACTACGGTGTCGAACATGGTTCCGGTGCGCTCGATGCCCATGGCATCGGCAATGACCGTGGGGATGGCATCGGCAAAGCGTTCATTCTGGGCGGCCATATGATCGCCCTCCACGGGAAAAGCGTCGAACTCGCCTCCCGGACCGGCAATGTAGCCGTCCAGGCTGACGGCAACGTAGTAGACAAGTTCTCGCACGGGACCCCAATCACGATTGATGTTGTGGTTGCGAGATTACAACAGGGCGTTGCGCCGGCCTTCGAAGGCGCGTCCCAGCGTGACCTCATCGGCATACTCAAGGTCTCCGCCGACGGGCAAGCCGGACGCCAGCCGCGTCACCGTGATCCCGATGGATTTGAGCATGCGGGCCAGGTAGGTGGCCGTGGCCTCACCTTCCAGGTTGGGGTCCGTGGCGATGATGATTTCCTGGATGGCGCCGTCGTTGAGCCGCGTCAGGAGCTCGCGGATGCGCAGCTGCTCGGGGCCGATGCCTGCAATGGGATTGATGGCGCCGCCCAGCACGTGGTACCGGCCGCGGAAAGAACGTGTCCGTTCCACAGCCAGCACATCCTTGGACTCTTCGACCACACAGATCACCGAAGGATCCCGACGGGGATCACGGCAGATGTTGCATGTTTCCTGCTCGGTGACGTTGAAGCAGACGGAGCAGAACTTCACGCGTTCCTTGACCGTGGTGATAGCCGTAACCAGGCGTTTCATGTCCTCGGGGTCGGCCTCCAGGATGTGGAACGCCAGGCGCTGCGCTGACTTGGGGCCCACGCCGGGAAGCCGGCCGAGCTCGTCAATCAGCTCTTGAACTGCACCTTCGTACACAATGTCCTCGTTTGTTTGAAATCAATGCCGGGATCAGCGGGTTTGCAGGGGAGAACCGTCCAAGGCGCGCTCTTCGATCAGCTTTCCGCCCAGAATACGCTCCACCGCAGCCCGCCCAAAGACCCTCGACTCTTCGATGGTTTCGTCCTCGGGACTGGGAATGTCCTCCGGCGCGGCGGCCGGCGCTGCCTGCGCCCGAACAGGCGCCTGCACACGTCCTGCCTGGGCTTCGGGGCTGTTAGTGAGCCGTTGGTACAGGCTCTGGCGTCCGTTCGGATTGCCCGACGGCGCGTCGTCCTCGAGCGTGGCGACGGAACCGCGTGCTTCCTCAGGTTGGGTCGCCAACGACGGCCACGTGGGGATGCTGCCGGCGGCCGGTGCACCCGAAACGGCCGCGCTGGGCGCCTGAGTTCCAGGCCAGTTCGACGCCGGTGCGACGTCCCAGCTGGAGCTTGGGTTCTCTTCGGCGTTGGTTGGGTGACCGTACGATGCGGCGGGGGCCGGCTCCGGGACCTGTGCCGCGGCGGGCTCATAGTCCGGGGTGTCCGCTGCTGGAACGACGGTTTCTTCTGCTGCCTGCGGGTTTTTGCCGACGTTGGATTCCGTGCCGACCACCCACGTGCCCGGAGCTTGTTCCACCGCGCGGGACCACGGGTCATCCGAGGAGACGTGTGCCGTGGTGGCTTGAGGCGCGGCTGTGCGTGTGGGCGCGCTTGCTGGTGCTGGTGCAGGTGCTGGTGCTGGTGCAGGTGTTGGGGCGGCAGAGGAGGCGGAGGCTGCTTGTGGGTAGCTCCGGGGTTCCCCCTGGTGGCCGTACGGTGGCTCCCAATCAGCTGGCGGCTCTTCCTCCAGTGGAGGGGCGTCCTCGTCCAGGGGCGGACCCCAGTCGTCGTCAGGGTAGGAGTACTCTCCGGCGGAGGAGGGAGCGGTCTCGACGACGGCAGGCACAGGCACAGGCGCAGCCTGAGCGGGGGCCGGTGGTCGTGTCGGTGTCGGTGTTGTAGCTGGAGCGGGAGCAGAAGCCGGAGTGGGCGTCTGACCGGTTGCCTGAGCCGGCGCCGTAGTGGCAGGAACTGATGCTGCTGCCGGGACGGGGGTCGCCGGTGGCTGGGGCTGCTCTGCAGGAGCCACATCAGCTGCACGGGATGGCGCCGAGGACGCAACTGTGCCCGCGTGAGGGCCGGCCGATGGAACGGTCCCCGAGG
Organism: Paenarthrobacter sp. TAF1; assembly: GCF_052113825.1. Lineage (NCBI taxonomy): Bacteria > Bacillati > Actinomycetota > Actinomycetes > Micrococcales > Micrococcaceae > Paenarthrobacter > Paenarthrobacter sp. TAF1. The sequence goes on from NZ_JBFRDO010000023.1 coordinate 13,979, forward strand.
CAGGGGTGGCTGGAGCGAGGCCCCACGCCGAGTCGACCGAAGACACCGGAGCCGGTGCCGGGGCAGCCGTTGGCGTTGAAGCAGCCGGACTCTCCCGGCTAGTAGGCGCTTTTGGGTTTGGCTCAGAGCTCGCTGAACTGTTGCCGCCGGCCACTGCGACGATCTGGCAGTCGATGCCGATGGTCTTGTGGATTGCCTGGCGTAGGTTCTCGGAGTGGTCTGCGCGTCCAAAGGCACCAGCAAGGCCGCCGGTGGTGAACGCGAGGGTCAGCACCTGGCCGTCGAACTGGGCAACTTGAGCGTTGGGCTCAACAAGGGCCCACGTGCTGCGCTTGATCTTGGTCAGCGTTTGGAGCACATCCGGCCATGCCCGGCGAAGGGCCTCGACGTCCCCGCTGCCTCCAGCACTCGGAGCCGGGGCAGCCGCCGGTTGCGGCGCTGACGCAGGTGCCTGAGATGCGGCCGGGGACGGCTGTGCCTGCGGCACTGCCTGAGAGGGCATCGCCTGAGACGGCGCTGGTTGTGACGGCGCTGGTTGTGACGGCGCTGGTTGCGACGGCGCTGCCGGGGGCGTTGCTTGTGATGGCTGCGTCTGCGGCGCTGCGGAAGCAGATGCCTGGACAGGCTCAGGCTGCGGGGTTTGTGCCGGGGTCGGAGCAGCCGCAGCACTCGGAGCAGACGGGGCCGCAGCGGCCTGGCCAGCGCGACCGGAAGACGTACGTTCCTCGACGGGCCAATCGTTGGTGGACACCCGCGGTGCTGAGATGGCATCGCGCGGACCAGCTGCGGTGGATGGTTCGGGAACGGCAGGGACGGAAGCCGCAGGGACCTGCTCCACTGCTGCGGACTCAATTGCAGGTGCGGGAGAAGCCGTGGGGGCCGGGGCCGACTGTGTAACGGGCGCGGCCGCCGGCGGAACAGCCGAAGCAGCCGCAGCTGTAGGCGCGCCGGCAGCAACAGCCGGTGTTCCGCCGTCGCCCGCGTAGTTCAGGCGACGTTCCACGCGATCGATGCGCGCGGCGATACCACGCTCGGTTTGTTCAGCGCTGGGGAGCAGGATGCGCGCACACAGCAGCTCAAGGTGGAGCCGGGGCGAGGTTGCGCCCGTCATCTCCGTGAGCGCGGTGTTGGTGACGTCCGCGGCCCGGGACAGCTCAGCCGCGCCCAGGTTGGTTGCCTGGTTGCGCATGCGGGCGATCTGATCGGCGGGCATTCCTCGAAGGATGGCCTGGGCGCTTTCGGGCATCGCCTGCACGATGATGAGGTCGCGGAAGCGCTCCAGCAGGTCCTCGACGAAGCGCCGGGGATCGTGGCCCGTTTGGATGACGCGGTCCACGGCGCGGAAAACGGTGGCGGCGTCGGCGGCAGCAACGGCGTCGACGATGTCATCCAGCAACGAAGCGTGGGTGTAGCCGAGCAGCGCCACGGCGAGTTCGTAGTCCAGGCCGTTAGGGCCTGCGCCGGCCATGAGCTGATCGAGCACCGAAAGGGTGTCCCGGACGGAACCCCCGCCAGCGCGGATAACGAGCGAGAGCACGCCGGGGGCAACAGGAACGTTCTCCTGCTGGCAGAGCAGCTCAAGGTAGTGCATCAGCGGCTCGGGTGGCACCAACCGGAAGGGGTAGTGGTGCGTGCGGGAGCGGATGGTGCCGATGACCTTGTCCGGCTCCGTGGTGGCGAAGATGAACTTGATGTGTTCCGGCGGCTCCTCCACGATCTTCAGCAGAGCGTTGAAGCCGGCAGACGTGACCATGTGGGCCTCGTCGATGATGAAAATCTTGTAGCGGTCCCGGACCGGGGCGAAGGTGGCGCGCTCACGGAGATCGCGGGCATCGTCCACGCCACCGTGGCTGGCGGCGTCGATCTCGATGACGTCCAGGGAGCCCGAACCGCCGCGGGCAAGTTCGATGCAGCTGGGGCACTTGCCGCAAGGCGTGTCAGTGGGGCCTTCGGCGCAGTTCAGGCAGCGTGCCAGGATGCGCGCGGAGGTGGTCTTGCCGCAGCCGCGCGGACCGGAGAAGAGGTAGGCGTGGTTCACGCGGTTCTTCCGGAGTGCCGTCATCAGGGGCTCTGTGACGTGTTCCTGCCCGATAACGTCCGCGAAAGAGTCCGGGCGATACCTTCGATACAGGGCAGTTGTAACAGTCACAAGTGAAACCTACCTATAGGGACTGACAGTTAAAGTAAGTGACCCCTCATGCACCCGCCAGAGCCCATCTACCCTTGCTACCTTCCGGTCCTGGGGGAGTTCAACAGGATGACGCCACATGAGGGGCCGTCGATAAGCTTACCCGAACTTGGTTCGGGGTTCGAATCGGTGCGGACGGCTGTGGATAACGCTCGACGGCGGGTGGTTGGGTCACCGCCAGCCGTTCACCGGCCACGTCATGAACGCCGGTTCCTCGTAAGGGTGCGCCGCCCGCAGGGCCAGCACCACGCCGTCGAGCGCTGCCTCCTCAACCACGCACTCAACCCGGGTTTCGGGCACCTGCTCCTCGATGCCGACCGCTCCCACGAAGGGCTGCGCGCCGGGCTGGGGAGTGAACCGGCCTGTGCCCGGGGACGTGTAGAAACAGTGGGAGTAGTCGCCTATCCGTCCCGCGCCGGCGTCGCCGATGGCCAGCAGGACCTCTTCGAGATGCGACTCGGGCACGTAGACCACCAAGGCATGAAGCTGCGTCATGGGGACATCTTGTCAGCAAATTAGGCTACAAAGCGGTCTCAACCATTGCAAAAGAAGGGGTGGCAGCGGACCATGGGTATGTACACCGATTGGGGCAATCTCAAGGTTGTGAGCTGCGGGGCCTGGGGGCGAGGGGCCGGACCCGGTAGCTCAACGGTTGTGCCGCAAGAATGGGCGCGTTGGGGGCGTCCATTTTTCCGTTAAGCGGCGTGCTCCCCTGGTTGGGCAAAAGGGGCGATTCGGCCCGATTACACGATGCCGAAATTCTCAGGTACAGTAGTATCTGCTTTCGAATCGGAAGCAAGGAGAATTCGCCTAGCGGCCTATGGCGCACGCCTGGAACGCGTGTTGGGTTAACGCCCTCGGGGGTTCAAATCCCCCATTCTCCGCGTTTGGCCCCGGTCCAGTGGACCGGGGCCTTTTGCGTTCCCTGGACGCGGCGGCTGAGCCTGGCTAGCCTGCGTCCGCCTGTTGTTCGGCGTCCTGCTGCTGGGTTGCCGCCACGCGTTCCAGTACCTCGCGGCACGCTGCGGTGGCCGGGTGGATTCTGCCGGCTGTCCTGGTGGAGGTGAACACGGTCCGTTTCGGCAGGCCCGGAAGATCCAGGAGCTGGACCGTCCTGCTTCGCCCGGTCCAGACGAGGTCCGGCATGAGGGCCACGGCATTTCCGGACTCGATGAGCCGGATCTGCGCCTGGAGGTCGGCCGTTTCGTAGCGCACGTCCGGTTCGAAGCCTGCGGAGCGGCACGCCTGCTCGGCCCAGTGCCTTGAAGCGGCACCACGGGGTTCCATGACCCACGGCATCGAGGCCGTGTCGGCCAGGGTCGCAACTGTTTCGCCGCCCAGCCCGACCGGGGGAGTGGCCAGCCGGATGGCATCGCTGGTCAGCGTGACCCGGTCCAGTCCGCTGTGGTGCGGCGCGGCATGGCCGGGGTATTGCTCGGCTACCACCAGATCGAAGTCGCGGGCCCACGTTTCGTAGAGGGCGGTCTCGGGCTCGCGCTGGGTCATTTCCACGCGCACTTCCGGGTACTCCCGGCGCATGATGCTGAGGAAATCGGGCAGCAGCGCCAGTGCTGCGGACTGGAACACGGCCAGGCGCACGGTCCCGGTCACCATGGACAGGGATGCAGCGAGCTCGGTTTCCGCCCGTTCCAGGGTCTCCAGCAGCGCTGCGGTGTGTGCCACGAGGATCTCGGCCTGGGGCGTCAACTGGACCCGGCGGCCCGCCTTGCGCAGCAGTTCCACCCCGGCTTCCTTCTCCAAGAGCGTCAATTGCTGGGATACCGATGAAGGGCTGTATTGCATCGCGTCGGCGACCTCGGCCAGGGTCCCGCGGATCTTCAGCTCGTGCAGCAAACGCAGCCTGCGGACATCCAGCAAGGCGGCCTCCAAAGGTTCGGGATGGGTAATCAATATTCGTCAGAAAAGATCGCTTTTCCTAATGAGATTGTAGATCCATACTGATGGAAACAAACAAACTTCTCCGTCTCAGAAGGAGCCCCCATGACCAGCACCCTCCCGGATGCCACCGCCCCGCGCACCGAGGAATCGGGGCAGTTCGATGCTCTGGCCCAGGAAGCCATTGCTTTGGTCCGCCACTGGTTGACTGAAGCCGGCAAGATCCCCGTGGACGTCTCCGCCCAGCGCCTCGCCGGCGTCCTGAAGGATCCGAACGGCCTTGACTTCACGGTTGGATTCGTCGACGGCGTAATCCGCCCCGAGGACCTGTCGGTCGCCGGCCGTAAACTCGCCGAGCTCGCCCCGAAGGTTCCCAAGTTCCTTCCCTGGTACATGCGCAGCGCTGTCCGGGTGGGTGGCGTCATGGCCCCGATCCTGCCGCAGATTGTCATCCCGATCGCCCGCCGCGTGCTCCGCGAGATGGTGGGCCACTTGATCGTTGACGCCACCGACGCCAAGCTCGGTCCGGCCATCGCCAAGATCCGCCAGGACGGCGTGCACCTGAACGTGAACCTCCTCGGCGAAGCCGTCCTGGGCGAGCACGAAGCCCAGCGTCGTCTGGAAGGCACCCTGAAGCTGCTGGCCCGCGAGGACGTTGACTACGTCTCCATCAAGGAATCCTCCACAGTTGCTCCGCACTCCCCGTGGGCCTTCGACGAAGCCGTCGACCACGTTGTTGAGAAGCTCACCCCGCTTTACCGCCTCGCAGCGTCCTTCCCCAAGCCCAAGTTCATCAACCTGGACATGGAGGAATACAAGGACCTCAGCATGACCATCGCGGTGTTCAAGCGCATCCTGGACATGCCGGAGTTCAAGAACCTGGAAGCCGGCATTGTCCTCCAGGCCTACCTGCCTGACGCACTTGGTGCCATGCAGGAACTGCAGGAGTGGGCCTCCGCCCGTCGCGCCGAAGGTGGCGCACCCATCAAGGTCCGCGTCGTCAAGGGTGCCAACCTCCCCATGGAGCAGGTTGAAGCCTCGCTGCACGACTGGCCGCTGGCTACCTGGGGCACCAAGCAGGACTCGGACACCAGCTACAAGAACGTCATCAACTACGCCCTCACCCCGGAGCGCGTTGACGCCGTCCGCATCGGCGTCGCCGGTCACAACCTCTTCGATGTTGCCTTCGCCTGGCTCCTGGCCAAGCAGCGCGGGGTTACTGAGGGCATCGAGTTTGAAATGCTCCTGGGCATGGCAACAGGCCAGGCCACCGCGGTCCGCAAGGATGTCGGCAGCCTTCTGCTCTACACACCGGTGGTCCACCCGGGCGAGTTCGACGTCGCCATCGCCTACCTGATCCGCCGCCTCGAAGAGGGTGCGAGCCAGGAAAACTTCATGTCCGCGGTCTTCGAACTCAGTGAAAATGAGAGTCTCTTCAAGCGCGAGCAGCAGCGCTTCCTGAGCTCACTGGCCAACATGAAGAGTGAAGTTCCGGGGCCCAACCGCCAGCAGGACCGCCGCCTTCCGGCCGAACCCGCCCCCACCGAGGGCTTCCGCAACACCCCTGACACCGACCCGGCACTCCCGGCAAACCGTGCCTGGGGCCGCGACATCCTCAAGCGCATCCCGGGATCCACGGCCGGGAACAAGATCGTCGAATCCACCAAGGTTTCCGACGCCGCCCAGCTGGACCAGATCATTGCCTCCGCCGTTGACGCCGGGAAGGCCTGGGGCGCCCGTCCCGCAGCCGAGCGGGCAGCCATCCTGCACCGCGCCGGTGAAGTCCTTGAGGCCCGACGCGCCGAACTCCTGGAGGTCATGGCTTCCGAAACCGGCAAGACCATCGACCAGGGCGACCCCGAGGTCAGCGAAGCAATCGACTTCGCGCACTACTATGCCGAGCGCGCCAAGGACCTGGAAACGGTCGACGGCGCCACATTCGTCCCAGCGAACCTCACCGTGGTGACACCACCGTGGAACTTCCCGGTGGCGATCCCCGCAGGCTCGACGCTCGCAGCGCTCGCCTCAGGTTCCGCCGTCGTGATCAAGCCTGCAAAGCAGGCCCGCCGGTCCGGTTCGGTCATGGTGGACGCCCTGTGGGAAGCCGGTGTGCCGCGTGAAGTTCTGGCGCTGGTGCAGCTCGAAGAGCGTGAACTGGGCACCCAGCTGGTCTCGCACCCGAGCGTTGACCGCGTGATCCTCACCGGTGGCTATGAAACCGCTGAGCTGTTCCGCTCCTTCCGCCAGGACCTGCCGCTGCTCGCCGAGACCTCCGGCAAGAACGCCATCATCGTCACCCCGAGCGCCGATCTTGACCTCGCAGCCAAGGATGTCGTGTACTCGGCGTTCGGCCACGCGGGCCAGAAGTGCTCGGCCGCATCCCTGGTGATCCTGGTGGGCTCGGTCGCGAAGAGCGCCCGCTTCCACAACCAGCTGATCGACGCCGCGCGCTCCCTGACCGTTGGCTACCCGGAGAACGCCACCACGCAGATGGGGCCGATCATCGAGCCCGCCAACGGCAAGCTCCTGAACGCCCTCACCACCTTGGGCGACGGCGAAACCTGGGCCATCAAGCCCGAGCGCCTCGACGAGACAGGCCGCTTGTGGTCCCCGGGCATCCGTTCGGGCGTCAAGCGTGGCTCCTACTTCCACCTGACCGAGTTCTTCGGCCCTGTGCTGGGTGTCATGACCGCTGAAACCCTCGAAGAAGCCATCGCCATCCAGAACGAGATCGAGTACGGCCTCACCGCCGGCCTGCACTCCCTGGACTCAGCTGAAATGGGTGTCTGGCTGGACAAGATCCAGGCCGGAAACCTGTACGTCAACCGCGGCATCACCGGTGCAATCGTGCAGCGCCAGCCGTTCGGTGGCTGGAAGAAGTCGGCCGTCGGTGCAGGAACCAAGGCAGGCGGACCGAACTACCTGATCGGGCTCGGCTCGTGGGTACCAGCCGAGGCCAAGGGGCAGCGGGGCACCGTCCTTCAGGGTGCTGCTGCCCAGCTCCTCGCTGCAGCCAAGTCCGCTGACGTGACCGCCGAGGAATACGAGACCCTCCAGCAGGCACTCTTCAGCGACGCAGCAGCCTGGGAATCCGAGTTCGGCACCTGCAAGGACGTCTCCGCACTGACCGCAGAGCGCAACGTCTTCCGTTACCGGTCCCTGCCCGTGACCATCCGCCTCTCCGAAGGCGAGCGGCTCGCTGAGCTGATCCGCGTTGTGGCAGCCGGTGCAGTGGCGGGCTCGAAGCTCACGGTGAGCTCCGCCGTCGCACTTCCTGACGCTGTGGTGACCGCTTTCGCCGGTCTGGGCGTCAACGTGCGGATCGAGGACGACGCCGCGTGGCTGGGCCGTGCGGCCAACTTCGACGCCGGCCGGATCCGCTTGATCGGTGGCGACTTCGCCGCGCTGAGCGCAGCGATGGGTGGCCGTCCCGACGTCGCGGTGTACCACGGCGCCGTGACCCAGGCCGGACGGATCGAGATGCTGCCGTTCCTCCGCGAGCAGGCGGTGTCCATCACGGCCCACCGCTTCGGCACCCCGAACCACCTGTCGGATCACCTGATCTAGTTCGCGCGCCGAGGGGTGAGCTCTCGGCACAATGAATGCCCGTAAAAGGTTGAAAGCCAACCCCTCGGCGAACCACACACAAGGTGAGGTCCCGCTGAGGGGTTGGCTTTTGGCATTTCGCGGAGTCCCCAAAAGGGTGAGAGCTCGCCCCTGGGTGATGTCAGGCGGCGTAGCCGAGACGTTGCAGTCTTTGCCGCGCCGCCTGTTCGCTGGGGCCGTGTGATCCCAGGGCGAGCCGGACCATGCCCAGCACCACCCTCGCCGCCGTGATGACCGGCAGCGGGACGAAGCCCAGCTGGGCGCGCTGGAGCCCCAGCAGTTCCCTGTACTTCGGTTCAAGGCTTGCGACGGCGGCCGCGAACAGTATGCGGTAGCCGGGCTTGAGGAGCGGGCTCAGGGGAGGGTGCCGAATGAACGAGACGGTCTCTGCCAGGCGGTCATCCGCCCGGAGGATGCCGGAGGCGTACCAACCCTCCAGCTCGTCACGGACCTGCGCTTCGGTGAGCGGCGGATCTTGAACGCCGATGAGTCGGCCTGCCGCAGCCCATTCGCGGACGTAGGCGTCGGCCCCGCCCGGGATGGCAGCACCCCAAATGCGGTTGGCCGTGAGGAACGAGTCGGCGTAGGTGACGTGGACCCAGCGGAGGAGTTCGGGATCATTGGCCGCGTACGGTCGTTGGACGCCGAGCCCGTCCACATAGGTCCCGCGGACGCGTTCGTGGATCCTGCGCACCACGGCGGTTGCGGACTCGGCCGCTTCGGTGGATCCGTAGGTCACGGTGAAGATCCACCGGACCGTGTTAGCCAGGCGACCCAAGGGGTCCTTCTGGAAACCCGAGTGCTCATACACTCCGGCCAGCGCGCCGGGGTGGAGGGCCTGCATCAGCAGGACCCGGATGCCTGCCACGATGGTGGCGACGTGGCCGTGAACCGCCCAGACGGCCGAGCCCGGGAGGTGATATCCGGCGTCGTTCCCTTCCGCCAGGCGCGGCACCCACTCAGGCGGCGTCCCCGACGTGCCGGTGAACGTGCGCTGCAATTCGTGGCGGTACTCAGTGAGGTAATTCCTCATGCATCCCATGAGACCGCAGATTCGCCAGACCGTACAGAGGGAGTTTTTGTACAGCTAATGCCCTTATGAAGGGCTCATAAGACTGTTCCAGCATGGCTTGGGCGCTGACGGTTCCCGCGGCCTGGCCGTGACCGCTGACCAGCGCGGTGGTGACGGCCAGGACCAGTGCCGCCCCAACCTGGGTGCTCGTTTGGATCAGGCCCGCAGCGAGTCCCTGTTCGGAGTCCTTGATCCCGGCTGTGGCCTGGACGTTGATGGAAGGGAAGGCCAGGGCAAAGCCGACGCCCAGCAGGACCACCGAGGGCAGGATGTCCAGGGCGTAGTTCGGAGTTATGCCCACGCGGAGGAAGAGGACGTAACCCAGGCCGAGGGCGGTAAGGCCGGTGAGGATCAGCTGCGTGGCCCCGAACTTTTCAATGAGCCGGTCCGCAAACGGTGCGCTGGTGGCCACCAGAAGGCCGGCCGGCAGCAGGGCCAGCGCCATACCCAACGGTGTCCAGCCGAGGACGGACTGCAGGAACATGGTGACGATGAACTGGAAGCTCAGGTAGGACCCGAACAGTCCCACGGCGCTGAGGTTGGCCCTTGCTACCCAGCCTTCCTTCAGGATGCCGAAACGGATCAGCGGATGCTTGACCTTGTTTTCAATGATTGCAAAGGCTGCCAGCACGGCGACAGAAACTGCGAACCCGGCGATTGTTGCCACAGATCCCCAGCCCTGCTCCGGTGCTGAAACCAAGGTGTACACAAGGCCGAGCATGCCCAGTGCCAGCGTCACCGCACCCCAGATGTCGTGTCCGCTGTTTTCGGCGGACGGCTTGTCCTTGGGGATGAATTTGATCCCCAGCAGGACCACGACGACGGCGATCGGGACGGAGACCAGGAAGGTCCAGCGCCAGCTGAGGCTGGTCATCAGGCCGCCGACCACCAGTCCCAGCGAGAATCCGCTGGCTCCGAATGTTGTGAAGATGGACAGCGCCTTGTTGCGCTCGCGTCCTTCGGCGAAGTTCGTGGTGATGATCGAGAATCCGGTAGGTGCGGTGAAGGCCGCTGCGAGGCCCTTCACGAAACGTGTGGCGATCAGGACGGCGGGGTCGTCCACCAGGCCGCCAAGGAGCGACGCTGCGGCGAACACCGTCAAGGCGATGAGGAAGATTCGACGGCGGCCCAACAGGTCCGCGAGGCGGCCACCAAGGAGCAGCAGGCTGCCGTAACCAAGGACGTAGGCGGAGACGATCCACTGCAGCGAATCGGTTCCGAGGTGGAGTTCTTGTCCGATGGATGGAAGCGCGACGCCGACCATGGACACGTCCAGCCCGTCCAAGGCCAGGACGGTGCAGACGACCATCAACAGGAGCCATTGGGCCCGGGTCCAGCGAACAGCTGAAACCAAGGGCGGCTCGGCAGAGGTTTTGAGGGTGGTGGGTGAGGTCATGCGATCAATCTATATGACACGTCATTCAATGACAAGGAATATGACGCGGAATCTTATGACGTGGATTTTAAGTGGTTCATGAACTAGAATCGGGGCATGGCAACGACGCGTGACCGCCAGCTGGAAGACCGTGAACTGGTCGAGCAGTGGCGCGACATCCAGAGCTCCTACTTCCGAACCGCAGGAGCAATCGACCGCGCCCTGGAAGCCAAATTCGACATCGGCCTCAATGAGTTCGAAATCCTTGACCTCGTGGCCGAGAGCGAAGAGTCGTCGTGCCGCATGAAGTCCCTGGGGGAGCGGACCCCCATGACGCAAAGTGCTGTCTCCAAAGTGGTGGACCGCTTGGAAAAGGCAGGCTTGGTGTCCCGGCAGACCTGCGAAGAGGACCGCCGCTCGCTGTTCCTGGAACTTACTGAGGCGGGCCGTGCGCTCCACTCCACCGCCGCCGTCGAACACCGCGCGCTGCTCAAGGAAAACCTGGGCTGATCCGGCCGCGGGCAAACCCTGGGCGTCCCGAGGGGGGCTCCCTCAGTGGAACATTGACACTCGAAAACTTAGGCCCGTTTACACGTGCCCTATGTTGGTTCATAGTCGAGCCATGAGAGAGGCCGGCATTCTTCCTGAGGACGCCCCTGACCCCCGTGTCGCATGGGCCGACAATCTCAAACTCATGCCCATTCCGATCATTGGACTCGCGCCCCAACCTTCGCTGGAGGACACGGACTCCGTCGGGCTGACCTATTGCTTGGATGATCGTGGATACAGCGATATGACCGCAAGCATCACCTACACTCTCTGGCGAAACCCGGATGATCGCTCAGACCCGGTAAACCTTGCAGACCTCGACGAAAAGACACGCAGATCGATCGAGGAAGTTCCGCCATGGCCCCGGCCGCGCTGGCTGATCGAGCAGGTGGAGCGACTGCGCTACCCGCAACTGTGGGAGGCCGTGCGAACCGTCTGGCACCGCGCTCCATCCGAGCGTTCATCGGTTCAATGCCTCCTGGTTGACCATGTCAACCACATCCTGATGAATCAGTACCGGCAGGAGATTTGGCCGGGCAGCAAACCTTGGGACCAACACGCACCCCCAATAACCGGTCGGGTGGTCAACAGTCAGGCCAGAATCGTCATCAATGGAGTCAGTGTGCCCGGTGCGGAGGTTGATACGGACCCGTTCGTCTACGGCGTCGGCGCCCAACTAGCAACCGGCGGCGTCGTGACGGCCGTGCTTCCACGCGCCGAGCTCAAGAGCATCCAGCTCCAATTCACTACCCGTGTGAAAGGGCCCTAGCGTCCGCATGCCGATCGGCTAAGTACTTCTGCGCTCTACGACGCAGTAGGAGCGCGTTGCTCTGATGTGACCGCTAGCGTTAGCGCCTAGCTTCGCGGCCGGAACTTGCGGCGCTCGGCATTCCCTTTGATCCCGCGATGACGCCACCGATCAGGAGCACAAAGCCAAGTCCGCCGATGGCGAACGGAAGGATAAAGGTTGGGGGCTCAACACTAAGGGAGCCAGCTTCGTCGATCCAGGTCCCGTATTCGGTGCCGAAAAAAGAAGATCAGCACCACAATTGCAGCCCCAATCAGAGCGCTGGCCCACGCCCACACATTTCCTCGCATGGTCCCTATCCTCTCAGTTCAATTCACTTTCGGCGGCGGATGCTTGCTGGCGCCCGTACAGGGTTGCCCCTCCAGCCGCTGCAGGGCTGCGGTGGGAGTGCCCGGTGAAGGATCCAAGGATCGCTCAACGTGCAGCAGAGCCCCCGTCATTTGCCGCGCGTGTGACAACATGTGCTTATGAGCGCGCAGCTTGAGGTTCCGAGGCTTGGAGACCTGAGTGGCCTCGGGATTGCGGTCGAGCCGTCTGATCAGTCTGGGGTAGTTTCCTTGGTCGCGAGGGCTAACGACGGATGCACTGTGACACTGACCTGGGATGAGATCGCTGGATCAGTGAGCGTCCGCTGGCTGGACGGTGCCGTAGCGCGGCTTGCTGTCGAGCGAGAGACCCCGGTCAAGATCAGCGTGCGCGACGAGCGCGGCGTCATTGAGTTCCGCGTCTGGTCGCGTTGGGAAGGACTGGGCGGCGAATTAGTGGTGCAGGTCGGTGAGCACGTATCTGTGCGCGACACGCTTCTGCGCATATAAGAGGGTCCTGCGTTCGGCCAGGATCCTTTACAGTGCGCCCATCACAGTCGCCTTAGATCAACCCTTTTTGGCCAGACTTTCCAGTGTTGAAAGAACCAGAGGACGAACGTCTGATGCCTCGGAGTAAGGCACACTGCTTCCAGGCGAATACAGCGAAAGAACGTACAGCAACTCTTCCGTCCGGTCGTCGCCGAGATACTCGTCGATAAGAACTCGTTCCAACGCCTGTGCAGCATGCATGGACTCGTCGCCGCAAAGGAACCGATCGGCTGATTGCTGGAGTCTTTCTGAAACGCTCATGGTGCCGTTACCGTAGCAAGACCTCTAGTCATGTGGCGCTTCCCGCAAAGGGATCGGCGGATTCAGGCTGTTATTGCAACAGGAGTCCTTCGATCAGTTCGATCGGTTTTCTGAACTCTAGTCTTTTGCGTGGTCGGTCGTTGAGTTCCTGTGCGACCCAGTCGAAGTCTTCGGCGCTGTGGATGCTCAGGTCGGTGCCGTTGGGGAAGTGCCGGCGCAGGAGGCCATTGGTGTTTTCGTTGATGCCGCGTTGCCAAGGTGAGCGCGGGTCGCAGAAGTAGATGTCGATGCCGGTGTCTATTTTCACGGTCTTCCAGTCCTGCATTTCGATGCCCCCTCCGCTAAGTCGTGCAATCACCGCAAGAACCCAAGGGAGTCCTCACCGGCGGCCGTCGATACTCACTCGGCGCGCATCAATACTCCCTGCGTTCCAGGGTTTCCCGAAGACCCGCCCGCGCGAAGGCCCGCCCGCAAAACTGCTGGTAAAGGAGCCCTTAACGCAACGCATTCACTCGACGGTAGGGGTGCTTTTCGAGCCTGTCGGTTTCCATGAGTATCCACAGCAAAAGCGCCCCCGGCGAAGCTCAAGACGTCTTGAGCAAAAACTGATCCAACCTTTCGCTCCACGGCGCCCGCGAAGCCTTTATTTCTGAGGTGATACCCGCAACAATGGTGCTTGCACGCCAGGCTGGGGTTTGGTGCCGCTGGCTTTGGGGAGTGTTTTGTGGGCAAGCATCATGAATCAGACCGGGCGATTGACCTGATCCGCACTGAAAAATTCCGCCGCGTTCTTATCGCCGGATGCCTTGCGGCCCTGGCCTTCTTCGCCTTCGGCTTCCAGCCCCTGACGTCCGTCCCCGTAGGAAATGTGGACGGAACAGTTGCCCAGGGCGTCGTAGGCCCCACGGCATTGGGGAGCCTTACCCCGCCGGAAGCCGAAACCATGGTCATTGACCCCACACAGGCGCCCCCCGAGCAAACGCCCGGCACGCCAATGGTCTTCTTTGACCGGGCGATGGTCCGGACAGTAAGCAAGGACGGTTCCACCGGGCTGACGGTGGCTTCGGCCGGACTCTCCCGTCCGCCCGCCGGCAGCCTCTACGCCCCTCTCGAAGTCCTCAATCCTAGTTCCCCCTACGGTTACCGCTACAGCCCACTGACCGGGCTGGCCGGTGAGTTCCACTGGGGGCAGGACTACGCTGCAGCTTGCGGAACGCGTGTTTATGCGGCCGACGCCGGCGTGGTCCGCGCGGTTGGCTGGCACATCTGGGGTGGCGGCAACCGGGTGGAGATCGAACACGGCAACGGCCTGGTCACCACCTACAACCATCTTCAAGCCATCGGAGTGACGCAGGGCCAGTCGGTCCGCGTCGGCGAAGTCATTGCCGAGGTTGGCACCACCGGTTGGTCCACGGGATGCCACCTCCACTTCGAAACAATCGTGAACGGACTCCACACCAACCCCAACGGTTGGACGTACCTGCCCATAAAGCAGGTGGATCCGCTGCAAACCATGACGTTCGTGAACTACCAGCCGGGAGTTGGCACGGGAGCCTCCGCGCCCCAGTGGGCCGTCCCCGTTGCCGACGGAACCAACCGCGCCGTCATCGGCGGCGAACACGAAGAACCCGTCGCGCCGCCAGTGGCGGTCCCGCCCGTCACCTCGGTCAACCCACCCGGCCCCGTGGTGACGTCACCGCCACAAACCACGACGCCGGTACCGTCACCGTCCGTGACGGCGACGCCGACAGCCCCCGCGACGCCGACGGTCACCCCGACCCCCACAGCGACTCCCACGCCGACGGTCACCCCGACGCCGACGGTCACCCCGACGCCGACAATCACGCCGACACCCACCGATACTCCGACGTCCCCGCCCGCGGTTCCTGAAACCACCACAGCTCCCGTTGCGCCGACGGATCCGGTATCAACCGTCCAGGCACCAACCGTCCAGTCAGCTGTCGCACCGCCGCCGGCCGCCGTCGTCGAACCACCCGCACCGCCCGCACCCGCACCGCCCGCACCTGCATCCGCGGTCGTGGAGCCGGCACCTGCGGTGGCACCGATCGTTCCTACGGTTACGCAAGCCGTGGCACCCGCTCCGACGCCTGTGGCCCCGGCACCCGCGCCGACGCCGGTGGCGGTCCTCCCGTCCGCGCTTCCGGTTGTGACGCTCCCGCCCGGTTACATCCTGATCGCACCGGACCTGGTCCAGCGGCCGGACGGCGTAATAGTGCCTTTGTCCACGCTCGTCATTCCCGCTCCCTAAAAACCGCAAGGGCCTGCATTTCGTGGCCCTCAGCCGGCTCCCGTAAGCTCGATGGCGGCGATCCCGCCAGCCGAAGACGTCAGGAAGCGAATCCCATGACCAGCCTTTACAGCATTCCCATCACGTTCAATGACGGCTCCGAAGGTGACTTCGGACGGTTCCAGGGCAAGGCTGTAATGGTGGTGAATGTGGCTTCGGAGTGCGGCTTCACCCGTCAATACGCGGGCCTTGAGGAACTGTACGGCAAGTACCGCGGGCAGGGACTGGAGATTCTCGGCGTCCCCTGCAACCAGTTCGGCGGCCAGGAGCCGGGTGCAGATGCGGAGATCGCGGAGTTCTGCGAGCGTAACTTTGGTGTCACGTTCCCGCTGACCAGCAAGGCGAACGTCCTGGGCAAGGAGCAGCACCCCCTTTTCGCCGAGCTCACCCGGGACGACGACGGCCAGCCCGTCAAGGTGAAGTGGAACTTCGAAAAGTTCGTCATCAACCGGGCGGGAGAACTCGTGGGGAGATTCCCATCCGCAGTGGAGCCTGACTCCGAAGACCTTTTGACGGCAGTGGAAAAGGCGTTGGCGTAAGCCGCCAAACCTGAAGGGAGGAAAGTAATTTTCCAACATTCCGCCGGAAATTAGCCAGTTGTTGGCTTGTTGTCTGGTTGGATTGGCCCTACTGGATTGACACGGGAGACGCCGTCTCCCACCAAACGCTAAGGCAAGCTATGGAGCTCATCGAGGCAGAGTACCCCCACCCAGGTCATGTGCTTTTGCACTTGAGCGATCTTCACCTGGTGGGTGGTCCAGGCACGCTCCACGGCTCAGTCGACAGTTCTGCCCGGTTGCAGGAGATCTGCCAACAGATCATTGCTTCCCGGATCAAGCCCGCGGCCATCATTTTTACCGGCGACCTCGCGGACAAGGGCGAGCTCGAAGCCTACAAGCGCCTCCGCGTCATGATAGAGCCGGTCTGCGACGCCCTGGGTGCCAAGGCGATCTGGGCCATGGGAAACCATGACAACCGGGCCAACTTCCGCACCGCCTTCTTGGACGCCTCGGAGGCAAGCCAGCCGCAGGACCCTGTTGACCGCAGCTACTTCGTCGATGGACTCCGCATCATTACCCTGGACACCACGGTCCCGGGCCACCATTACGGTGAACTGTCCGAGGCCCAGCTGGACTGGCTGGCAGCCGAGCTCGCGACCCCGGCGCCGGACGGCACCATCCTGGCGCTGCACCACCCGCCGGTCCCGTGCGTGCAGGACCTCGCGGTCCTGGTGGAGCTGCGCGGCCAGGCCGCTCTGGCCGCCGTCGTCCGTAATACCGACGTCCGGACCATCCTGGGTGGACACCTGCATTACTCCACGACGGCGAGCTTCGCCGGCATCCCGGTGTCCGTCGCCTCGGCGACGTGTTACACCCAGGACCTGGGCGTGCGCGCGGGCGGGCAACGGGGACGCGACGGCGCCCAGTCCTACAACATGATCCACGTGTACGAGCACACCATTGTGCACTCCGTGGTGCCGATGTCCGGCGGTGTCACCGTGGGCGAACCCGTGGACGCGGCGGAGGTTCAGCGGCGACTGGCCGCTGCCGGCATCCGCATCCCGCGCGAGTCCCGGGTGGGGGCCCACACTTCCCCGGGAACCCTGACGTCGTCCTTGCCGCTTATTTCTCCCAAGGCGCCTTGACCGGGAAGTACTTCTCCAGGAAGTCGGTCACCAGCTCAGCTCGTTCTTCCGAGTCAACCTCAGGGAAGCTGCCGTCGTTCAGGCAGAAGAAGTCCATGTGACGCTTGGCCAAAAGCTTGGGCAGGTAGTGCAGCCCGGCCCACATGGTGGTGTCCACATACCTGACCTTGGCGGCGGTCTGTGTCACGGCGCGGCCGGTCAGCAGGGCGTAATAGTGGTACAGCGAGTTGGTGACCGAGATGTTGTCCGCGGCGCGGAAACGGCTGCCTGCGGTCTTGGCGAACTCGGCGGGGAATTCCTTCTCCATCTGTGCCACCACGCTGCGCCGTAACGGGGCAGCGGTGTGCTCCAGGTGCCGCGTGGTGATGCGGCCGAACCGTTCCCAGAGAAGCTTGCGGTTGACGCGGGCGGCGTTCTCAAAGCCGCTGCGTTCGGCGTCGTTCTCGCCCAGGCCGATGCGGGTGTCCGCTTCGATGAACTTGGTGATGCCGCCGGGCGTGAAGAACATGTCCGGGCCCACGGGCCGGCCAAAGAACATGTCGTCATTCGAGTACAGGAAGTGCTCGGACAGGCCCTCGATGTGGTGGAGCTGGCACTCCACTGCCTGGGAGTTGTGGGTGGGCAGCACGGAAGGATCGGCGAAGAATTCCTCGCTCCGAACGATCGTCACGGCAGGGTGGTCGGCCAGCCACTCGGGGGCGGGAGAATCGGTGGCAATGAAGATCCGCCGGATCCACGGCGCAAACATGTGCACCGAACGCAGCGCGTACTTGAGTTCGTTGATCTGCCGGAATCGGGCCTCATGGTCATCGCCTTCACCAAGGACGGCTTCGGCCTGCTGGGCGCGCCTGCGTGCGATGTACTCGGGATCGCTGCCATCAACCCAGGAAAAGACGATGTCGACGTCGAAATCGATGTCACTGGCGTGGTCGGCGAACATGTTCTCGATAGTGGGCCAAGCCAAACCATGCCGCTGCACGGTTCCGCGGACGGCGTCCTGCCGGAGCATGGTCCGGCGCGTCAGTGAGTTCTCCACGGGGAGTTCCAGGTGGTCGCCTTCGAACCTCCACAGCTCAAGCTGGACGCCTAATGCGGGGCCGTACCAAAGCCCGCCGCCGACCTCGACGCGGGGGCGGTACAGGCGGAAGATCCGGGCCTTCCTGTTGGCCGAGAGTTCGCCGTCGGCCACCAGCACGGAGGTCTTCTTCCTGGCGTCCACCGTCATGGCGTAGAAGGGCTCATTCTTGAAGGCAGCAGCCAGTGCATCCCGGACGTCCTTGCGGGACTCCCAGTCGACGGCGATGACCGGACGTTCGTCGTTGCCCCGCACCAGGATGAAATCGATTCCTGCGGCATCCAGCGCGGCCCGCACAGCCAAGAGGTCCGAAACCATGGCCTGTTGAGGTGTCAGGTCGCTGTTGATCAGGGCGTACCGCCCACGGTGACGGACGACGTCGGACCTGTGCTTGAGATGCGCGACGACGGCAGGCGAAACCGCCTCCGCAATCGTGTCCTCTTCGACGGAAGGGCTGCCGTGGTAAATCGGATCGACCTGTGCTTGTGTGATGGCTGTTTCTCCGGGATCTTCGGTGTTTCTGGGTGTAGGTGGTGCTGCGTCGCCGCTAGATGGCCAGGGCCTCGCGCCAGCTGCGGAGGAACGCTCCGCCGGCGTCGTCGTGGATCACGTCCTCTGCAAGGTCAAGGTCTGCGGCAGTCAGGATGGTGTAGGGCTTCACCGGTATGCCGTCCGCGGGCCGGACATCTACGTGCTTCACGTCATGATCGTTGTGGTGTAGCCAGTCTGCCATGGCGTAGTCCGTCCGGGAATCTCCCACGGTGCGCCAGGAGAGCGGGGTGATGCCCTGGGCTGCCAGGAGTTCAACGGCCCGGCTTGCTCCAAGGTCCTTGCCCAGGCGCACGGACTCGATGTCCGTGGAGATGATGGTGGGGTCCAGACGGTAGTCTGCAGTGTCATCGGATCCGGGCGCGTGATGGTCCAGGATGGCGGCACTGAGGCCGTGCCGTTCCATGATGCCCAGGGCGTCTGCGTCGAAGAGTTTCTGTTCAGCCAGGTAATCCGCGCTGGCTACGTTCAGGTGCTGCTCCACGGATACCATGGCGCGCTTTGTCTCATCGAAGAACATGTGGGCGGAGTAATCCTCGGCCACCAGCCGGCGGATATCGTCGCCGTAGGCCTTCGGTACCGCGAGTTCGTGGTCCACGTGGATGGGGCCGGGGCCGTCAGCGGTGTAGCTGAACCACACGGCTCCCTTCTCGCAAATGGCGTGGATCACCGTGTTGGCGGGCATGCCGGCGGCGATCATGGGTTCCATGACCTGCTGGGCGATGAACGCGTCCGAGCGGCC
Organism: Paenarthrobacter sp. TAF1; assembly: GCF_052113825.1. Taxonomy (NCBI): domain Bacteria; kingdom Bacillati; phylum Actinomycetota; class Actinomycetes; order Micrococcales; family Micrococcaceae; genus Paenarthrobacter; species Paenarthrobacter sp. TAF1. The sequence continues at coordinate 32,907 of NZ_JBFRDO010000023.1, forward strand.
CGTGTTGAAGATGACCGGGATTCCGGCTGAGGCAAGGGCCACCATGTCGGCGATGATGTCCGGTTTGACGTCGCGCGTCACAGGGCTGGCTATGGGGCCATCGACGTCCAGCAGCAGGGCCAGTGCGGGCTCGGTGCGGGCAGCGGCACGGTCAGTACCTGGGAACGGTTGGGTCATGCCCCTATTCTGTCAGTCCCGCAGACCCACCACACAGCTATGACGTCTGTGACGCCCCGCGAAGGATAGTCACCTTTTGGCTACAACCTGCCTGTGCCGCGGGTCACAAGTTCCGTTACGGCGGTATCTTCCATAGGCTTGCAGGGTGATCTTCAAAGCTGTGGGCGAGGGACGCCCGTACCCTGACCATGGATACTCCGCGCCCAGGGACTGGGCTGCCCTGCCCCCGCGCCCTGTCCGCCTGGACGATCTGGTCACCACCAAGCGGACCTTGGACCTGGAGGCATTGCTGGCGGAGGACTCCACTTTCTTTGGCGATCTGTTCCCGCACGTGGTCCAGTACCAGGGCGTGATGTACCTCGAGGACGGTCTTCACCGGGCGGTCCGCACGGCGCTGCACCAAAGGACTGCCATCCACGCACGTGTATTGGTCATCGATGGCTAGGCTGTCCGGTCCGGGGGAGGATAACTCCCGGCCAAAAAAACGTAAGCGTCCCAAAGATGTGACGCAGCTCCATGGCCACCGTGTTGTGACGGGGCCGGAGCTACGGGCAACCTTTGCCGACGACGCCCCGGTCCGACGAGGCAGCTTCGGGCGTCGTTTGTTCCACGGCATTGTCCTGGTGGTGTTGCTCGGAGTGATCGCCGCGGGCGCAGTTGGTGCCTGGGCCGTCATGAACGGCGTCATCAAAGTCCCGACGGCGATTGCCAGCAAAGCCCCCACCAGCCTGTGCCCTTCCACCACTTTCGACTACGTGCCCAACAACACCGTGCGGCTCAACGTCCTCAATGCCACGTCCCGCGGCGGACTCGCGGCAACGGTAGCCGACCAGTTCACTGCCCGTGGATACACAGTGGCGTCCGTGGGCAACAGTGACACCACATATTCAGGCATCGGCGTGGTGGTGTCCGGGGTCAAGGGCCAAGCAGCCGCGTTCAACATCCAGCGCAACCTGGCGGGGACTGACTATTTCCAGGACAACCGCGAAGACGAATCGGTGGACGTCATCATCACCCCGGGTTATGAGGGCCTGGTGGAGCCGCAGCTGGTGGATCAGACTCCCGGCAAGCTCCTCTGTCCGCGTGAGGAACTGCGGATCGCGGACAACTCCAAGTGGCCCATCATCCCCACACGACCCGCAGGCTGACACGCTTGCCGGTTTTCGCCACTCAAAGTCGTGGGCGACGCGGGGATTTGCGTGGCGTTAGCCCGTTTGGGTGGCGCTAAACAGTTGGGGTAGCGGTGGCCAGCAGGACCGGCCTGCCGGCGTCGTCGAAACGCGCACCCGCACCCAACTGGATGAAACGCACAGTCTGAGCCGTCTGCGCCTCTTGCGCGGCAAGAAGCCCGACGTCGGAGGCCGGGGGCGGCGGGGGAGTCCCGCCGTCGGGCGTCCGGTTGCGTCGCGCGGCACTTGCCGACAGTGTGCCGTGGATGAGCCGCGCGAGCTGGGTGACGTCGATGTCCGGAAGGTAGCCCTGGTGGACACCATCCCGGAGGATGTCCTCGAGCAAGGCGTTGAGGTCGCCCACGTGGTCTGCGAGCTTGGCAAAGGATCCGGGGGAGAGGACGGCTGCCATGGCCGGACCCGGCGGCAGGTGGCGTCGGCTGAGGTCCTCCACCTGCGCGCGGACGTAGAGGGCCAGCCGGTCCACCGGGTTCTGGAGCGCGGCCAGGGATTCCCGGAGGTCGACGATGAAACGTTCGGTCTCGTCCAGGGCGTACGCGATGAGGAGCTGCTCCATGTCCGCGTAATAGTTGTAGACCGCTGTGCGGCCAACGCCTGCATGGCGGGCGACATCGGTCATGGTCAATCCGGGCAGGCCATGGGTGAAGAGGAGCTCGCCGAAGGCCGTGAGAATCCGACGTTGGGTCTCGGCGCGTTGGGCAGCGTTCGTGGGGGCCGTGATCCTGGGCATATAGACACTTTACAGTGATCTGTCAGCAAACCGGGTCCCGACGCGGTACCCGGGGAACAGGGCGGTAACATCGTGGAAAACGGGAAAATCCGTGAAACATTGCAGCAAGGGGGCGTCTTGCGCGCAACGGTCAAAGACGTAGCGCGCCGCGCGGGGGTCTCACCCAAAACGGTCTCGAATGTCATGAACGGAATCGTTCCGGTGAGTGGACCTACGCGGCTGAGGGTTGAGCAGGCCATGCAGGAGCTGGACTACGTCCCCAACCTCTCGGCCCGTGGACTGCGCAATGGACGCTCGGGTGTGATCGGCCTGGCATTGCCCAACCTCGGCACCCCGTTCTCTGCGGAACTCGCCCAAAGCCTCGTTGAAGTTGCCCATGCCCGGGGCTGGAGCGTGCAGATTGAAGAAACCGGTTCCGACCCCCAACGGGAACAGGAACTGATGACACGTGCGCGGGCCAACCTGATCGATGGCCTGATCCTGAATCCCGTTGTTCTCGATGAGAGTGCCGTGCGGGTGGGTGTGGCGTTGCCTCCGGTGGTCCTGTTGGGTGAGGTGTCGCAAGAACTCGCCGACCGCGTTTTTGTGGACAGCTTTGCCGCGGCCCGGGATATGACCTTGGCCCTGGCCCGCCCGGGGCGGCGCCGCATAGCGGTACTGGGCATCAACCAGGGAAGGAAATCGGCCACCGCCATCCAACGGACCCAGGGATATGAGGCAGCCCTGCGCTCCCTGGGCATCCCGCGGGACGAATCCCTCATGATCGCCTGCGATGAATGGACGCCTGGCTCCGCGGCGGAGTCCGTCATGCGGTATCTCGACAGCAACCCGCTGCCGGAGGCACTCTTCTGCTTCACGGATTCAATGGCCCTTGGTGCCTTGAACGCTTTGTGGAAGCGCGGCGTGCGGGTTCCCGAGGACATTGCTGTGGCCGGTTTTGACGATATTGCCGATGGCCGGTTCGCTGTACCGTCGCTCACCACCGTGTCCTTTGACAAACGCATGATCGCTTCCGAGGCGTTGCGCCTGCTCACCGAACGTATGGCGGACAGGGGCCATGGACAGCGCATAGTGTCCGTTCCGTACAGCATCGAAGAGCGGGACAGCACCCGATAGGTTCCCGAAAAAACAAATTGTTGGCGCTAACAATTTCTCTTGCCCTGCCTATTACAACGATGTAATGTGAGACCTGCGTCACCCGGGGGCCACCTTTTACCCACGCGTGGAGACGCAGCGAAGCCGGACTTTCGTGCAGCATTGTGTGTCCTTTCAGCGGACCCTTCCAAAGGAGTGACGGGTGAAGCAGTTTGAATCTTTGACCGGGAGAAGTTTGTCCCGGAGACAGCTATTGACAGGCTCGGCGCTGCTGGGCGGCGGGCTTTTGGCCACGGGCCTCACAGGATGCGGCGGATCGGCGGGAGCCGCGGCCGTCCCGACCATCAACTTCTGGCACCTCCTCTCCGGGGGAGACGGCACCAAGATGCAGGCCATGATCGCCAACGCCAACAGCGCCAATCCGGGCTTCAAGGTCCACCCCACGGTCTTGGCCTGGGGACCGCCCTACTACACCAAGCTGGCCATGGCATCGGCCGGCGGACGGCCGCCGGAAGTAGCCATCATGCATGCCAGCCGGGTTCCCGGCTATGCCCCCGGCGGCCTCATCGAGCCCTGGGACCTGGGCCTGCTGGCAGAGAACGGCATCACGCCGGAGAACTTTGCCCCGCGTATCTGGGAAAAGAGCCAGCAGGACGGAAAGGTGTTCTCGCTCGCACTGGACTCCCACCCGTTCATCATGTTCTACAACACGGACATCGCCGGTAAAGCGGGGCTCCTGGAAAGCAACGGCCTCTTGCAGGAAGTGAACTCGCCGGACGGATTCAAAGCCATGGCACTGGAGATGCAAAAGGTCACCAAGGCCCACGGCCTCTCCTTCGGATACCTGAACCTCGGCTCGCAAATGTGGCGCCTGTTCTACACGCTCTACAAGCAGCACGGGGCCGAGATCGTACTGACTCCAGGTCAGCCCATGCAGGCCGACAGGGACGCTGCCGTTGAGTCACTGGAATTCATGGCGTCGCTCTTTGATGACACGATCGCGGCCAAGGGCAACGACATCAACACCGGCATCGCCGAGTTTGTCAGGGGCGACTCGGGAATGCTCTTCAGCGGCGGCTGGGAACTGCCCACCATGAAGAAGGCCAAGCTTCCGGTTGACGCTGCCACCATCCCGACCCTCTACGGGACGCCCGCGTCGTACGCCGATTCGCATTCCTTCGTGCTTCCACGGCAACTCGCGGTGGATGAAGAAAAACGCAAGGACGCCTACAAGTTCGTCAGCGACATCCTCAAGGGTTCGTTGTCGTGGGCCGAGGCGGGGCACATCCCGGCATACCAGCCCGTAGTGCAGTCGCAGGCATACCGGGAACTCACCCCTCAAGTCCACTATGCCAACGCCGCAGACATCATCGCTTACGACCCCGAGGCCTGGTTCAGCGGATCAGGCTCGGACTGGCAGAACTATTTTGCCGAGTACATCCAGAACGTACTTCTGGGACGCAGCAAAGCAGCTGAGGGGTGGGACGGTTTCGTGGCCCGCACCAACGACCTTCTATCCCGGCCCAACCCGGTCTGACCGGCACAGCACACCGAGCGACAAAGGAGTCCTTCATGAGTTCCTCTACAGTGTCCCGGCAGACCAGCCAAGTACGGACAAAACCCACTCCCGGCACCAAGGCCGGGCCCTCCCTGCGCAGCAGCAGGGACAACGTGAGCGGCTGGACCTTCGCGGCGCCGTTCCTCGTCTTCTTCCTCGTGTTCCTTGTGTGGCCAATCCTGTACGGCTTCTACATGAGCCTGACGGGCAAATCCCTCACGGGAGCCAACGACGTCCTCATTGGTTTTTCCAACTACTCCGAGGCCTTTGCCGACGCCGGTATGTGGCGTTCCCTGGGAAACACGCTCTATTTCACCGTGATCAGCACCGTGCCATTGGTGCTGGTGGCGTTGGTGATGGCTGCGCTGTTGAACATCGGCCTTCCCGCCCAGTGGCTTTGGCGGCTTTCCTACTTCGCGCCCTTCCTTCTGGCATCCACGGTTGTCTCCCTGTTCTTCGTCTGGATGTACAACCCGCAGCTCGGACTGATCAACGATTTCCTGTCCAAGTTCGGCATCCCGAAGATCGGGTGGCTCAACGATCCCAATGTGGCCATGTGGTCGATCGTGATTGCAACGCTCTGGTGGACCGTGGGATTCAATTTCCTTCTGTACTTGGCGGCAATGCAAAACATTCCCGCTCAGCACTATGAGGCAGCATCGCTGGACGGCGCCGGAGCCTGGCGGCAGTTCTTCTCCATCACGCTGCCACAGCTCACCCCCACCACGGTGATGATCGTGCTGCTCCAGATCCTCGCTTCCCTGAAGGTCTTCGACCAGATCTACCAGATGACGTCCGGCGGTCCGGGCGGATCGACCAGGCCCGTGGTCCAGTACATCTTCGAAACCGGGTTTACCGGATACCGGCTGGGATACTCCGCAGCCATCTCCTACATCTTCTTCGGACTGATCGTGCTGGTCTCTGCCTTGCAGTTCGTCATCACCCGCCGCAGGAGTGCATAGCCATGGCAAATACAACCCTCACCCGATCCATCCCGCGCAGCACTGCCGGCCAGGTCATCCGCCAACCACGCAAGAAGCTGACAGTGGGCAAGGCCGCAGCCGTCGTGGTCGCCGCCGTCCTCGCTGTCCTCTGGTTGGTTCCCTTCGCCTGGGCAACGGTCACCGCCTTCAAATCCGAAGCGGACGCCTCGGCCTCGAAGGTCAGCTGGATCCCGCCGTCGGGCTTTACGTTCGACGCTTTTGCCAACGTCTTCCAAGCCGGCAACATCCCGCTCTGGACATGGAATTCGCTCTACACCTCCGCTGCGATCACCCTCATCACGCTGGTGATCTCCGCCCTCATCGCTTATGCATTGTCCCGGATCGAGTTCAAGGGCAAGAAGGTACTGATGACGGCCATCATCGCCAGCATCATCGTGCCGCCGCCGGTACTCATGATCCCGCTTTTCTACCAAATGCTCGCGTTCAAGATGATCGATACCCCGTGGGCCATCATCCTTCCGCAGGTGATCCACCCCGCCATGGTGTTCGTCCTCAAGAGGTTCTTCGACCAGATTCCGCGTGAACTCGAGGAAGCGGCCGTGATGGACGGGGCCAGCCGGCTCCGGATCTTCATGCAGATCATCCTGCCGTTGTCCCGGCCGATCCTGGCCGCCGTCGCGATCTTTGTGTTCATCGGCGCGTGGAACAACTTCCTGTGGCCGTTCATCTCCACCAACGACGATTCCCTGCTGACCCTTCCGGTGGGCCTGCAGACCATCAAGAGCGCCTACGGCGTGCAGTACGCCCAGAACATGGCGTCGGCATTGCTGGCCGCGCTGCCGCTGATTGTCGTCTTCCTGTTCTTCCAACGCCAGATCATCAAGGGCATTTCCACCACAGGACTTGCCGGGACCTGACCGGTCCGCATTGCTGCACCACCAGACCTGAAACACACAACCAAGGAGATACATGTCCCGCGCACGCATCACCCTCGATCGCGACTTCACCATCGGGGAGGTACCCCGCCGGCTCTTCGGCTCCTTCGTGGAGCACATGGGCCGCTGCGTCTACACCGGGATTTACGAACCCGGGCACCCGGAGGCTGACGAGCACGGCTTCCGCCAGGACGTCCTCAAGCTCGTCAAGGAACTCGGCGCCACCGTTGTCCGATACCCCGGCGGCAACTTCGTCTCCGGCTACAACTGGGAAGACGGGATCGGTCCACGGGAAAACAGGCCCCGCCGCCTGGATGGCGCCTGGCACACCGTGGAGACCAACGCCTTTGGCCTGCACGAATTCGTGGACTGGTCCAGGCAGGCCGGCACCGAAATCATGGAAGCCATCAACCTGGGCACCAAGGGAGTCGAGGAAGCCCGTGCCATTGTGGAGTACTCCAACCACAGCGGAGGCACGTACTGGTCTGACCTCCGGGCAAAGAACGGCCACAAGGACCCGTTCGACATCAAGCTTTGGTGCCTCGGCAATGAGATGGATGGCCCGTGGCAGATCGGGCACAAGACAGCCGATGAATACGGCCGGCTGGCCCAGGAAGCCGCCAAGGCCATGCGATACGTGGATCCGTCCATTGAACTCGTCGCGTGCGGCAGCTCGAATTCCAGGATGCCCACCTTCGGGGCCTGGGAGCAGACCGTCCTCACGCACACCTATGAGGAAGTGGACTATGTGTCCCTCCACGCCTACTACTTCGAGGAGGAGGGCGACGTCGGCAGCTTCCTGGCGTCCGCCGTCGACACCGACTACTTCATTGAGTCAGTGATCGCTACGGCCGATGCCGTCAGGGCCAAGGGCAAGCACAAGAAGCACATCAACCTGTCCTTTGATGAGTGGAACGTCTGGTACCAGCGGGGCCGGGACACCGAGGACCAGCTGAGCAACATCGTCAAGGCTCCGTGGCGCGAACACCCGCGTGTCATCGAGGACCAGTACAACGTGACCGACGCCGTGGTGGTGGGGACACTGCTCAACTCGCTGCTGCGCCATGGCGACCGGGTAAAGATCGCCAACCAGGCGCAGCTGGTCAACGTGATCGCACCGATCCTTTCCGAGGAAAACGGGCCGGCCTGGAAGCAGACCATTTTCCACCCGTTCGCCCGGATGGCAGAGCTCGCCACAGGACAGATCCTGCGGCTCTCAGTTGATTCGGACAAGTACTCCAACAACCGGTTCGGGGACACCGACCTGGTGGACGTCAGCGCAACGTGGAACGAGGAAACGGGCCGGGTTGCCTTGTTCTTCGCGAACCGCGGCCTGGAGGAAGCGGCCGACGTCGAGACCGCCCTGCGCGGGTTCGACGCCCGGCAGGTGGTCCGCGCCGAGGTCCTGGAAATTCCCGACGGCGGCGACCGCTTCACCATCAACAGCCAGGACCAGCCGGGCCGGGTTGGGCTCAAGCCGCTGGATGGCGTGAAGGCGACTGGTTCGGAGCTGCGCCTGACGCTGCCCGCCTTGTCCTGGGCCGTCGTCGAGCTTGAGGTGGCGAAGGCCTAGCCCTCGCCAATAAAGCAACGCGGGGTCACTTATGGCCTATCCCAAGGGGGATTTTGGGCCATAAGTGACCCCGCGTTGGGTTAAACGCTGCAGCCGTCCGGGCCGCAGGCCTCGGCGTCGGAAGCGCCGACCGGGATCAGCGGGTTGGCTTCCTGCCATGCCTGGTTCAGGGCCTGGCTGAAAAGTTCGGCAGGCTGGGCACCGGAGATGCCGTACTTGCGGTCGATCACGAAAAACGGAACGCCGGTCACGCCGATGGCACGGGCCTCGTTGATGTCTTCATTGACCTCGTCCGTGAACTTGTCGGACGTGAAGAGTTCGGCAACTTCCTGTGCCGGCAGGCCGAGGGCTTCACCGAGCTCCGTCAGGTACTCCTGGTTGCCGATGTCCTTGCCGTGCTCAAAGTGGTCGCTGAGCAGTCGTTCCTTGGCGGCGTCCTGGCGTCCGTGGCCGGCAGCCAGGTGGATGAGGCGGTGGGCGGTGAAGCTGTTGGCCACAACCACCTTGTCGAAGTGGTAATCCAGGCCTTCGCCCTTGGCGGTCTCCGTGACGTGCGCGAACATCTGCTTGACCTGCTCCGGAGCCATGCCCTTGCGCTGGCTGAGGTAGTCCAGCTCCGTGCCGTCATAATGCCCCGGAACGGACGGATCCAGCTGGTAGCTCTTCCATTCGATGTCCACGGAGTCGCGGTGGGGGAACTGTGCCAGGGCGGTCTCGAAACGGCGCTTGCCGATGTAGCACCACGGGCACGCGACGTCTGACCAGATCTCAATCTTCATGGTTGCGTCAACCCCGCCCGGCTCCAGGGCATTCCGGCGGCAGCCTGTTATTTTCCTCACGGGACGCCTAGCCTTGAGGAGGGTTATGAAGCCAGCCCATGGTTTGGGGGTTATGCGCGGAGGCCCGGATGCGCATTGGACTCATTGTTGGACCATGGTTTACCGTCCCGCCCGAAAAATACGGCGGCACGGAAAGGGTGGTGGACGCCCTCGCCCGCGCGCTGGTTGACGCCGGGCATGAAGTCCTCCTGGCGGCAGCCTCCGACAGCACCTGTCCGGTGCCCCGCATCCCCGGTTTCGGCCCAAGCCAGCCGGATGAACTCGGACTGACCCTCAGCGAGCTGGACCATGTCATCAAGGCCTACCGCGGGCTGGGCGGGGTGGACATCATCCACGACCATACGCTGGCCGGACCCCTCTACGCTTACCGACCTCCTGCCATCCCCGTGGTCACCACCATCCACGGCCAGTTCACCGCCCAGTCGGCGGAGCTCTACCGCGCCATGGAGCGGGATACGTCCATCATCGCCATCTCCAATGACCAACGGTCCATGTTCCCGGACCTCAACGTTGCAGCCGTCATCCACCATGGCTTGGACTTGTCCACTGTGTCCATGGGGGACGGGCTAGGCGGTTATGCGTGCTTTGTGGGACGGATGTGCCAGGACAAGGGGCTCATGGAAGCGGTAGCGGTTGCCCGCGAGGCCGGTGTACCGCTGAAAATAGCCGCCAAAATGCACGCCAAAGACGAACAGGACTTCTTCCGGGAAGTCGTGAAGCCGGCCCTGGGCCCGCAGGAGGAGTTCCTGGGTGAACTCTCCGACCCCGAAAAATACGAGCTCATGGGCGGTGCAGTGGCATTGATCAACCCCATCCAATGGCCCGAGCCTTTTGGGTTGGTCATGATCGAGTCACTGGCCACGGGCACACCTGTTGTGGCCACCCCGATGGGTGCCGCTCCGGAAATCGTCAAGCACGGAAAGACCGGCTTCCTGGGCGAAGTCCGGGACCTCGCCGGCTTCCTGGATACCGCCGCACGCTTGAGCCGGGCCGACTGCCGGCGCTCGGTGGACGAGTACTTCAGCGCCGGCCGGATGGCTGCCGAGCATCTGGCCCTCTATTCGCGCATCCTTCAACAATTCAGCAGCAAGGGGCTTCCCGACGGCGGCTACGTGGAAGAGAATCAGAGGCAGGCCTCGTAGCCAGAGGTTGCTTGTCCGCGAAACCAACCCCGCCAGAGGAGCCCTGCCGCGCATGACCGCTTGGAACGCAGACACGGAAGCCGGAGCATCCGAACTGGGGGCGGTGACCGTCGTCGAAGGCTCGTCCTTCTGCATTTCCGCCCACCCGGGCGACATCCACGCAGGCGGTTCGCAAGGCGCGTATTACCAGGACACGCGCATTGTGTCCCGCTGGGTGCTGCGCATCAACGGCGAACCCCGGGAGCCCCTGGTGGCCCGCAACCCGGCGTCGTTCCAGGCCGAATACGTGGGCCGGGCATGTACCGAGGACGGGCGCTTTGAAAGCCCGCTGCTGGTCCGGCACCAGCGCAGCGTCGGATCAGGGCTCCGCGATGACCTCACCATCACCAACTACTCCGGCACCCCGTCAACGTGCACCATCGAACTGCTGATCGACGCCGACCTCGCCGACCTCTTCGACGTCAAAGGCGGCAGGGTGGGAACCGCCGAGCAAACCATCAAGGCGGCGCGGGAGGACGGGCTGCACATAGACGCCCTGCACTCCAGCGGACAGCGACGGGGAGTGCTGTTCCAGGCGCACGGAGCAAAAGTCACGGAGGAAGGGCTGACGTTCAACGTCACCATCCCTGCCCGTGAGCAGTGGTCGACCACCATCATTGCCCTGCCGCTGGTCAACGGTGAGGCCCCGGACGATCCCTTCACCGCAGGAACGCCCCTTAAACACAGCACGGGAGCACGCCGGCAGACCCAATGGGAGGAGCACGTTCCGCGCATCACGGTCAGCGACCAAAACGTCACGGACGTCCTTGCCCAAAGTCAGCGGGACCTCGGATCACTGAGGATTTTCGACGACGAACACCCCGGCCGTGCCGCCATCGCCGCCGGGGCGCCGTGGTTCATGGCCCTCTTCGGACGGGACTCCCTGCTTGCCTCCTACATGTCCCTCATGGTTGATCCGAGCCTGGCCGCCGGGACGCTCCAAACTCTGGCCGGACTGCAAGGCAGCAAGGTGGACCCCGATTCCGAAGAGGAGCCCGGGCGCATGCCGCACGAGGTCCGGCTCGGGATCACAGCGGGGTTGTCGTTGGGCGGCACCGCCTATTACGGCACAGCCGATGCGACGCCGCTTTTCGTCTCCACCCTGGGCGAGTTGAGCCGCTGGGGCCTGGGCGAGGACATCATCGAGTCCCTTCTCCCTCATGCTGACCGGGCCATCGAATGGATGGAGAAGTACGGCGACCGGGACGGGGACGGGTTCATCGAATACCAGCGCCCCAACAACCACGGCCTGGTGAACCAGGGATGGAAGGACTCGTGGGACGGGATCAACTTTGCTGACGGCCGGATGGCGGAGGCACCGATCGCCCTGTGTGAAGTCCAGGCCTACGCCTACGCGGCCTACGTGGGCCGGTCCCTGCTGGCGCGTGTGGCGGGCGACACCGCCGTCGAACGCCGTTGCGCGGACAAGGCCGCAGAGCTGAAGGAGGCCTTCAACAAGACCTTCTGGTTGCCGGACAAGGGTTACTTCGCCCTGGCGCTGGACAAGGACAAGAACCCCGTGGATTCGTGTACGTCCAACATGGGCCATTGCCTGTGGGTGGGAATCGTCGACGAGGACAAGGCGCCGCAGGTGGCGGAGCGGCTGATGTCCAAGGAGATGTTCACCGGCTGGGGCATCCGCACCCTCGGCTCCGACATGGGTGCCTACAACCCCGTCAGCTACCACAACGGCTCGGTCTGGCCCCACGATACGGCGCTCGCCGCCACGGGACTCATGCGCTACGGCTTCGTGGACGAAGCCAGCCGGGTGGCCAGTGGACTGTTCGACGCCGCCGAGCACTTTGGCGGTCAGCTCCCTGAGCTGTTTTGCGGCTTTGACCGTTCAGAGTTCGCGGAGCCCGTACCGTATCCGACGGCGTGTTCCCCGCAGGCGTGGGCGGCTGCGGCACCGGTCCAACTGGCCCGGATCCTGTTGCGGTTCGATCCCGATTTCACGCGGGACGTGCTCCACTTGGCTCCGATCCTCCCGGAGTCCTTCGGCGGGTTCACGGCCGACAACGTGCTGCTCGGGAGTTCGCGGCTCACCGTGCGGGCGTCCGGTTCCTCGGGTACAGTCAGCGGCCTTCCGGAGGGACTCCATTTGCGCAACGACCCCCGGCCGCAGCTGGCCGGGGACTTGTTTGGCTAAAGCCTGTTCTCCATGACGAAGTCGTGTTCCACCGTGTTGCCGAGCTTGAACGATTTGGTGCCGACGCGCTGGAAACCGCTCTTCTCGTAGAAGCGGATGGCCTTGGCGTTCTCGCTGTTGACGCCCAGCCACACCCCGGATGCGCCCTTGTCCGCGGCCAGGGCCAGGGATGCCTGGATCAGCCGTGCTGCGGCGCCCTTTCCGTGGTGGTCCGGGTGGACGTAGCATTTGCTCAGTTCGGTGGAGGGCTGCGCCGAAAGCACCGAGGCGACGTCGGGGTCGCTTGCCGGCTTGGCAATCAGCATGGTGTACCCGGTGAGCTGCCCGTCGTCGTCGAGCACCATGACCGTGATGTTCGCATCGGCGAGGTATTCCGAAAAGTTGGCCTCGCTGAGTGTCTTCTCAAGGTGCGCCTGGATGTCGTCCGGTGAGGAGCCCGGCGGGCACGCCAGCGGGAAGGTGATGGCGGCAAGCTCAGCCAGCTTCCCGGCGTCGTTGGCTGTTGCGGTGCGGATAGTCTCTGGCACGTGGTCCCCCTTGCGAGTTTTTGTACAGGTAATGCCCCTAAGAACGAATCTTAAGGGCATTAGCTGGACAAAAACTCCCAGGTTAAGGGGTTGGACGGATGGCGTTGCTTGCCCGGTCGGCGCTGATTTGGGTTTCCCTGCCCGAGTCGAGGATGGTGTTCCGCGCTGATTCCGGGTCCACCAGGACCGCGGTCACGGCCAGGTCTTCAGCCGCATCGGTGGTCAGCAGGGCATCCACCTGGGCCTCGAAGCAGTCGTCGCTGGCGTTGGCGTGCACGTTCAAGGCCACCACATGGTTGTTGGACACGAAATTGCCCGCGCCTTCACGCAAGCGGATGATGACCGGCGTTGCGCCCTCCGGACGGACGCTCTCCGAGTCGATGATCTGTGAAAAGTGGTTCCCGATCACCGAGTTGTTGTTGCCGCTTACACTGAGGACCCCGTGGAGGTCATCCAGCCCGTTATCGATCCCGAGGAACGGCGTCCAGGGCTCGTGGTCGCGGAGGAAGTGATTGGTGGCCACGAGGTTTTCCGAGCTGTTCCGCTCCAGGACCACCATGCCCGGATAGAAGGAATGCAGGCGGTTGTTGGTGATGCTGGAGCGCGTCACACCGCTGAAATGGACGCTGCTGGCACCCCGTGGGAAGACGTTGTTGGCCGTGACCAGGAGTCCGCCATGGTTCTCCGCATAGATCGAGCGGCCCTTGAATCCCGCGCCGATCAGGTTGTCCGTGATATTCGATGCTTGACCCCAGCCTCGCAATTCGATGCAGCTTCCGCATTCGGCGATGAAGTTGTTGTGGATGGAGAGGGCATCGGCGTTGTGGATGGTCAGTGCGTGTTCGAGGTAGATGAAGCCCATCTCGTTGACCCGGAAGGAGTCGTTGGCGCTGGCAACGTGAATCCCCGTCTTGCCATTGACGTATGTGTTCTCGGCCGGCAGGTCAGAGCCGTCCGGGGTGAAGTGCAGGCCATCAATGCAGAAGTTGGCGAATTCCACCGAACTGATCCGGGGGCTGCCCGCACGCTGAACAAGGAACGCTGCTCCGCTGGCCGGGTCCGAGTTGTCAGCGGGAGGAAGATCCACCAGCACGCGGCTGCCGCCGGGCCACAGCTCATGAAGGTCGGCCCATTCGTCCTGGGGAACGTTGAACCTGATGCTCGAGGACGTGAACCCGTGGCCTGAGCCCTGGATCCGAAGGAAGCTGATGTCGATCCGGACCTGCGTGCGCAGCCGGTAGTCGCCCGGTGGCAGGTAGATCACCGCACCGGCCTTGCCGCCGTCGTTCACATCTGTGGCGTTCTGGCGTTCCTTGACGTCGGCGATGATGCTGTTGATGACCTCGCCGACATCCTTGGACGGGTCGCCGGTGGGCCAGGTGGTCACATCGTAGTAGTTGCTGCTGGACATGGTGTGGATCCTCGTGGAGTTGGGGGTGGTCAGGTGGCGGGCTGGTGTTCGGGCAGTTCGGCCAGCAGCTCGTCCGACGTCGGCGGGTTGGCGCCCGCACGACGGACAGTGATGGCTGCGGCCTTGGCGGCCCGGCCGCCCAACGACTCCAGGGCCTCCTCATTGAGTCGGTCAACTCCGGTCTGGAGGAGCCCGTAGATCAAGGCGGACATGTACGAGTCGCCCGCGCCAATGGTGTCAGCCACGGTGGACGTCACGGAGGGAACCAAGACCTGGGCGCCGGTGGTCGAGAGCATGGATCCTTCCGAACCCTTGGTCACCACCACGAGGCCGGTCCCAAGGCCCAGGATGCGCCGTGAAGTGTCTTCGAGGGACAGGCCCGGGTAAAGCCAGTGCGCGTCCTCATCACTGAGTTTGACCACGTCGGTGAAAGGAATGAGTTCCTCGAAAGTGGTGGTGGCCTGGGCGTGGCTGCCCACCAGGGCCGGCCGGATGTTGGGATCGTAGGTGACCACACAGCGTTGATGTACCTGCTCAAGAAGATCGCGCACAGTTGCCGCTCCGGGTTCCAGGAAGGTGGCAATCGATCCTGTGTGCAGGATCTTGGGCAGGGTGGTTGGGGTGATCCGGGGAAGATCCCACTGAATGTCGAAGTCGTAGCGTGCTGAACCGTCCGACGCCAGGGTGGCGGTTGCCGTAGCGCTGCGGACGCCTGCGCGGGCACCGGCCAGGAGTTCGACGCCGGCACCGGCCAGGTGCCGCTGGATGGCAGCACCATGGTGGTCTTCTCCAATGGAGGTCAGCAATGAGGTAGGCACGCCGAGCCTGCCGAGGCCGTAGGCCACGTTCGCCGGAGATCCTCCCGGATGCTCCACGGTGCCGTGGGTCGAGACGACGATATCCACCAGGGCCTCGCCCACAACCATGACTTCGGTTGCCGGACTGCTGGTTGGCTTTTGGATGTTCTGCATTGGAACCTGCTCCTTAGGCGGGTGTTGAGACAACGAGCTTGAGAACTGTGGCGGTGCCGCCTTGGGCGGACAACCGGGTTTCCCGGCTGTCGGCATCCGGATAGACCAGGTCCGTCAGGACCACCGTGCCGTCCTGGGCGAAGACTTCCACGGAGCACTGGTCCACCACAATGAGCAGCTTGAGGACGCCGTCTTCCAGTGCAACCGGTGCGGATTCGACGGATGCGAACTTCCCGTGGAACGAAGTGTCCCCTGACTGGGTCCGGTCAAGGGTCAGCCTGCCGCTGCCCGGGGTGTAGTTCAGCAGGGTGCCTTGGCGTCCGTCGGAGCTGGCCAGCAGTCGCAGCTCAACACGCTCTGCGGTTCCCGGCGCGATCTCAGCCTCAATAACCTGCGCCGTGCCCGGTACGGCGTCCGGCAAGGCGAGGGCTTCCGACCCCAACTCGATGGTGCCCGCGCGAAACAGTTCTTCCTCCGGACCCGCTAGGACGGGGTACTGGACCAGCCGGGTGGTGCCGCTGATCGATTTCAGCTTAAGCTCGCGGGCGAGGGTCATGGAGGACCGCCACGGTGCTGTGGGCAACTGGTTGGCGTAGTCCCAGTTATTCATCCAGCCGATGATGATGCGCTTCCCATCCGGGACGTCGCTGAAGGACACCGCGGCGTAGCAGTCGCGGCCCCAGTCCAACCACAGGCATTGCTGCAGTGCCTCAGCCCTGGCAGATTCGTCCGGCAGGGAGGTGACTCCCGCTGGCGCCGCAAGGGAACCCGCGTCCGGAACGAAGCTGACGCCGTCGAACTGTCCTACGAAGTACTGTCCGCCGGAACCTTCCGCGACAGCGCCGGGATTCACGTTGACGATCAGCACCCACTTCATGTCCTCAGGATCCCCGTCCACCGCCAGGGGAAAGAGGTCAGGGCATTCCCACTCACCGGCGTCGGCGTTGGCCGGGCCAAAGTCGCTCAGGAAGTCCCAGGTTTTGAGGTCGTCGGAACGGTAGAGAACCACCTTCTGCTGTTGGGCTTCGACGGCGACCATGACCCAGTACGCGCTCGCTCCGCTGTGGTAACGGAAGACTTTGGGGTCCCGGAAGTGGGCTGAGTCCCGGGTGAGCACCGGATTACCGCCGTACTTTTGCCAGGTCATTCCCGAATCGGAGCTGTACGCCAGGGACTGGGCCTGCGTGCCGCTGTGTTCGGTCCCGGGCTTGAAAGCGCTGGTATATATGGCCACCAAAGCCGGCGCCCCGGCTGTGCCGAAACCGGAGGTGTTGCCGTGGTCCACCACCACGCTTCCGGAGAAAATGTCCTCTGTTTCATCGCCTGCGATAGCCACGGGGTGTTCGGTCCAGCGCAGGAGGTCCGGGGAGGTGGCGTGCCCCCAGGACATGTTGCCCCAGACGCTGCCGTAGGGATTGTTCTGGAAGAAGAGGTGGTACAAACCGTCGTGGAAGACCAGGCCGTTGGGGTCGTTCAGCCAGGTGTCCTGTGCCGTGAAATGGATGGAAGGCCGGAACCTGGGAGTGACGGCCGGGGCTGTTTCCGGGCGTGCGGCGTCAAGGCTACTGGACATGTGGTGCGTTCCTTTTGGGACGTTGAAGGGCTGGTTGGGCTTACCGTGGAGCCGCGACCGAGTCACGGCGAACCAGGGGACAGCCCAGGACGGTGGGGTGGAGCGCCATTAAGGAAAGATCTTCTTTGCCCTCGATGGCATCAATAAGGTGATCCGTTGCCCAAGCCCCCATCTCGTAATGGGGGAGGGCCACGGTGGTAAGGCCGGGGTAGAGGTTGGCGGCAATGAGTTCCTGGTCATCGAAGCCCACAACGGAAAGGTCCTTGGGAATGCTGAGCCCTAACTCGGCGGCTGCCCGGTAAGCGCCCATGGCCATCCGGTCGTTGTAGCAGAACAGTGCCGTCGGCACGTCAGCGCGGTCTTCCCGGGACAGGATCCGTTTGGCAGCCGCATAGCCGCCATGAACTTCGGAGACTTCGGACTCGACCGGTGCGGCATCTCCGTCGAGCCCTGCTTCGGTGAGCATGGCCCGGAAGGCCTGGAGCCGCTGGCGGGTGGCGGGTACGTCGTCGGTGTTGTTGATGAATCCAATCCGGGTGTGGCCGGCGTCCAGGAGTGCCCCAACGGCGGCGCGGGCGCCGCCGTCTTCGTCCGGGACCACCGCGGTGATGTTTCCGCCGATGGCCACGGAGTCCACCAGGACCGACGGAACGTTTTCCAGGTTCCGGGGAAGTTCCACGTTGCGGTGGTACATGGTGGCGTACAGGATCCCGTCCACCCGGCGCTCCAGGAGGGCCTGGACGTCGGCTTGCCTCGATTCGAGACTGGCGGAGCCCGGAGTGTTGATGATCATCAGGTTGTAGCCCCGGGCCTTGGCCGCCTCATCAGCGCCGAGGATGATCCGGCCTGCATGGGGTGTGGTAGCGATTTCCTCGCTGACCAGGCCGAGCATTCCTGTCCGCTGCGTGCGAAGGGCCTGGGCCAGGCGGTTGGGGCCGTAGCCGAGCTCCTCGGCGGCGTTCCGGACCTTGTCCCGGGTTTCACTGCTGATCCGTGCGTAAGAGACCTCGTTAAGGACGTGGGAGACGGTGGTGACGGACACGCCGGCGGCGACGGCAACGTCCTTGATACCGATGTTCTTGCTGCTCATGTGGCTCCCACGTCCTTATGGTTGGCGATGCCCCGGAAGGGCTATCAGTAGGCTACTCGTTGATTGTGGCAGTGGCCTTGGTGGCATTAGCCCTTGACTGCGCCCAGCGTCATGCCCGCGACGATCTTGCGCTGCAGCAGAAGTGTCAGCAGGATGACCGGAATCGAGTACACGGCGGCGAGGGCCGTCATGGATCCCCAATCCAGGCCGAACTGGGTCTGGAAGTTCGCGATCACCACAGGTGTGGTTTGCGAACGGATGGCGGTCATCAGGAGTGCGAACAGGAATTCGTTCCAGGATGCCAGGAAGGCRAAGATCGCAGTGACCGCAATGCCGCCGGACACTACCGGGATCACTACCCGCCACAGGGCGCCCAGTCTGCTGCAGCCGTCCACGGTTGCGGCCTCTTCAAGGTCCCTGGGGACGGATTCGAAGAAGCTGCACATCAGCCAAATGGAGAGCGGCAGAGAGATGGTGGTGTGCGCAATGGAGAGGGCGATCGGGGTATCGGACAAGCCCGCCGAGGCCATCATGGACGCCAGCGGAATGCCGCTGGCCACGGGTGGAACCATGCGGGTCACCAGTGCAGCCATGATGAATACCTGGCCGCTGGGGGTCTTGTAGCGGGTAATGCCGTAGGCGGCCGGAACGGCCAGAACCAGCGATAGCAGGGTGCTGATGACGGCGGTCTGGATGCTGTTGATGAAGGATGCCACCACCCCGCTCCGGCCCAGGGCGTTGGTGTAGTTCTCCAGCGTCCATTCCCTGGGAAGGATGGTCGGTGGGACGGCGATGGTATCGATCGGCGTCTTGAAGGACGTGAACAGCAGGTACAGGAACGGGAAACCGTAGAGGACCATGGCCACTGCCAGCAGGATCCAAAGGATGGTCCGGGTGCTGCGCCGGCCGGCTTCGAGGCCTTCGCGGTTGGCCCCGCGCCGCTTGCGCAGCGGCTGCGCTTCCGGGAAGTCCGACGACGGCTGGCTGGCTTTGGTGGTGACGCTTGTGGTGCTCATCAGTTGTCCTTTCCTGGCCGCCAGATGGTGGTCACTGCAACAAAGGCAATGGCGAGCATTGCGAGGAGGTAGATGGTGCCCATGGCACTGGCCAGGCCGGGGTCGCCGAAGCGGATCATGGTGCGGTAGATCAACAGGCTCATCGTCTCGGAGGCTGACTGCGGTCCGCCGTTGGTCTGGATGAGGATGGTGTCGAAGGCCCTGGCCGCATCGATTCCGCGGACCACCAGCGCAACGGCGATCACTGGGCGAAGCAGGGGAAGGATGATCCGGAACAGGAGTGCCGGAGCCCGTGCACCATCCAGGCGGGCGGCCTCAATCAGATCGCCGGGGATGTTCTGGAGGCCTGCGAAGAGCACCAGGCACATGAAGGACGTGGTGAGCCAGATGTCCGGGATGGCCACCGAGAACAGCACGATGTTGGGGTCGGACAGCCAGCCGATCTGGTTGGGGTCCGAAAGGATCCCTGCCTGGTGGAGGAGAGTTCCGATCAGACCGAAGTTGTCGATCATCAGGAACTTCCACAGCAGGCCCGCCACGATCGGGGCGATCATCAACGGGTAGAGGAAGACGGTCCGCCAAATCTGGGATTTCCTGCCCAGCGTGGTGAACAGCAGTGCCATGCCCAGGCCGAGCGCGAATTCGAGGGTCACCACCACCAGGGTGTAGGCGAACGTACGCCACCCTGCGCTGGTGAAGGCCTCGGAGGTGAAGGCGGTGACGTAGTTTTGGAACCCCACAAAATCGCGGGGCCCGCCGGCGATGGGGGAGATCTTGAAGAAGCTGTCTGCCACCAGGCGGAAGAGGGGGTAGGCCACGAATACGGCCAGGAACAGTGCCGCGGGCGTCATCAGATAGAGGGCGAAGCGGCGATCGGAGATACGCACGGTATTTCTTTTCTGCTGGTTGGGACCGCGGCCGGCACTGTCATTCAGTTGCTAACGGTGCCGGCCGCGGAGTTCTACTTCAGGAGGTCCTGGATCTGCTTCTTGGCATCGGCCAGGAGGGCTGAGGTGTCGCCACCGGCCACGGCCTTCTGCAGCAACGGGATCAGGACGGTATCAACGATCTGCTGCCACTTGGCGGTAGCGGGTCGGGTGGCCGTTGCCTGGCCGTTGAGGGTCTCGATCAGCGGCTTGAAGCTCTCGTAGCCAGGCTGGTCCTGGTATTTTTCAAACGCGCTGATACGGGAGGCCAAACCGAGCTTGGATTCGATTCCCTTGTCGTTGTAGTCATAGGCGCACTTGACGAACTTCTTGGCGGCGTCAGTGTTCTTGGTGGCTTTGGGAACGGAGAGGTACCACGGTCCCGGAACACCTGCGACGCCGGCGCTGCCGCCAATCATTGCTGCGGCTCCCACCTTTCCTGCCACCGGAGCATCGGCGGGAATCTGGCGGTAGGCGTGGGCCCAGAAGCGGGTCATGGCGGTCTTGCCCTGGTTGAACAGGTTTTGTGCTGCTGCCCAGTCAACCTGCGCTGCACCGCTCGGGGCATCCTTGGCCAAGCTCACGTAGAAGTCCAGGGCTTCCTTGTGGGCGGCGTTGTCGATGACCACATTGTTGTCCTTGTCCAGGACCATGGGGGAGCCCGCCTGAAGGACGTGGGCCAGCCATTCAGTTTCCACGGCGCCCTTGACGTCCGTGCCGTACATGCCGTCCTTGGTGAAAAACGCGGAAATGTCCTGGTACTGCTTCCACGTCTTGGGGGCGGCGAGCTCGTAACCGTACTTGGCTTGGAAGTCAGCCTTGTTCTTGGCGTCCTCGAACAGGTCCTTGCGGTACAGGATGATCTCGGCATTGGTCCAGGCCGGCATGCCGATGAAGTGGCCATCCACGTTGGCTTCCTTGACGAGGGCCGGGAAGATGTCCTTCTTGACGTCGTCCGTGAAGAGTTCGTCCATGGGCTGCACGGCGTCCTTGAAGCTGGGAAGCCATACGGAGTCGAGTGCGGCAACGTCGAAGGAGACGTTGCCGGAGGAGAACTCGCTGGAGAGGCGGTTGAACATGCCGTCGTAGGGGAGTTCGACGAAGTTCACGTCGATGCCGGCGTCCTTCTTGCACTGCTCGGCTACGCCTGTCAGTTCGGCGTGGCCGCCGGCTTCAACCAGGACATTGATGGAGCTGGAGCCGCCCGATCCGCCTGAGGATGGTGCGGGACCGCCGGCGCCACAACCGGTGGCAACGAGTGCGACGGCGGTGCACAGCCCGCCGAGGGTGACGAGCTTGGAGATGGTGTTTCGAGTGGACATCGCTGTCGACTCACTTTCTCTTGAACGGAAATTGCAGAGAGATGGGGATTTCACGTCTTTGGCTTGAAAAATCGTTTTGCCAAAACGACTTGGCAACACCTTAGAGCTGGAAGTTCGGGAGTGTCAAGAGCCACTTGCGGCGCGTGGTCTTGCCAAAATTACTCCTCGGATTTTGTCGTTGACAGTGTTGTTCGATGCCACTTACTGTTTGTTCCGGCTCCCGATAAAACGATTTGGCATTTTTGGCATGGACGCCACGCTCACTACGCCATTGCCCGGACGCAGGAGTCCGGGCCAATGGGGCGGGGCCAATCAAGCAACACGAATGAACAAGGACCGGCAGGAGACCAATATGGAAATTGACGAGACGCTTGACGTGAAAAACACCAGTCGTCGGATGCTCGTCGGCGCTGGAGCCGTGGGCTCGCTGGCGGCCGCGCTAAGCCTGGGGATGTCCCCGAAAGCTGAAGCTGCGCAGGATACGAAAGCCGGCCCCTTCAACTCGCCGAACACCTATGACGTCACAGCTTGGCGGATCAAGGGCCAGCCCAAGGTCACAGCTGAGTCGGATATCGGCGCCGTCATCAACGACATCATTGCCGACATCAAAAAGCGCCAAACGACGCCGGACACCAGGCCGGGAGCCGTGGTGATCATTCCCCCAGGGGACTACGACCTTCGCACCCAGGTGTTAGTGGACGTGGATTACCTCACCATCGCGGGCTTCGGCCATGGCTTCTTCTCCCGCAGCATCAAGGACAACGTGGACCCTACGGGATGGCTGAACCTCCAGCCAGGCGGCAGCCACATCCGCGTCCTGACGCCCCCATCCGCACCACAGGCATTCCTCGTGCGTCGGAGTGGCAGTCCGCGCCTGTCCGGAATCGTGTTCAGAGACTTCTGCCTGGACGGGGTCAATTTCACCCCGGACGGGAACAGCTACAGGAACGGGAAAACGGGCATCGAGGTCGCATCCGACAATGACTCCACCCATATCACCGGGATGGGATTCGTCTACCTTGAGCACGCCCTGATAGTTCGCGGCGCAGATGCCCTCCGGGTCCACGACAACATGATCGCCGAGTGCGGGAACTGCGTCGAACTAACTGGTGCCGGGCAGGCAACGATTGTCAGCGACAACCTGATGGGTGCAGGACCCGAGGGTGTGACGCTTCTGGCTGAAAACCACGAGGGCCTGCTTGTCACGGGGAACAACTTCTTCCCGCGAGGACGAAGCCTCATCGAGTTCAACGGCTGTAACCGCTGCTCCGTATCGTCGAACCGGTTTCAGGGCTTCTATCCTGGCATGATGCGCCTGCTGAATGGATGCAAGGAAAACCTCATCACGTCCAATCACTTCCGCAGGGGCACCGAGGGGTTCCCCCCTTTTATCAATCGCACAAACGGTCTCGATGACCTCTACGGCGTCCTCCATACGCTGGGAGACAACAACCTCATCTCAAACAACCTCTTCGCCTATGACGTCCCACCGAACAAGGTTGTCCCCGCAGGCGCCCAGCCAACCATCATCCTGATCGCGGGAGGGGACGGCAATGTCGTAGCCACTAACCACGTGGTCAGCAACGTTGCCACCCAGCACGTGGTTCTTGACGGATCCACCACCCATTCAAAGGTGCTCGACAGCGGATCCGCAACCACCATTACGTCCTACAGCCCGGACACGGCAATCCGGCCCACACCCTAAGACCCGGAAAGGAAGGCGCGGCTTTAAGTACGACGGCGGCTGGTCACCAAGGGCGACCACCCGCCGTCGAGCGTTTTTGTACAGCTGATGCCCCTAAGAACGCCTCTTAGGGGCATCAGCTGTACGAAAACTCCTAGTCCGCCTTCACCGCAAGGACCGGGCAGTCCGCTTCCAGGAGGATGCGCTGGGAAACGCTGCCCATGATGAGCTTGCCTACCGGGCTGCGGCGGCGGAGGCCGATCACGATCAATCCGGCGTCGTGCTCGTCGGCAGCATCAAGCACCTCGGCCGCTGCGTCATGACCGCGGATGGGTTGCTTGATGATGTGCTGGATGCCGTGCTCAGCCAGCCGGTCCTCGATGCTCTGGATCTCCGGCTCCTGGGCATAACGGTTGTCCACCAGGGCGTCGCCCTTGGAGGAATTGATGACCAGCAGGGTGTCGTTGCTCTTCTTGGCCTCGGCGATGGCCTGCGTCAGTGCTGCTTCGCCTTCTGGTGTGGGGACGTATCCCACCACGATGGTCATGGTTTCTCCTGCCGATGGTGTGCGGGCGTGGTTGGTTCGGTCTTCGTGGGTGAAGGCGTCGCCGGGGTCTGCGGCTCATCTTGGTCCGAAATGATGGACGGCCCTGTAAGAGCTGCCGTCGGACGGTTCCGCCGGATGAGCTTGAGGACCAGCGGCCAGGCCAGGATGATTCCGATGATGACGTAAATACCGACGGCGATCGGCTCGCTCCAGAGCCCTGCCGGGTCGCCTGCACTGAGCTGCAGGGTCTTGCGGAGCTGGCCTTCCAGCCGCGGGCCCAGGATAACGCCAAGAATGAGCGGCAGGACGGGGAGTCCGAAGCGGCGCATCATGAACCCCAAAGCACCCAGTATCAGCAGGATCACCAGGTCGAATGCCTGGAGGTTCACCGAGTAGGCGCCCAACGTGGCGAAGAACAGGATGCCTGCGTACAGGTACGGGCGGGGCAGTTGCAGCAGCTTCGCCCACAGCGGCGCCAGGGGCAGGTTGATCAGCAGAAGGAGAAGGTTGCCGATGAACAGGCTCGCGATCAGCGCCCACACCAGTGGTCCCTGGCTCGAGAAGAGCTGCGGGCCGGGCTGGATGCCGTAGGACGTGAACGCTGCCAGCATCACTGCCGCGGTTGCGTTGGTGGGCAGGCCGAGGGCCAGCATGGGAGTGAGGGTACCCGCGGCGGCTGCGTTGTTCGCAGCTTCCGGACCCGCCACGCCTTCGATGGCTCCATGGCCGAACTCTTCGGGGTGCTTGCTGAGGCGCTTCTCGGTGACATAGCTCAGGAACGTGGGGATTTCCGCTCCGCCTGCCGGCAAAGCCCCGAACGGGAAACCGAAAACCGTGCCGCGAAGCCATGGCTTCCAGGAGCGTTGCCAATCCTTCTTGCCCATCCAGGGACGGCCAACGGGAATGACATGCAACGGGGTGCGGCGCAGGTGTGCCGCCACCCAGAGGGCCTCGCCCACCGCGAAGATGGCCACAGCCACCACCACAATGTCCAAACCGTCGGACAACAGCGGCTGGCCAAACGTGAGCCGGCTCTGGCCCGTAACGGAGTCCAGGCCCACCAAACCGATGGCCAGTCCCAGGCCGAGGGAGGCGAAGCCGCGCAACCGCGACGACCCCAGGACCGCAGTGACAGCCAGCAGGGCCAACATCATGATCGCGAAGTAGCTGGGGGAGCCCAGGCTGACCGCGAACTTCACAACGATCGGTGCGCAGACCGCAAGGAGGGTAGTGCCAATGGTGCCTGCCACGAACGAGCCGATGGCCGCCGTCGCGAGGGCTTGCGCCGCCCGCCCCGCCTTGGCCATCTTGTTGCCTTCGATGGCCGTCACCACGGACGACGATTCGCCGGGAGTATTCAGCAGGATGGAGGTGGTGGAGCCGCCGTACATTCCGCCGTAGTAGATACCGGCGAACATGATGAAGGCGCTGGTGGGTTCAAGTGCGTACGTGACCGGGAGCAGCAAGGCAACGGTCATGGCCGGACCGAGCCCGGGAAGGACACCTACAGCGGTGCCGAGGATGACGCCGATCATGGCGTACATGAGGTTCAAAGGAGTGAGGGCGGTGGAGAACCCGTCCATCAAGGAGGACCAGACGTCCATTAGAGGATTCCTTCCAGGAGTCCGGCCGGCAGCRCAATGCCCAGGCCGAGGTAGAAGCCGTAGAAGGTCAGCAGGGAAAGTGCCACGGAGATGAGTCCGTCACGGACATAACGGCGGCTTCCGAGGGCAAGGACGCTGCCCCAGAAAAGCACCGTGCCGGAGATGACCCAACCAGCCCAATCGATCAGCAGGATGTTGAGCAGGAAGGCTCCCGCCAGCGGCAGGACGGTCTTCCAATCGGCAGGGTGCGCCAGGTCCACATCCTCGCCGCCTTCGGCCTCGCCCCTGCCGCCACGGAGGACATTGATGGCAAGCAGAACAGCGCAGGCCACCAGGAGTCCGGCAACGATGAACGGGACAGTCTTTGGACCCACAGGGTCCGATTTCGAGTACGGGGTTACCAGGCCGTTGGCGTCCAGGAAGACCAGGACTCCGACCACGCCGAGCAGGAGGGCGACCCCCAGCTCGGCGCGGCCTTTCAAGCCTGTTGCTGGAGAGCTCACGCCAAGCCAAGCTTGGTGAGGACGTCCGCCACCCGCTTGTCCTGGTCAGTCAGGAACGTCTGGAATTCGTCGCCGGTGACAAAGGCATCCGTCCAGCTGTGGGTCTTGAGTGCTTCCTTCCAACCGGCGGACTCGTGCATCTTCTCCAGCGCGGCGATCAGGGATTTCTTGTCGGCGTCGCTGATGCCCGGAGGGGCTACGACACCGCGCCAGTTGGTGAACACGAGGTCGATGTTGGATTCCTTGAGGGTGGGGGCGTCCACGCCGTCAAGCCGCTTCTCGCCGCTCGTGGCAAGGACACGGACCTCTCCGGACTTGATCTGTTCCAGGTACTCGCCTGCGCCGGAAGCTGCGAAGCCGAGCTTGTTGCCAAGGATGGCGGGAAGGAGGTCGCCACCGCCGTCGTAGGAGACAAAGTTGACCTTCGTGGCGTCGATGCCCACAGCGCCGGCCAACTGCATCGGCAGGAGGTGGTCCGGGCCGCCGGGCGAGGAGCCGCCGCCTACGGAGATCGACGCGGGATCTGCTTTCCACGCCTTCACCAGGTCATCGATGGTCTTGTAGGGGGAGTCCTTGCTGACCATGATGGCGCCCGGCTCTTCAATCAGCTTGGCCAAGGGCGTGGTGTCCGTCAGTTTCGATTGTGACTTGTTGGTGTAGCTGGCACCCACCACGCCCAGGCCCATGAGCATGGTCAGATCGCCGTTGCCCTTTTCGTTCACCACGCGGGCCAGGCCCACAGTGCCGCCTGCGCCYGCAAGGTTGAACACTTCAGTGTTGTTGGCGATCTTCTCATCGTCCAGGACCTTGGCCGCTGCCCGGGCGGTGGTGTCGTAGCCGCCACCGGGAGTGTTCGGAACCATGATCTGGAGGCCGGTGATGGGTCCGGCGGCAGCGCCGGAGCTTTCGGAACCAGTGGAGTTCTTGCCGGTGGCACCACAACCGGTGGCCATCAGGGCGAGGCCGGCGGCGACGGCGGCGACTCGCAATGCGCGGATCTGGCGCATGGTGTTCCTCTTCTCAGTTTTGAATTCTCTGCAGGGCGATCAACGTTGTGCCCCGTGAACTGATGCTAGGGGCCGCAGTGACGCCGATCACTCTTGTGTTCGCAGTGATCTTTAAGTTCATTGCGTTCACGCTCCTGGACGGTCCATCACGGCTCTGGGGTATAGTTCCGATACGCCACGCGGAGCGCCCCCAGACACCTCCGGACTCTGGCACCACCAAAGGAAACCACGCAGTGACTCGAAGAAGAGGAATGTCCCTTGCCGGGCAATACCTTGTGCTGCAGTTGCTGATCGTCCTGGCGGTGCTGGTGGCGGTGGTCGCCATCTCCCTGGCGCAGTCGGCCGCCGCGTTCGAACGGACAGAGGGCAGGCGGGCGTTGTCGGCAGCCGAAGCCCTGGGCAACAACCCCACCGTACGCGCGCTGCTCCCCACGGCGGAACCGCGCGGCGGTTCGGCGCTTCCCGCCGTCGCCGAATCCGTCAGGACAGTCTCGGGTTCAGCGCACGTGGCCCTGGCAAAACTGGACGGCACAGTCATCACGGCCTCGGACCCCGGACTGATCGGCCGGCCCTTGCCACTGGGAGAGAGCCGGGTGATGGAAGGAAGAGCCTGGACCGGCGTCGTCACCAGCAACAACGTGACAGTGCTGTCCGCCCACGTGCCGGTAATCGACGACTCCGGGCAGATGATCGGCATCGCATCCATCAGCCGCAACTACCCGTCCACCCTGGAAAGACTCGGCGACGCCGTTCCCAACCTCCTCACCTACCTGGGCGTGGCCAGCGTCCTGGGGGTAGCGGGTTCGCTTCTCCTGTCCCGTCGCGTCAAACGGCAAACCCTCGGCATGGAACCGCGGGAAATCACCGGACTGGTGGAAAACCGCGAAGCCATGCTGCAGGGCCTCAAGGAAGGTGTTGTGGCGTTGGACCCCCATGAGCGGATCACGGTGGCCAACCAGAGCGCCCGACAGTTGCTCGGATTGCCCGACGACTGCGTAGGCAGGAAGCTGCGCTCCCTCCCCGTCGAATCCGCCCTGAAAGTGGTGCTGACCCGCGAACAGTCGGACCCGGACCAACTGGTGCTGGTAGGGGAGCGGCTGGTGGTGATGAACCGGGTGGCGCTGCGCTCGCATGGGCGCGACATCGGTTCGGTGACCACCCTGAGGGACCGCACCGAGTTGTCCTCGCTTGAGAGCGAACTTGGTGCCACCCGTACGGTCACGGACACCCTCCGCGCGCAAGCCCACGAGTTCGCCAACCAGCTCCACGTCATTTCGGGCCTCATCCAGATCGGCGAGTACGATTCCGTGGTGCAGTTCGTCAACGGTGCCACCGTGGAGCGGACCCGGCTCAATGACGACGTGACCCGGCGGATCGAGGATCCCGCGCTCGCTGCCCTGCTGATCGCCAAGGCCAGCCTGGCCACTGAGCGCGGCGTCGAGTTGAAACTGGACCCCCGGTCCGCGCTTCCGCGCGTCAAGGACGAACTGTCCCGGGACATCACCACCGTGGTGGGCAACCTCGTGGACAACGCGTTCGACGCCGTCACTGGCCTCGCCGGGGCATCGGTCCGCGTGCTCGTGGAGGACTCGCCCGACGGCGTCGCGGTCACTGTCCAGGACAACGGCCCGGGAGTGCCCGCCGGTTCTGCCGAGGAGATCTTCCAACAGGGCTACTCCACCAAGGAACCGGGACCGGGGGATGCCCGGGGCTTCGGCTTGGCGCTTTCGCGGGTCATCTGCCGGCGCAGCGGGGGAGAACTGACCGTGGCCAACGACGACGGTGCAGTGTTCACCGCACGATTCAGCAAAGGGGCTCACCACAAGTGATCAAGGTCTTGATTGTCGATGACGACTTCATGGTGGCCAAGGTTCATGCCGGGTTCATCCAGCGAAGCCCCGGTTTCGGGGTGGTGGGTGTTGCCCACACCGGCGCACAGGCCTTGGCGGAAACGCGTAGGCTGCAACCCGATCTTGTGCTCCTGGACATCCACCTCCCGGACATCAACGGCCTCGACCTCATGCACCAGTTGCGGGACGTTGCCCCGGACCTCGACGTGCTGGTGATCAGTGCAGCCCGCGAGGTTGAGACCGTGCGCAAAGCCCTCCGCGGCGGCATCGTCCACTACCTGATCAAGCCCTTTTCCCAGTCCGATCTTCAGGAACGGCTGGAGCACTACCTCAGCGCCTACCAGGGGCTGGATGCTTCCAAGGTCGAGGCTGAACAATCCGACGTGAACAGGGTCTTTGGGTTGGGTGTTTCCGAGCGGACCCTGCCGAAGGGCTGCAGCGTGGAGACCCTGGAACTGGTGGAGTCCGCGTTGAAATCAGCACCGGGTGATTTGTCAGCCGCTGAGCTTGCAGAACAACTCGGGACCTCCCGTGTCAGTGCCCGCCGCTACCTTGAGTACCTCCACGACGAAGGCGCCTTGGACGTTCGACTCAAGTACGGCGTCGGACGTCCCGAAAGGCGCTATGTGCTGAAGGGGCGGTGAGGCCAAACCAGCCCTGGCCGGGTTCAAGCGCTGCTGCCCCTAAACCCCGACCGTCTTCAGGTAGTTCCGGATGCCATCGACCACCAGTTGGTGGTCCTCGTCGGAACTGAGGCCGGACACCGTCACAGCCCCGATCACACCTGCACCACGCACGCGGAGAGGGAAGGAACCACCCGCCAGGGTGTAGTCCTCGTGGGCCAGCCACCCGTTGCCCAGGGGGCTGTGGGTACGGGAGGCAAACAGCTCGGTCAATAGTGCCGTGCTGTGCTCGAAACGCAGCACCGAAGCTGACTTCCGGCGGATCCACTCCTCCTGGTCCGCCGTCGCGCCGGGCAGGACGCAGCGGAAGAGCACGATGTTGTGCCGGCGGATGTCGATGGCAACCCCGAACTCCGAACTGATGGCATGATTGGCGATCAACGAACCAAGGCGCCAGGCGTCATGGTGATCGAACGAAGCAAAGACCAGTTCTTCTTCCTGCCGGCGAAGCTCGGCGAGGCGTGGGGATTCAGTCACGGTGGTTTCCTTCCGGGGCGGCATCAGCGTCGTAGCTCAGCCCGATCTGGCGGCGGATCTCATCCATGGCAGCCATGATGGCAACGCTCTCGTCCGGCGGAAGGATGGTGCCTGCGGTTAAACCTTCCCGGACCAGCCGCTCCAGCTCAGCTGCCTGGAACTGCATGCCGCGACCGTTCACGGGCTGCTCGTAGCGCTCACCCACGGAACCGTCGGCCGCATGAACGGTGAAGGGGACAGGGTTGTACCAGGTGTGTTCGACGTCGATCCAGCCTTCGGTTCCGATCACCATGGCCCGGTTGGCGCTTGCTGCGTCAAGTTCGCAGTCGACGATCGCCTGCGCACCGCCGTCGTAATCGAAAACCGCCGCAGTCTGGCGGTCGACGCCGGTAGCAGTCATGGCAGCGCTGGCCCTGATCGAGGCCGGCGTGCCCAGGATGTCGAACGCGAAGGAGACCGGGTAGACCCCCAGGTCCAGCAGTGCGCCGCCGCCCAGGGCGGGATTGTTGAGGCGGTGTGCCGGGTCCTTTGGGAGGTTCTGGTTGTGGCTGGCCACCACCTTGCGGACTTCTCCGATGGTGCCTGCGGCGATGATTTCCCGGAGACGGATCATGTGCGGGAGGAAACGGGTCCACATGGCTTCGAGCGCCACGAGCCCCTTTGATTCCGCGAGTCCTACAATGTCCCGGGCTTCACGGGCATTCATGGTGAACGACTTTTCCACCAGCACGTGCTTGCCGGCGTTCAAGGCCAAGAGGGCGTTCGCGTGGTGGAAGGGGTGCGGCGTGGCGATGTAGACCACGTCAACCAAGGGGTCGGCCACCAGGTCTTCGTAGCTGCCATGCGCGGTGGCGATCCCGAATTTTTCCGCGAAGGACCTGCTGGACTCTGCCGAACGCGAACCCACCGCCTGGACAGTGAAGCCGTTCTCCTTCAAATCCTGCGTTTGCAGCCCGGCTATGAATCCGGTGCCGAGGATGCCCCAACGGATGGTTCCGTCGGAAGTACCGTTGCTTAGGGTCACGTAGTTAGTCCTTTGCAGAGTCAGTGAGCGGGTACGCCACATACGCAAAGCGCGCGGAGTCCGGCGACCAGCTGTTGACGTTGAGGGTACCTTGGCCACCGAAAAGTGGCCATGCTTGGAGTGGGGTGGTCCAGTCCTTGGTCGAAACAAGCACGACGTCGACGGGCAAGTCAGCGGGATGTCCAACGGTACCGCCGGGGAACCGGATGTAGCTGGCGTAGCGGCCATCCGGGGACAGGTGGGGGAACCAGTCGACGGTGTCGGACTTCAGCAGCTGAGTAAAGTCGCTGCCGTCCGGTCGGATCCGTGCAAGCTGGGCATGGCCCGGTGTTGTTGAGAACGACTCCGTGTTCAGGTAGATCCATTGCCCGTCAGGCGAGTATTCGGGCCCGTCGCAGTGGCCTGGACCGACGTCGACCCGGGCGGCAGCGCCGCCGTCGGACGCCGTGGTCATGAGCTTGCCGGGCTGCTTGAAGTCGCCGGCCTTAATTCCGACGTACGCGAGTTCCGTGCCGTCGGGGCTGACGCCGTGGAGGAAATGGAAGGAGCCGTCGTCCTCGGTGATGCGGGTGGCAGGGCCGCCCTTGAGCAGTGCACGGTAGATATGGCCGTCGTTGGCGGAGAGGAAGATGCCGGTGCCATCCGGCGCCAGGACGTGGTCGTTGTTGAGGTCGGGGATGCCACTGAGCGGGATTTGGGTCAGTTTCGCAGTAGAAGCGTCAAGACGCCACAGTTTCCCGTCTCCGTTCAGGATGAGGGCTGAACCGTCCATGGTCCAGTTCGGGGCTTCGAGGAGAATGTGGTCAGTGGCGTAGAGGGTTTTGCTGTGGCCCGTGACCGACGCGATCCGCACCTCGCAACGCTGGCCGGGTTGAAGGGTGCGGATCACGGTTGGCTCCTTGCCACTTTGATGGGAGTTTTTGTACAGGTAACGCCCTGAAGAAGGCTTCTAAAGGGCGTCAGCTGTACAAAAACTCCGGAGGGTTAGTCCTGGCTGAAGGCGGCGTCGAAGCTGGTCTGGGAGGCGGGGAAATCGAACTTCTTGAGCGCTGCAAGGGCTTCGGGGGCGCCGTGCAGGCGGTCCATGCCGGCGTCTTCCCATTCCACGGAGATAGGTCCGTCGTAGCCGATTGCGGTCAGGGCGCGGAAGGACGATTCCCAAGGCACGTCGCCGCGTCCGGCGGAGACGAAGTCCCAACCGCGGCGCGGGTCGCCCCAGGGCAAGTGGGAGCCCATGACGGTGTTCCGGCCGGTGGGGCGGAGCTTGGTGTCCTTGCAGTCCACGTGGTAGATCCGGTCCTTGAAGTCCCAGATGAAGGACACGGGATCGATGCCCTGCCACATGAAGTGCGACGGGTCCCAGTTCAGCCCGAAAGCTGGCCGGTGTCCGATCGCTTCGAGGGTCCGGACGGTGGTCCAGTAGTCGTAGGCGATCTCACTCGGGTGGACTTCGTGGGCGAAGCGGACCCCGCATTCGTCGAAGACGTCCAGGATGGGGTTCCAGCGGTCGGCGAAGTCCTGGTAGCCGGCCTCGATGACTTTCTCGGGGACAGGCGGGAACATGGCGACGTATTGCCAGATGGAGGAGC
>NZ_JBFRDO010000024.1:0-36877 GCF_052113825.1 Paenarthrobacter sp. TAF1
TAGGCGAGAAAGTCCCAGTTATGGACGCTGGTCCACAACTGTGTGAAATCGGTCAGGTATCGGCCGTTGCTTTGGAGCGTGGCAAAGTTGAAATAAACGTTGCCACCGTCGAGGCCGATGGCCCTGATCCCCTCATCTGAAATGGAGTACGCGAGCCAGCCTTCGGTGCAACCAAGGACGGTGTAGTACTGCTGCTCATTGGCCGGGATGGGCTTAATCGCCTGGACTTGGTCGTTCCGCCGGATATCGATGTTGTCAGGGGTGCACGCGCCCGCAGCTGGGCCGGCGGGCGCGGTTGCTGGTGGTGCGGCTGGCGGAGCGGTCGCCTCTGGGGCAGTAGCGATTGGTGGGGCAGCAGCAGGAACGGGCGCCGCTGCTGGCACGGTACCTGACTGTTCCTGGGATGGTGCAACGGTGGCCGCGGGGACCATGACCGATGATGGCACTTCGAGCAGGACCGGGTTTTCCAGCCGATTAGTTGCGCTGGATTCAGGCGCCGGCAGTATCTGATCAATAACCGCGGCGAGAGGCTGGGTGGCGGGCATAGGGCGTTCTGATACTCCCCGAGCGGTGGAAATACCCGGCGGGTTTGCAGGTATGCAGGCTGTAAGTGTCAGTGCCAGCGCAAGCGATGCCAGAGTGGCGGACTTGGCAAAGCGGGATCGGTGGTACTTCATTGGTCTGGGTCCTTCCCCCCTGGAACAACTGAGCAGAATGGCCTGCTCGTACATGTTGTTTCCGGTTCGGAACGAATAATTACACCACCAGCAAAAATCACTGCATTGTCGCCTAATGCCTCAGGACCGCACTCCTGACCTGCCGCTGGGTCACCGCAATAGCGGCGTTCATCCTGGAGCTTGCGCTCTCCCCGCTCACACGCCTGTAACCCCACTTGGACGGACAACGGCCCAGTGAGCAGTCATTGGGTCGATATCTGCCCCCTCAGTTAGGCAACAAAAAACGACGGCGGCCGTACCCCCAAGGCGACGGCCGCCGTCGTTCTGTGCCGACTCCCCCCATAGAAAGCCGGAACCCGCGGAACCCTTATCCGAAGCGACCGGACACGTAGTCTTCCGTGGCCTTCTGGGACGGGTTGTTGAAGATGCTGGTGGTATCGGCGAACTCGATCAGCTTGCCGGGCTTGCCGGTGCCTGCGATGTTGAAGAACGCGGTCTTGTCGGACACGCGGGCGGCCTGCTGCATATTGTGGGTCACGATCACCACGGTGTACTGGTCCTTGAGCTCATTGATGAGGTCTTCGACGGCCAGCGTGGAGATGGGGTCAAGGGCGGAGCAGGGCTCATCCATGAGGATCACCTGAGGCTCGACGGCGATGGCGCGGGCGATGCACAGACGCTGCTGCTGGCCACCGGAAAGACCGGACCCCGGCTTGTCCAGGCGGTCCTTGACCTCGTTCCAAAGGTTGGCACCAACAAGGGACTTCTCAACGAGTGCATCGGCTGCTCCCTTGGAGATCTTCTTGTTGTTCAGCTTCACGCCCGCCAGCACGTTGTCGCGGATGGACATGGTGGGGAACGGGTTGGGGCGCTGGAAGACCATGCCAACCTGGGTGCGGACGGTCACGGGGTCCACGCCGGGACCGTAAAGGTTGTCGCCGTCCAGGAGCACTTCGCCCTCGACGCGGGCGCCGGGAAGGACCTCGTGCATGCGGTTCAGCGTGCGGAGGAAGGTGGACTTGCCGCAGCCGGAAGGGCCAATGAAAGCCGTGACGGACTTGGCTTGGATGTTGATGTTGACGTCCTCGACGGCCAGGAAATTGCCGTAGTAGACATTCAGGTCTTTGACGTCGATGCGCTTGGACATGGTGTTCCTTTGTTCCTTGGGGGTTCTGGAAGTTTTGAGTGCCGGGCGGCCCGGCAGACCCGGCTAGCGGCCCGTCTTGGGCGCGAACATGCGGGCGATGAGGCGGGCTCCGAGGTTCAGGAGCATCACCAGGATGATCAGCACCAGCGCGGCGCCCCAAGCACGCTGGTCCGAGGGACCAGGGTTGGACGGCGACGTCGGGTTGAGGATCTGCGTGTAGATGAACGTGGGCAGCGAGGCCATCCAGCCGCCGAACACGTTGTTGTTGATGGTGGTGGCGAACCCGGCGGTCACCAGGATGGGGGCGGTTTCACCGATCACTCGGGCGATCGCCAAGGTGACGCCGGAAGCGATGCCGGAGATCGCCGTCGGGATGACCACTTTGGTGATGGTGCGCCACTTGCGCACGCCCAGCGCGTAGGAGGCCTCGCGGAGCTCGTTCGGGACGATCTTCAGCATTTCCTCGCTGGAGCGGACCACCACCGGGATCATCAGGACGGAAAGCGCGACGGCGGCCACCGCACCGGTCTTGGTGCCCGGGCCTACGATGGCGAAGAAGAACGCTGCCGCGAAGAGGCCGGCCACGATCGAGGGAATGCCTGTCATGACATCCACAAAGAACGTGATGGCGCGGGCCAGCGGACGGTCGTTGCCGTATTCCACGAGGTAGATCGAGGTGAGCAGGCCCACCGGTACCGAGATGACAGTGGCCAGGAGGGTGATCTGGATGGTGCCCATCAGGGCGTGGTAGATGCCGCCCAGCACGGGTGCGCCTTCTTCTGCCGCCTTGTTGTCGAATGCGCCGGTGACACCGTTCATGGAGGTGCCCAGGAATCCGGGTGTGATGAGCCCCGGGATGCCGTTGATCAGCACCGTGACGATCACCGAAATCAAGGGCAGGAGCGCGATCAGGAACGCACCCACCACCAGGCAGGTGGCCAGCTTGTCCTTGGCTTTGCGGGCGCCTTCAACAGCGCCGCTCCAGGAAACCAGGCCGACAGCGAAGAGGATCGCGGCGACAATGCCCCAGCCGAAGGCGTTGAAGCCGATCAGTGCCATGATGGCCGCTGCTACGACGAGTGCGACGGCCAGCACGATGTAGGGCGCGAACTTTGGCAGTTGGCCCTTGGTGAGTGCGGAGCGCTTGCGGGCTACTGTGGCGGTCATTTAGTTGGCTCCCGAGAATTCTTTGTGCCGTGTGATGATCCAGCGGGCGATCATGTTCACGCCGAGGGTGATGACGAAGAGCACCAGGCCGGCAGCGATCAGGGTGTTGACCTTCAGGCCGCTCGCTTCGGGGAAGTTCAGGGCGATCTCCGCGGCAATGGTCTGGTTGCCGGACTGGATGAGGCTCGCGGTGAGGACGCCCGAGGACAGCACCAGGGCAACAGCCATGGTCTCCCCCAGGGCCCGGCCAAGCCCGAGCATGATAGCGCTGATGATGCCGGGGCGACCGAACGGCAGCACAGCCATCTTGATCATTTCCCAGCGGGTGGCTCCCAGGGCCAGTGCTGCTTCTTCGTGCAGCTTGGGGGTCTGCAGGAAGATTTCGCGGGACAGGGAGGTGATGATGGGAAGGACCATGACGGACAGGACAATGCCGGCGGTGAGGATGGTCTTGCCGGTGGCCGAAGCGGGACCTTCGAAGATCGGGATCCAGCCGAGGTAGGTGGCCAGCCAGTCATAGGCGGGCGAGATTTCCTTGGCCAGGAAAGCCGCGCCCCAAGCGCCGTAAACAACGGAAGGGATGGCGGCCAGGAGGTCCACCACGTAGCCCAGGCCGGCGGCGAGCCTGCGCGGGGCGTAGTGCGAGATGAACAGGGCAACGCCGATTGCCACGGGGGTGGCGATGACCAATGCGATCACGGCGGCGATCAACGTGCCCACTACGATCGGGGCGATGTAGGCGAAGAAGCCGTGTCCGCCCTGGATGTCGGCGGGCGGTGCGGTGAGCGCGGGGATCGCCTGCACCACGAGGAACAACGCGACTCCGAAGAGAACCGCAAGAATAAGGCACCCTGCGGCCATTGCGGCCCCGGAGAAAACCTTGTCCCCGGCGCGTCCTGCGCCTTGGGAGGTTGTCAGGGAGTTGGTGGTCACTTCACGATCCTTCAGTCTGGAGTGAACTGGTCATACATGGCTAAGTTCCCTGCCCCGCCCGGGCGGCTCTGCGGCCACTCCGTGCGGGACAGGGAACTTCAGTGTTCAGCCGGGTTCAGCGAACCCGCCGGGAACCTTAGGCCTTGGCCTTGATGGATTCGATGGCGGTCTTTGCCTTGTCCTGCAGGGTCTTGGAGAGCGGTGCGGACTTCGCGGCGTCGGCAGCGGTCTTCTGTCCCTCATCCGAAACTACGTAGGTTTCGAAGGCCTTGACCAGGTCAGCAACTTCCTTGGTCTCGTAGGTGGTGCAGACAACGTGGTACGAGACGAGGACTACCGGGTAGGCACCCGATGCGGTGGTCTTGCGGTCCAGCTTGATGGCAACGTCGTTGCTGGCGCGGCCGTCAACGGGCTTGCCTGCTTCGACAGCCTTGGCAGCAGCGTCGGCAGAGATCTTGACGAACTCTTCGCCCACCTTGATGGAGGCGGTGCCCAGCTTGCCGGAAACTGCGGAGTCATCGGCGTAGGTCACGGCACCCGGGGTGTCGGTGACGGTCTTGACGACGCCGGAGGTTCCCTTGGCGTTTTCGCCCTTCAGGGATGCGGGCCATACGCCGGCAGCCTTGTCGGTCCAGACCTCGGGAGCAGCGGCTGCGAGGTAGTCGGTGAAGTTGGTGGTGGTGCCGGAGTCATCGGAGCGGTTCACCGGGGTGACCTTGAGGTCCGGGAGGGTGACGCCTGCGTTAAGGGCTGCGATGGCGGGATCGTTCCAGTTGGCGATTTCGCCGCGGAAGATCTTGGCGACCGTTGCGGCGTCGAGCTTCAGTTCCTTGACGTCAGGGATGTTGAAGGCGACGGCGATCGGGGAGATGTAGACCGGGATGTTGATGGCACCCTCGGGGCCGCACTTGGCCTTGGAAGCCTCGAGCTCGTCATCCTTCAGGTAGGCATCCGAGCCGGCGAACTGTGCCGAGCCGTCGATGATTGCCTTGCGGCCCGCGCCGGAACCGTCCGGGGAGTACTGGACAGTGGCGCCCTGGTTTGCGGAGGCGAAACCGGCCTTCCAAGCGTCCATTGCTGCGCCGGTGGAGGAGGCGCCGATACCGGTCAGGGTGCCGGTTACCTTGGTGCCGGCTGCTGCGGACTGGGTGCCGCCAGTGGTGCCGGTTGCGTTGTCAGAACCGCAAGCGGTGAGCGCGAGTGCGCCTGCTGCGATGACCGCGATTGCCGCGTTGCGGCCGAAGCGAGTTGCCTTCACTTGGATGTGCCCCTTCCAGGGATTTCTCAGATGCGTTCCGAACGGAGATTTCGGCGTGCGCGAGCTGTGGACCTTTTTGTTCCTTTACTGAAGGTAAGGAGCGCAGGTAACGGGATCTGCGGTGGCAGGTGAACGGAAGGTGAACGACGGCGGACCATTGGGTTATGTGGCGCGCGCCACCTTGAGTGGTTCCCCGGTTGCGCTCGTCGCTCCCTGGCACATGGCGGGCGGGGAAATAGACTGAAGGACATGGCTGCCGCTAAGGGACTGAACGCAAGCAAGAGGTTTCTGCGGGCCAGAGTCAGGACCGGCCTGGTCCGGAGCCGGAACTCGTTGACGCCGGCCATCCAAATGACGGTTTGCGCGGTTGGCGCCTACGCTTTCGCCGAATACGTGTTGGGCCACCAGGGGCCTCTGTTCGCCGCAACGTCTTCCCTGATTGCCTTGGGTTTCTCACGCGATCCCAGGCTGCGCCGGGTGATAGAGGTAGGCCTGGGCTGCACACTGGGCATCGTGGTTGGTGATTTGCTGCTTCACTGGCTGGGCGCCGGGATCTGGCAGGCCGCCGTCGTACTTCTCTTCTCGATCCTGTTGGCCAGGTTCCTGGACAGCGGGACTATTTTCACCACCCAGCTGGGGCTGCAGTCGCTTCTGGTGGTGTTGCTTCCGGCGCCGGCCGGCGGGCCTTTTACGCGCAGCCTGGATGCCGTGGTGGGTGGCGTGTTTGCGCTGCTGGTGACCATCCTGGTGCCCAAGGATCCGCGCCGGGAACCGCGGAAGGACATCCAGAAGATCCTGCACGAGCTCGCCGAGGTTCTTCGTGAGTGTGCCACGGCCATGATCGAAAGCGACTCCACCACTGCCTGGCACGCCCTGATCCGTGGCCGCAACTGCCAGCCTTTGGTGGACCGGATGCGGCAAACGCTGCGGGCTTCCGGCGAGGTGGCGACGCTGGCCCCGGCGCATCGCCGGCACCGCGATGAACTCGCCGGCCTGGAGCATTCGCTGGAGTACATCGACCTCGCACTGCGCAACAGCCGGGTGTTCGCACGCCGCCTCACCAGTGCCATCAACCACGCGGCTTTGTCCGACGAGGCGATCGAGAGCATCTCGGAGGTCCTGCAGGAAACTGCGGCCGCCATCGACGAGATGACCATCGGGCTGTCCGAGCAGAGCGAAGGAACGCGCAGGGTGCATCTGCGGCGGGCCAGGAACGACCTCTCGGACATCGCCGCCCGGCTGCACCCGAAGATGCTTGACGTCCAGAGGCTCGAAGGCGAAACCGTGGTGATGCTGTTCCGGCCGCTCATGGTGGACCTGCTTGAGGCCAGCGGGATGGAACCTGAGGAAGCCCGGGCGGTACTGCCCGCGCTGTAGCTTTCGCCCGGCGTTCCCAGCCAAGTCCCATTTACGCTGTGGATAATGGGCCGATGCTTTCTGCACCTTCTGCGCGTCTGGCCCTGCGCCCAAAACCTGCCCCCGCCCTTCGGGTGCGGCAGCGGGTCCTGTTCCTGTGGGCGGGCGGGTTGTTTGTTGCCGGGGACGTGGTCTTCTGGTTGATGTTCGCTTCCGTGTTGTCCTCGAGCGGCCTGGCGACGCTCGACGGAGCCGTTCACTCGGTGGTTGTCGATTCGCGCAACGCTTTGGCAACGGCCTTCCTGGCCGGCGTCTCGGAAGCCACCTCACCCACCATGATGTCCATCATCGGCGGCCTGGTCGCCGTGGCATGGGCCCTGTGGAAGAAGGAACTGTGGCGTCCGGCCATCCTGATGGGCGCGATGGTGCTTTCCGTGGTGCTCGCGGCGGTCATCAAGCTGGACGTTTCCCGGTCGCGGCCGTCGTCGTCGGACTTCCTCCTGGGTCCCGATGACGCCCTGTCCTTCCCCTCCGGCCACACGCTCGGCGCCGCGGTCTTCACGCTTGTCCTGGCCTACTTGCTGGTATCTCGTTCAGGAACACGCACGACGGCGGTGGCCGCCTACGCAGGGGCCGCCCTGCTGACGCTGCTGGTCGCCTACAGCCGGCTCTACCTTGGCTACCACTGGCTCACCGACGTGGTGGCGTCGATGGGTGTGGCACTGGGCGTGTTTGGCCTGGCAGTGTTCGTTGACGCGGTGCGCTACGGACGGGCCGCTTGAATCGAGGAGGTTGTTTCCCGAATCTCGATACGGGGCCCGAAACGACATGCGCCGTGAGCCATCGGGATGCCTCGGGGTGTCAAATGCGCTAGACTTGAATCAAGTTTTCGAAAATTGATTCAGTGGGGGTTCCCGTGGCGACGGCTGACTTAGGACAACGAATTGCCGCCCGACGAGCAGAAGCCGGGCGGACCCAGCGGGACCTCGAGGCAGAGACGGGCATCTCACAGTCCACGCTGGCGCGCATTGAAAGCGGCCTCCGGAGGCCGAGGATGGACGAGATAATTTCGATTGCTTGGGCTTTGGGCTGCCCGGCGGAGGCACTTCTCGCTGAGAACCCAGTCCGCGATCGTGTGCTCGTGGCCAGCCGAGCAAATCTTCCTACAGCCGATGCCGCGGAAGTGAAAAGGAAGCTCACCCAGTTCCTGGAAATGGACGCGTACCTGGCCAGTCACGGCATCGGCGCATGACGCCAGAGCGCGCTCCAATTCCGCACAGCATCGGACCAAGCGAGCGGGAGGCCTATCTCGCAGCTGAAGGCATCAGGAATAGCCTGGGACTGGGCCTCGGACCCATAGCCGACCTTCACGAACTCATTGGCCTTGTTGCTCCGGGAGTCGATGTAGCGATTCTGGAAATGCCGGCAGGCATGGATGGCATGGTGTTGACAGATCCGGTTCGCGAAAAATCTGTGATTGGTGTTGCAACGACCGGTGTTCCGGGTCGCCAAAGATCGTCCCTTGGCCATGAGCTGGGACATATCGTCTTCAAAGACAACGAGGCCGGACTACCACATGACCCCTCAGCCAGAAGGCCCGAAGAGATCAGAGCCGACACCTTTTCGCGCCACCTCTTGGCTCCGGTTGGGGGAGTCTCAGCTTTCCTTGAAGATTTGAATGTCGATAAGGGTAGCGCCCGGCTCCGTGACGTTTCGTCCGTTGTGCGGCACTATCAGGTCTCCCCGAACTTCGCACTCATCCAAATGCACTCAGAAGGCTGGATCACAACTACGCAGAAAACACAGTGGTGGCCTCAGACTGCACATTCGCTGGCACTTCGGTTCGGCTGGATCGGCGACTACAGAGCCATGGCCGCCGAAAGCCTCACCCCAAGACCACCGCAGCGCCTGGTTGAGAATGCCACGGAGGGGTATATTCGCAACCTGGTTTCAGTCCAAGGTTTGGCCGCACTCAGCGGCGTAGACACAGACCAACTGCTCCGCGAGCTCGAAGAGGCAGGCATTCATCCTGAAGTTATCGACGTCGCATGGGCCGACCTCGACGCTTTCGGAGACTGAGCGATGGCCGCACAGATTACAATCCTCGATGCAGGACCCTGCATCACTTTCTGCGCGGCCGCCAAGCACGCATTGCTCCTCGAAGTGCTCCGACGGGGTTCCAATCAACTGCATGTCCCCGACGTAGTGGATGGTGAAATCACCAATCGCGGATCTAACCGCCGCGACTTTCCGCCCGCCACCGTTCCAAACTGGCACTGGCTTGTCAGCCACGACCATATTGGGATCCTGGACTCCCATGTCTCAGAAGAGGACCTGAACGCACTTTCAGAGGCAGTCGTAAAACTAACGGGAATGCCGCTCGCTCAGAGGCTCATGGAGGGTCGCGATTTAGGCGAGGTTCTCGTGATCGCCCACGCAATGGTGCGGAAAGACCGCGGGGAAGACGTATATGTAGTGATCGACGAGTACAGAGGCCAGCAGTTGGCCAGCAAGTTTGGACTCAAAATCATTGACACGCCTTGGATCCTCAGTAGCGCGGTGAGACGCGGGCTGATTGCGGATCGCGGCGAAATGAGGAAGGTCTACAACGCACTACGGCAATTCGATGCCGGTCTGATTCACATCGACCAGACTCACCTTTTGGGCAAACCGCTTTGGGCGCAGAAACCAACGTCAATGAGCGACGTAGGCGCCGATGAAACCGCGGCACTCTCAGAGCCGTGACAGCCCACACATACAAATCGCCCGCGCAGCAATAGATCTCCAAGGGTCGAAGGCTACGTTAACGAGTGCGAATTGCACTTAAGGCCGTACTGTCGGTCCCGGCCAATACTGTCAGTCCCCACGACTAGTCTGGAACGCATGGCTTCAAAGACATCGCGCGCATCCAAGACACCCGCCTACAAGTGCGCAGAATGCGGCTGGACAGCCATCAAGTGGGTGGGGCGCTGCGGTGAGTGCCAGGCCTGGGGAACCGTCGAGGAATACGGCGCCACTGTTGCGCGCACGACGGCGGCCGCCACCGTTTTGGAGCCGGCCCGCCGCATCGCCGAGGTCGACGGGACCACCGCCGCGTTCCTGCCCACCGGAGTGGACGAACTGGACCGCGTCCTGGGAGGCGGGCTTGTTCCTGGTGCCGTGATCCTGCTCGCCGGGGAACCCGGCGTCGGAAAATCCACGCTGCTGCTGGACGTCGCGGCCAAGTTCGCGCGGACCGGGCAGGACGTCCTTTACATCACGGGCGAGGAGTCGGCAGCCCAGGTGAAGCTGCGCGCTGAGCGGATCGACGCCGTCGCCCACACCCTTTACCTGTCAGCGGAGACCGACCTCGGGCAGGCGCTGGGCCAGGTGGAGAAGCTTGAGCCCAAGCTGCTGATTGTTGACTCCGTGCAAACGTTGAGCAGCGCGAATGTGGAGGGCAGCGCCGGCGGTGTTTCGCAGGTACGCGAGGTTGCGGCCTCCATCATTGCCGCGGCCAAAAAGCGCAACATGACCACCTTGCTGGTGGGCCACGTGACCAAGGAAGGCACCATCGCCGGTCCGCGTTTGCTGGAGCACCTGGTGGACGTCGTGTGCCAGTTCGAAGGCGAGCGCCATTCGCGTCTCCGCCTGCTGCGGGCCGTCAAGAACCGGTACGGCGCCACGGACGATGTCGGGTGTTTCGACCTCAACGAAACAGGCATCGAAGGACTGGCTGATCCCAGCGGACTGTTCGTTTCACGCACCCGTGAGCCGGTGTCCGGGACGTGCATCACGGTCACCATGGAAGGCCGCCGGCCTTTGCTCGCCGAGGTCCAGTCGCTCCTTGCCGAGAGCCCCAACTCCCAGCCTCGCCGCGCCACCAGCGGCCTGGAAAGCTCCCGCGTGGCAATGCTGCTGGCAGTCCTGCAGCAACGTGCGGGCTGCATGCTCCATAAGGACGATTCCTACGTGGCAACGGTGGGCGGCGTGAAACTTACGGAGCCCGCCACGGACCTGGCGGTGGCGCTGGCCGTTGCGTCGGCAAAGTCGCGGAAGGCCCTCCCCCAGCGGCTCATTGCGTTCGGCGAAGTGGGCCTGGCGGGCGAGGTCCGCCCTGTTCCCGGGATCAACCAGCGCATCCAGGAGGCCCACCGGCTCGGGTTCACCCACGCGATCGTTCCGGCGAGTCCTGCCGGGGCCGGGGTCATCCCGGATGGCTTCTCCGTGCGCGAGGTGGGGCACCTTGCAGAGGCACTGGAACTGCTGATCACTTAACACTTTCGGGGTGTCGGGCCACCCACCGACTTCCTTTGGGCAAGGATTGGCCCATGACCAAGAGAAATGTGCTTGTCGGGGGACGCTTCTTCTTTGGCCTTTTGACCTTGATAGCGGTGGGTACACAGCTGACGGTTCATTTGGGCATGGGCTACGACCTCTGGAACTTCTTCAGCTACTTCACCAATCTGTCCAACATCTTTGCTGCGTTGGTGCTCCTCATCAGCGGCTACCGGGTCCTGATCCGGAAACGCCCCTCGGAGGCCGACGACGTGACCCGCGGGACCGCCACCATCGCCATGGCGGTGGTGGGGCTGGTGTTCGGTGCCCTGCTTGCCGGCGAGGACCTCGGGTCCCTGCTCCCGTGGGTGAACTTCGTGGTCCACTACCTGATGCCTGTGGTGATGGTGGCGGATTGGCTGTTCCAGCCGCCCCGGACCACCCTCAAGCCCAAGCACATCTGGTACTGGCTTCTCTACCCCATCGGCTACCTGGTCTACAGCCTGATCCGGGGAGCCTTTGTGAACTGGTATCCCTACTGGTTCATCGACCCGGCGCGTGCTGGAGGCTGGACGGGTGTGGTGGTCTTCGCTCTGGCCATATCAGTCGGCTTCCTCGTAGTGAGCCTTGCGATGCTGTGGCTGGGAAACAAGCTCAAGCGACAGGTTGATTACTGAGAACCATGGATGAACGGGCAGCACCGGTCTCAGCCGGGCAATAAATACACCAACTTGTTATATGAGCCCACGTCAACGGGCCTCGTTCGTAAAGTGCGCCTGCCGGGCGTCGTCGAAAACCCACCTCCGGAGCACTGCCGAACATAACGAAATGGCCCACTTTGGGGCTTGCTGGTGCGGTTAAGGGTGCGATGAAGCCCTATCATTGAGCTTGTCGTCACAAGGCCATTTTTCGGATGCGCCAACTGACACCGCATTCAGCATGTCTGCGAGCCATGGGCTTGCACCTTCGAAGGGAAACCCTATGGCCCGGAGCCCGGAAGAGTCGCTCAAGGCGACCCTGGCCAGAGTCGCACCCGGAACTCCGTTGCGTGACGGCCTGGAGCGCATCCTCCGCGGGCGCACCGGCGCTTTGATCGTGCTGGGATATGACCGCACCATCGATTCCATCTGCTCGGGTGGCTTCGACATCGGCATCGACTTCTCCCCCACACGGCTTCGCGAGCTGGCAAAGATGGATGGGGCCATCATCTGCGACAAGGACGCCAGCAACATCGTCCGCGCCGCCGTGCAACTGGTCCCGGACTCGAGCATCGAAACCCAGGAATCCGGTACCCGGCACCGCACGGCCGAACGCGTCGCGATTCAAACAGGTGTTCCCGTCATCTCGGTGAGTCAATCCATGCAGATCATCGCGTTGTACGTGAACGGCCTGCGCCACGTCCTGGAAGGGTCGGAGAAGGTCCTGGCACGCGCCAACCAAGCATTGGCGACCCTGGAGCGTTACAGCGCCAGGTTGGACCAGGTCACCAGTTCGCTTTCAGCCTTGGAGATCGAGGCTTTGGTCACGGTCAGGGACGTTGCCGTCACCCTGCAGCGCCAGGAAATGGTCCGGCGCATCTCTGAGGAAATTGCCCAGTACGTCCTGGAACTTGGCGAAGACGGCCGCTTGTTGTCCCTGCAGGTTGAGGAACTCACTGTGGGCCGCGGACCTGGCAGTGAAGTGATCATCCGGGATTACTCGGACCCCAACACCACACCCGAGGAGATTGAGGAAGCCGTGCAGGCGCTGCTCAACCTCGGACCCA
Organism: Paenarthrobacter sp. TAF1; assembly: GCF_052113825.1. NCBI lineage: Bacteria > Bacillati > Actinomycetota > Actinomycetes > Micrococcales > Micrococcaceae > Paenarthrobacter > Paenarthrobacter sp. TAF1. The sequence goes on from NZ_JBFRDO010000024.1 coordinate 12,561, forward strand.
CGGAATTGATCGACCTCAGCCGCATCGCCCACATCATCGGGTTTGCCGGTGGCGTTGAGCAGTTGGACGCGGTGGTCCAGCCGCGCGGCTACCGTTTGCTGTCCGGTTTGAAATCCGTGCCCAAGGCTGTCGCCGACCGTCTGGTGGACTACTTCGGCGGGCTGCAGAACCTGATGGCCGCCACTATTGACGATCTCATGACCGTGGACGGCATCGGCGATCAGCGTGCCCGTACGGTCCGCGAGGGTTTGAGCCGCATGGCCGAGGCGAGCCTGCTGGACCGGTTCCTCTAAGCCGCCGGCCGCCGGAACGCTTTCCGGCGGGTGTCAGGTCAGCTGGAAAACCGCTTTGGGACTGGCCTTGTTTCCCAGCCGCGCCTCAAATGTGTAGTAGGCGCCCCCGGCGCCGGGTTTGGCGTCGATCACGCCGCAGCCTTCCAGCGACCTGTTCCGCTGCCAGGGGAAGTTCGCAGTCTCGCTCTTGCCCGGTTGGATGGTCTTCACCAGGTCCTCCCCGCCGGTCTGGCAGTCCTTGGAGGAGAAAATGCGGTCGGATCCGCTCATCACCACGTATTCCATCTGGGACGTGCCCACGTTGACTTCGCAAGGTGCAGTGCCGCCGTTGGTGATTGTCATGGTGAGCAGCGGCTTTTCTTCCGCACCGTAGGCGGGCTTGTCGGTTTTCGCGGCGACGGTCATCAGGTTGAAGTCGCATACGGGACTGGGCGAAGCCGACGGCGACGGCGTCGTGGACGCTGCGCTCCCCTGCGTAGGCGCTTGCGCGGGTTCGGAGGTGGACACCGCTTGCGGCTCAGGACTCCCGGCGAAAGTCCCGGAGACAGCCAGCACCCCCACAACCACCAGGGCGATCACCAGCAGCAGGCCGCCGAAAACAACCTGCCGACGACGGCGGTACACGGCAGGGCTGGGGCGCCTCTTTTTCGCCGGGGTTCCGGAGGAGCCGCGGGCAGCACCCTTCGCCGGCGCTGTTGAGCGCGCGGTCGACTGCTGCTTACCGTTGGAGGCCATGCTTCTAGGCTAGGCTCGCGGTTGTCAGGGCACCTAACCTACACGCCGCAGGGCAGCAATCCGGGGCTGTGTGACGTCGGCCATGGGCGGGTGCGCGCGGTCGTTTCCACTACAGTGGATGGCAGTATGACACTTCCCGATTCCGTCCAGCTCGCCGGCCTCCACGACTCCCTGGACCAGTGGTTTTCCCGGACAGCCAGGGACCTCCCATGGCGCGAGCCCGACTGCAGCCCCTGGGGCATTCTGGTCAGCGAAGTCATGCTCCAGCAAACCCCCGTGGTCCGGGTCCTGCCCGTGTGGCTCGACTGGATGGAGCGCTGGCCCACACCCGCCCGGTTGGCCGCGGAGCCCTCCGGTGAGGCGGTCCGCCACTGGGGGCGCCTGGGTTATCCGCGCCGTGCGCTCCGGCTGCACGCTGCCGCCGTCGCCATCCGCGAGCAGCACGACGGCAAGGTTCCCGATACTTATCCGGAGCTCCTGGGGCTGCCGGGTGTTGGCAGCTACACAGCTGCCGCCGTCGCCGCTTTTGCCTTCGGGCGGCGGGAGACCGTGGTGGACACCAACATCCGCCGCGTCCACGCACGGCTGATCTCGGGGAATGCCCTGCCGGCGCCTGCGCTCACTGCGGCGGAAATGCGCCTCGCCGACTCGCTCCTCCCCGACGACCAGGCCATGTCCGTCCGCTGGAACGCCTCCGTCATGGAGTTGGGAGCGATGGTCTGCACGGCCCGCAATCCCAAATGCGCGGACTGTCCCGTCCGCTCCAGCTGCGCGTGGCTCGCGGCCGGTGAGCCGCCGCCGTCGTACACGCCCAAGGGGCAGTCCTGGCACGGCACCGACCGCCAGGTTCGCGGCGCCGTGATGGCCGTCCTGCGCGAAGCGTCACACCCCGTTCCGCGCGACATGTTTGAGCGGGCGCCCGCGGACCTTGGATTCGAGGCCTCGGGCATCGGCATTCCGCTGGCCGCCCTGCACCGGCTGAACTCGGCACCTGAGCAGCTTGAGCGGGCACTGGACGGGCTGTTGGCCGACGGCCTGGCGGAGATGCACGACGACGGCTTGCAGCTTCCGGCGTAGCGGTGCGGCCACCGCCGTCCTACTCTGAAGCATGGGGAAGATCGGAGTGGCTTTCACGCTGGCGGGGGCCGTGGCCCTGCTGACCGGCTGCGTTGCCGAGCCGGTCGCCTGCCCGGCGATTGGCCATGTGGCGGGAGTGTCCCTCACTGTGGTTGCCGAGTACGCGGACCAGGTCGGCTCCCTGCGGCTGAAGGCCTGCCAGGACGCCGCGTGCACAGAGAAGGACATCATGCTGAACCCAGGCGCCGTGACAGCGGACGAAAGCTGCACGCCGGACGGGGTGTGCTCGGCTACCTCATCTCCGGATGGCACCCTGCAGGGCTTCCTCGAGTTGCCGGCCCTGAGTGAGTCTCCCCTCGAAGTGACGGTGAACGGCACTTCCAAGACCGGCGCCCCGCTGCCCACCCGCACACTGGAGTTCACACCGAAGGGCGACTACCCTTACGGCGAGAAGTGCGGAAGGGTCATTGCGGCCGGCGTGTGGCTGGATGCGGCGGGGCTGCGGCAACGCTGAGTCGGATTCAAATTGGGTTTCCGCATTGTGGAAACTTGCTTCCGATATTAAACATAGCGAGACCTTGGAATTAGCATTCCGGAAACAAGCCTTCCATAGCGTCTTATGTGATCCCGGACCGTGACCTTGCGCGGCCGTTTGCATAGATAGGCGCCATTGTGAAGATTCCAACATCCGCCACGGCTGTGAGCCCCGCGGCAAAGAAGCCCTTGTACAAATCCTTGTTCTTCCAGATCCTGGTGGCCGTGGTGTTGGGGATCGCCATCGGCTATCTCTGGCCGGACCTTGGTTCCGCTCTCCGCCCACTGGGCGACGGCTTCATCCAGCTCATCAAAATGATCATCGCCCCGCTGATTTTCCTGGTTATCGTCACAGGTATCTCCGCTGTGGGTGACGTGAAAGCCGTGGGCCGGGTAGGAGTGAAAGCGCTGATCTACTTCACTGCCGCCACGCTGTTCGCGCTGGCATTCGGCCTTGTAGTAGCCAACGTCGTGCAGCCGGGTGCAGGCCTGAACATCGATCCCGCCACCTTGTCAGCGGATGCGGTGAACGCCAAGACCACCGCTGCTCCGCCCAAAGACGCGGGCCAATTCCTGCTCGGAATCATCCCCACCAGCGTGGTGGGGGCGTTCGCGTCCAACTCATTGCTTCAGGTCCTGTGCTTCGCTGTGTTCTTTGGCGCCGCCATCGTGGTTGTCGGGCGCGAGAAGTGCAAGCCCGTCGTCGATGTCATGGAGACCACCCTGGAGCTCTTCTTCAAGATCATGGGCTGGGTCATGCGGGTTGCACCAGTGGGGGCTTTCGGTGCCATGGCCTTCATCATCGGCCAGTACGGTCTCAGCTCGCTCAGTACCTACGCCCTGCTGATTGCGGCTTGCTATGGCTCAGCCGTGGTCTTCATAGCCTTGCTGTTCGTCGTCGCCTGGGTCTACCCACGCGTCCCGCTGTGGCAGTTCATCAAGTACACCCGCGAAGAGTTCCTGCTGGCCCTGGGTACGGCCTCTACCGAATCGGTGCTGCCCCGCATCATGACCAAGCTGACCAACGCCGGCTGCTCCCGGGCGACAACAGGCCTGGTGGTTCCCACCGGATACTCCTTCAACCTCGACGGCGCCGCGCTCTACCTCTCAATCTCCCTCCTGTTCCTCGCGCAGGCCTTCGGCCACAACCTGGACCTCGGGCAGCAGTTGGCCGCCCTCGGCATCCTGATGCTCACGTCCAAAGGCATGGCCGGCGTTCCCGGATCGGCCTTCCTGGCCCTCTCGGCGACGGCAGGCGCCCTGGGGATCTTCCCGGTAGCGGGAGTGGCCCTGCTTCTGGGTGCCGACCGGCTGATGGACTCCATGCGCGTCGTGGTCAACCTCCTGGGCAATTGTGTTGCCACGTTCGTCGTCTCCAAGTGGGAGGGGCAGTTCGATCGCGAGGCCATGCTGGCGGCATTCCGCGGCGAAACAACCAATACAGAGGTCAGTGAAGCCGCCGCTGAACCTTCCGTCCCGGCACTCACGACTCCCCGGCTGACCCCCGATACGTACTCGGCGTAAAGCCCAGGTATTTCCGGAAGTCGTTCGTCAGGTGCGCATGGTCTGCGTAACCAAGTTCGACGGCGATCGCGGCAAGGTCCGCTGTTGGATCGGACCTTGCGCGCTCGGCGGCATCCTGCAGCCTGCGACGCCGGATAAGGGCCGAAGGGCTCAGGCCAACGTACTTCCTGGCAAGTCTCTGCAAGGTCCTCGGCGATACTGCCAAGCGGCGTGCTGCATCCTCAATCAGGAGCACGTCCGGTTCGGATGCGATGATGTCCACCATCCGGTTGGCGAGCAACGCCTCCTCGGACGGGACCACGTCCCGGGAAGCCAGCCAGCGAGCGAAAGCAGCCGCCGCACGCTCACGGCGGGTGCCGCCGTCGGGCTGAGCCTTTCCGGTAGGCGGCTCCATCGCTGCTGAGACAGCGGAGACAAGGTCTTCCAGGGGCAAGGCCACTTCCTGGTCGCGCATAGTCCCGGGATCGTCGGTGAAGAGCGGGACCGCAGCCGGGCGGAGCAGGGCGCCAACGGCCCAACCCTTGCCGGTGAGGTCCCGGAATGCCGCCCGGGTGGTGGGACCCGAAAACCCCGCAGCTCCGCTTTGCACCACCAGATTGGAGGCGGGGTAGGCGATCAGGTGCTGCCGGGAGGACCGGCCGGGCTCGATATCCCATTCGGGGATCCAGAACCACTGCACCAGATGGGACACCGCCTCGGGCGCTGGAACGCGATGGAAGGTGGGCAACCGCGCCGGATAGAGGACGCCCTTGAAGGAGCTCTCCACAGGACCTCCGTTCGGTGTGCTGCCGTCAGCGACGAATATACCGCCCCCGGCTGCCGACTGCAGGGGCCACCAGTGGTACTGCCATGGTGGAGCGCCAGAGTCCCGTCCCTCAAGACCGGAATTGCTGCTAGATTATTGCCGGAACTTTGGTACCAAGCGGCGGCCTGGGTGCTTTGCATCCCACGACTCTCCCGCACCGGAGTGTCCCGGGCTTCAGCAGGGAGGCCCCTGGTGCTTTGTTCTTGTTTGCGAAGGGCGGGTGGTTTTGTGCGTTCCGGGACCGCGGAGGACTGGTCGGATGACGCCAACAAGCTGGCTGATCTGATTGCCGGTGCCGAAGACATCAGGGCGTTCCTGAACGGGCTTACTGAACTGGGCGCGGCGGTAGCGTCCCGGTCCACAGGAACAGCAATTGAGTGTGCGGTGACGTTGGGCCGACGCAAACGTACTGCGACGATTGGAGGCAGCAGCGAACAGGCGATGCTGCTGGACCGGATCGAGCAGTCGCTGGAGCAAGGTCCCTGCATCGACGCCCTGGAGAGCGGGCGCCCCGTCCTTCTCGATGACGCGTTGTCCTCGCCGCAGTGGGACAAATACTGCCAGGAGCTGGCCGCCGTCGGAATGCGGAGCACTCTTGGCGTGCCGATGGAGCTGGAGCATGACTCTGCAGCTGTCCTGAACTTCTTTGCTCCCAAGCCCGGAACATTTACCCGCGAGGCCGTTGCTGACACGCTGACCTTCGCGGGAATCGCAGGCAAGGCCTTGCAGGTAGCAATCCGGATAACCACCCTGAACGAAACAGCGGAGAACCTTGACGCCGCCATGGAAACCCGGTCGGTCATCGACACTGCCTGCGGTGTGATTATTTCGCAGAACAGGTGCACCCCGGATGAAGCATTCCAGATCCTGAAGAAGGCTTCCAACGACCGGAACCAAAAACTGCATGAATTGGCCCGGGCCCTTGTCAACGGCGTTGCCGGCCGCCGTCCATAGCCAGGACTGGACCCGCCGTGAACGGCGTCCTCAGCCGCCCTGCAGCCTCTCCGTGGCCCATCCAAGAAGAGTGAGCTCGAAGGCGGGAGGCCTGAGGGCTTCATGCACGTAGGCATCCAGCTCCAGGAGATCGGCGCTTCCACCTTCTGCCCAATACCGGATCCATAACCGCTCAATCGTCACGATGTCCAGCTCAAGAAGATTCCGAGCTGATTGCCGTGGATCGTTCATCACTGTTCCCCCTAGGTCCGCGCGTATCGATCGTCGGTTCCGTCCTGCCGGCCCCCAGACGTGAAGCTGTCGCGAATCTGCAAGCGTCGCTGCCCGGCTGGCGCGTAGCGTCGTTGCCATGACCGACACAACAAGCACAGAATCAACCACTGCAGCCAACGGCCAGTACACCACCCATGGCGTACCCAACGGCCTGACCAGCCTCACGCCGTTCCTGGCCGTAACCAACGCGAGGGAAGCCATACGCTTCTATCGCGACGTCTTCGGAGCCCGTGTGGTGGGCGAGACGGAGATGGGTGGTGTTGTTGTCCACGCGGAGTTGGACTTCGGCCACGGCCATCTCCAACTCGGCGAGCCAAACCCCGACTACCACTTGGTACCGGCTCCGAATGGCGAGGACGATTGCTACTCCCTGGGCCTGTACTGCGCCGACGCGGACGGCCTGGTCAGGAAGGCCGAGCAAGCGGGCGCAACCGTCCGGGAACCGCTGGCCACCTTTGTTTCGGGTGACCGGTACGCCAGCATCCGGGACCCCTTCGGCGTTCGCTGGTCCATCATGACCCGTGTTGAGGACCTCTCCGAGGAGGAGAGCAACCGCCGGGTAGAGCAGTGGGCGGCCCGGCAGGGTTAGCTAAGGCAGAGGCAGAACGGGTGTCCGGCCGGGTCAAGGAGCACCCGGAATGTTTCCCCTGGCTGGTGATCCGCCTTGCTGGCACCGAGGGAGAGTGCAAATTCCTCGCTCTTGTCCAGGTCCTCCACAATCATGTCCAGGTGCATTTGCTGCGGGATGGTCCGACCGGGCCACACGGGAGCCTGGTACACGTCCACCTGCTGGAAAGAGATGCAGTTGCTGCCGTCACTTGGCCGGATATCGAACCACCCGCCCTTGTCCTCGACTTCCCAGCCGAAGAGTTCGGCGTAGAAGGCAGCCAGTGCGGCCGCATCGGGACAATCGATGACAACACTCGGGAATTTAGCTATAGCCATGGTTAAACCTCGTCAGCTGTCTTTTTCATGCGGGCCAGGGCACTCTTCGTGCCCCGTTGGGTGAGGACGTGGACAACTGCGCCAACGCCGGCGGACACAATGGCGAACACCAGGACACCAGGCAAAGAGTCATTGAGGTCCGTGCCGTCCTTGGGGGCGGGCTTGCCCGTTTTCTTCTCCCAGAGGCCTTCCAGCGTCTTGTTGGCGAGCGCGCCGGCGCCCAGGCTCACGGCGAGTCCAAACAGCTTTACCAGTATGTTCACGAAGATCCTCCATCAAGTCAGCTCACTGCCGGAGCAGTATCTCGCACAACAAGACGGGGCCGCTGCAACAGCAGCGGCCCCGTCCACATTCCTAGTCCTTCTTGAAGGCGTCTTTCACCTTTTCGCCGGCACCCTTGAGGTCTGCCTTGACCTGGTCACCTTTGCCTTCAGCTTCGAGGCCCTTGTCGTCAGTCAGCTTGCCGGCAGCTTCCTTGGCCTTGCCGCCGAGCTTCTCGCCGGCATTTTCCATCTTGTCGTCTGCACCCATGTCGCACCTCTTTCGTCGTAGGAACCTTGTACCTCTACAACATCACTAATCAGCATACTTAGCAATATTTGGCGGAAAATCCGCGCAAATTAAAGCTCACCGAAGCCCTCTTTCACCAGGCGGCCCACGTACTCGACCGCCTTCGAAGCATCCTTCCCCCGGGCTTCTACGTGGAGGCTGGAGCCCTGCCCCGCGGCGAGCGCCATGAGCGCCATGATGGACATGCCGTCAGCGCCGTTCACCGTCACTTCGGCGTCCAGCCCGGATAGTCCGCCTGCAATCTTTGCCGCCGGACGCGCATGCATTCCCAAGGGGTTGATGAGTTCGAAGTCGCCGCTTGCATCCGGGTCGCCCAGGCCGCTGGCTTCGGCCGGCCCGTCGCGCCGGTCCGGCCCAGCCCCGCCGCCGAAGCTGACCGCCTCGGCGGCCTTGCGCACATCGTCGACGCCGGCACCTCCTTGCGCAGCGACTGCAGCCGCCACGAGCCCTTCCACCAGCGGCGCATCCGCCAGCTGGACGGCGTCCGGATTGCTGGCGAACTCCGTTGCCGACTCAGCCGTCATTACCGCCGAACCGAGGTCCGTCAGCACCACCACACCGTCACCACCGGAATCCACCAGGGACTGTTCGACGGCGGCCAGCACCTTCTCCAGGCTGGTCCCTATCCGGTCGTCGTCAGTGCCCCCGGCGGCGGCGAGCTCGACGTCGGGCGCCATCTGGGCGGCGAGTTCAACGGCCCCTTCAGCGATCTTGCTGCTGTGCGAAACAACCACGATCCCAACCGTCATCCGTCGCCTGCTCCCGCGCCGTCGACTGGACCGGCCGCTGCTTCAGCGGCTGCCCGCAGCAGCAGCGCGGTTGACGCCGCGCCGGGATCACGATGACCGGCACTGCGGTCGCCCAGGTAGCTTGCCCGGCCTTTACGCGCCACCAGAGGGTCCGTTGCCTTGGCCCCGGCCTCCGCTGCGTCCGCGGCAGCTTCCAGCACAGCCAATGCTTCCAGGCCGCTGGCCGCAGCCTTACTTGCTGCCTCCACGGCAGGAGTCCAGGCATCGATCATTGTCTTGTCGCCAACTTCTGCCTTGCCGCGTGCCACGATGCCATCCCGCGCAGCGATGAGGGCCGCTGCGAGCGCGTCGGGATCGACGTCGGTGGCCTCACCCAGGGAGGTTGCCGCACGCAGGTACGCGGTGCCATAGAGCGGGCCGGCAGCACCGCCCACCTTGGACATGAGAGCCATGGCCGCAGCCTTCAACGCAGCTCCGGCGGTTTCTGGCGGGCTTTCATCGAGCTTCTGCAGCACGGCCTGGAAGCCGCGGTCCATGTTCTCCCCATGATCCGAATCGCCGATTGCCCGGTCCAGCTCAATGAGCTCCACCCTGTGCTCCGCCATCGCCTTGGCAGACAGCCTCAACCATTCCTGCGCCCATTTGACGTCAAGGCCCATGCTCAGGCTCCCCATCGCAGGGCGGCGGTGTGAACAGGGGCGTCCCAGAGCCTGGTCATTTCATCGTCAAGGCGCAGCACCGAGACGGAACAGCCCTGCATTTCCAGGGACGTCACATAGTTGCCCACCAAGGAGCGCTCCACGGTGGCACCACGCTCGGCGAGGACGTGCGCCGCCCGCCGGTAGACGATGTACAACTCACTCAGCGGCGTCCCGCCCATGCCGTTGACGAACAACAACACCTTGTCGCCGGAGGCCAGGGAAAGGTCCTCCAACACAGGTTCAAGCAAGCGGTCCGTAATGGCGTCGGCGCTTTCCATGGCGATCCTGTGGCGGCCGGGCTCCCCGTGGATGCCGATGCCGATCTCGATCTCGTCATCGGCCAGTTCGAAGCTCGGCGTTCCCGCGTGGGGCACCGTGCAACCGGACAGGGCGACGCCCATGGTACGGACGTTGGCAACTACCCTCTCGGCGATGGCCGTCACGGCGTCGAGGTCGTCTCCGCGTTGCGCGGAAGCTCCCGCGATCTTCTCCACCAGGACGGTCCCGCCAACACCGCGGCGCCCGGCCGTGTACAGCGAGTCCTCCACGGCAACGTCATCGTTGACCAGCACCGACCGGACGCGCACACCTTCGGCCTGGGCCATTTCGGCTGCGGTTTCAAAGTTCAGGACGTCGCCGGTGTAGTTCTTCACGATATGCACGACGCCGGCACCCGAGTCGACGGCGACAGTCGCCGGAATGATCTGGTCCGGTGTTGGTGAGGTGAAGACAGCGCCGGGGACAGCGGCGTCGAGCATGCCGAGTCCGACGAAGCCTGCGTGGAGGGGCTCGTGGCCGCTGCCACCGCCGGAGACGAGGGCAACTTTGCCCGCAACCGGTGCACCTTTCCGGACGACGAACTTGGGGTCGGGGTGGACGTCCACGATGTCGGCATGCGCCATGCCGAACCCGTCAACGGACTCGTCCACCACGGCGCGTGGATCATTGATGAGCTTTTTCATTGGATGCTCCTGGCGTGCTGTGGCTGGTGATCTGACCCTACTACCGGCAACCGGGGCCCCGGTAGGCCTTACCGGGTGGGAAACAGTACTTAAATAGCGGCAGGAACAGCCCTGATAGCTGTCCCTGCCGCTGTCGATGACGAGCCCCTAGTCCTTGGTGGGCGGAGCCGTCACTCCGTCCGCCTCCGGCCTGGGATTGAACTCGGGCCAGAACGCCGAGTAGAGGTCCGGGTCCGAATTCCTGTCGCCGGTCCAGTGGACTTCATGCGGCCACGGCCCGTGGGGGAGGTCGATCTGGAAGGCGGAGAAATCCGGGAACGTGACCCTATGGTCCATTGTCCGCATCCCCTTCAGCTGTTCAGAACGGCGTCGCCGCCGGTGGCAACGTCTTCCAGCAGGACGGTCTGGTCGATGACCGGCAGCCCTACGACGTGCCCAAAGCTGAACATGTTGTGCGGATCCAATTCGGCCTTGGCCTTGCGGAGGCGCTCACGGACGCTTGGTCCCCACGGACGCTCCCTGTCCTCGGCGTCCACGAAGTGTCCGTGCAGGTTGACGAACGTCCCGCCGCTGGAGGCGTCGCGCAGGTCCTCGCGAACGGCGTCGAACACGCCCGGAAGCAGCTCCGCCACAGGAGGGACAGCCATGCCCGCCATGAAGAAACTGAACGCGGCGTCGCGGGCTCCCACCATGTCTTCCCCGTCAGCGCAGACAGCCAAAGCCCCACCCAGGAGCCGGATTTCGGCCATCAGCACGGGACTTGGGACGTCGGGACCGAAGTGCCGCAGGATGGCATCCTTGGCGCCCTGGTCCAGTCGGTCCAGCAGGAAGCCCCGTTCCCGCACGGGCACTGGCTGCTCCGGATCCTGATGGACCATGTCCATTTGGGTGGATTCCAGGGGGCCCGTTCCGTCCATCATGAACGGAGCGCTCTTGCGCATTGGCTCCAGGAGCTGCGTGGCCACAGCGGCATCGCCTTGGTAGGCGTAGCGAAGGTGCACGACGAACTTGCCGCGCAGGGGCTCGGGGACGATGTCCATATCCGGCAGCCGCAGGAACGCCAACGACGCCGATGCTTCCGGTGGCAGCTCCGGCACCCATTCGCTGAACTGCTGCAAGACAGCGGCTGCATGGGCGCCGTCGTAGTAGAGGCCGCCGGCAAAGAGGTCCGAACTTGGGAACAAATGGAATTCCATGGCAGTGACGATCCCGAGATTCCCTTTGCCTCCGCGCAAGAGGTAGAAGAGTTCGGAGTTCTCGTCCTTGGTCACCCTGCGCTGGGTGCCATCGGCGGTGACGAGCTCAAAGGCAATGACGTGGTCCGAGGCGAAACCGTACTTGCGGCCGAGGATCGGCAAGCCACCGCCCAGCGTGTAACCCACCACGCCGACGTCGGTGGTGGAACCGCAGAGTCCCATCAATCCGAAGGTCGCGGCGTGGTCCACCACCGCCCTCCAGCGGACGCCCGCACCCACGCGGGCCGTCTTCTCGATGGGATCGATGCTGAGTTCCAGCATGCGGCGGGTGCTGATCAGCAGCCCGCCTTCAATGGCATTGGTTGCGCCGTGCCCGGTGGACTGTACGGAAACGGGCATTCTGCGTTCTGCAGCCCAACGGACCGCCGCCGCAACGTCCTCTGCGTCGAGGGCGCCGAAGGCAAGATCCGGTTGGTGCTGGGTGGACAAATTAAAGGCCGCTACTTCTGCGGCGAAGCCGGGATCGGCAGGCGTGAACACTGGACCGCGCACGCTGAGTTGGAGTTCTGAAACATCTGAAAAGGACGCGTGGGACTGCATGATCTTCTCTCAAATTGACCGAGTGGTGGAAGCTTCCCCAGCAAGCCTTGACCAGTTTATCCATCAACTGGATATATGAGAAGAGTTAATAAATCACCCATAATCGGGCAGGGTTGATTGCACGCCAAGTTGCGTGGATTTTTTGTGGATCTTTTCGCCTGGATTTTTTCGGGAAGTGCCGCGTACGCCCTAAAGCTGCTTGATCATGCGGGTGTTACCCAGGGTATTGGGCTTGACCCGGGCGAGGTCCAGGAATTCTGCCACACCTTCGTCATGCGAGCGCAGCAGCTCGGAGTAGACCTGCGGGTCAACGGCCGACTGGTCCGCCATGACTTCGAATCCATGGCGCTTGAAGAAGTCCACTTCAAAGGTCAGGCAGAACACCCGGCTGACACCCAGCGCCTTCGCCTCTTCCAGCAGGTTCTCCACCAGCACATGCCCCACGCCACGGCCACGCCAGGAGTCAGCTGCGGCCAGAGTGCGGATCTCTGCCAGATCCTCCCACATCACGTGCAGGGCTCCGCAGCCGATGACCTCGCCGGCATCGGACTCGGCAATCCGGAATTCCTGGAGACTCTCGTAGTAAGCCACAGTCTCCTTGGCCATCAGGATCCGCTCCTCGGCCAAGGGTGCCACCAACCTCTTGATGGCTGCCACATCGCTGGTGCGGGCAGGGCGAAGGCTGAAGGACGAATTCACTCCCCCATCCTAACGAGGTGCGCGGAAGTGGGGGCTTCGTGACCACAAACGCGGGCGCCGCGGTCCTGCGCCAAGACTTATTGGCCTAAGAGTTGGTACGACAGCAATCCTCTTGCGCACGGAATCGGCTTCCAGTCCGCAAAGTTCATCCAACGCCAGGCCACGGCCGCAAGCGCATCTGGCAGCACGGCGGAATACTGGAGATTCCCGACGCCTATGCCCCCGGCATCCGGCGGTTGTGCGGAAGCTGATCCGCCAAGCTGCCGGCCTGCATCAGACCCCCAGCTCCTCCGGCAGCGCAACGTCCTCACCCAGCACCTGCTTGGCCAGGAAGTGTTCCACCACGCCGTACCAGACCTTCGCGTGCTGCGGTTGCAGCACCCAGTGGTTTTCGTCCGGGAAGTACAGGAAGCGGTGCGGGCTCTGGCCATTCTCATCAGCGGGCAGCTGCGAGGAGGATAGGAGCTCGTACCAAAGACGCAGGCCTTCACCGATCGGCACCCGGTAATCCTTGTCTCCATGGATCACCAGCATGGGCGTTTTGATGTTGCCCACGTTCAGGTGCGGGGAATTGGCCATGGCCATCTCCACGGTCATTTCCTTCAGCCAGTACTGGGCCGCATCAGTGGTGGGACCGAACTGGTCCAGCGCCCACAGGCTGGCGTGGGTGATGATCGCCTTGAACCGATCCGTCTGGCCGGCCACCCAGTTGGCCATGTAGCCGCCGAACGAGCCGCCCATGGCCGCAGTCCTTGTTTCGTCAATGTCCTGCCTGGCCACCACTGCGTCAGTGATGGCCATCAGGTCCGTGAAGGGCTTCTTTCCCCATTCACCCCAGCCGCGCTGGATGAATTCCTGCCCGTAGCCCGTGGACAGGGCGGGATCCGGCAGCAGGACGGCGTAGCCCTTGGCAACCAACAGCCACGGGTTCCAGCGCCAGGTCCAGGCGTTCCACGAGCCCAGGGGGCCACCATGGATCCACAGGAGCAGCGGTGCGGGGCTGTCTGCGGAGGCCTTGTCCGGGAGCGCCAGATACGCGGGCACGCGTGAGCCGTCTTCCGCCGTCGTCTCCACGCGCTCCAGCCTGCCCTTGTAGGCGGGACGTTCCGCCGGCGCCGGCAGCCGGACCACTTCTCCGGTGGCGAGGTCGATCCGCACGGCCTCGGGCGGGAACCCGTACGAGCTGCGCAACGCATACGCTGTGGTTCCGTCGGGTGAAACCACGACGTCGGTGTACGCCGCACCGTCCTTCGTCACCTGGGTAACGCCACCGTCGGCGACGTTGATCCTGAAAATCGGCGACGCGCCGTCGTCGTCCGCTTTGGCAAGGATGGCAGAGCCGTCCGGCAGCCAGGCGAGCGCAGTTGCCCATCGGTCCCACTGGTGGGCGAGGGGCTCCAGATCAGTGGTTTCTCCGCCCGCAACGTTCAGCAGGTGAAGCTTTACCTGGGGCGCCTGCGTGGGCGTCGTGTCGCTTTCGCTCTCCACCACCAGCGTGCGGTTGTCCGGGCCGACCGGCCCAGGGAAGTAGCTCATGCCCTCATGGTCCAGCAGCACCTTGATGGCGCCCGTGGCGACGTCGACGGCGGCGAGCACCTCGCGGCTGTCTGCTTTCGCAAGCGCTTTGGTCATGCTTGTGTAGATGGTCTTGCCGTCGGGACTCACCACGGTTTTGGCCTCGCGCAGCGAACCGCCGACACCGGGCGTCAAGTTGCGAAGCGTGAGCGGCGCGCTGGCATCCACGGTGGAAGGTTTGCCGGGCTCCTTCGCTTCGCCCGGCTCCACGGCGAAGAGCCGCGGCTCTGCGGGACCGAGGTCGGCATCCCAGTAGCGTACGGGGTAGCCCGTGTGCAGAATGGCGGAAACTTTTTTATCCTTGCGGGCCTTGCGGCGTTCTTCGTCGTTGTCCTCGTCCGTGGAACCGGCCAGGACCTCGGCATTGACGAAGGTCGCGTCTGCGTCCTTCGCGGCCATGACGGAACTGATCCCGCCGGCCCGGGAGTGCACCACGCGGGCTTCTCCTCCGTCCGCGGGGAGCAGCCATAGTGCGTTGACGGGGTCGGCGTCCGGGCTTTCCGGATCCGGGCGCGCCGAGGTGAAGTACAGGTCGCCATTGGCGGCGAAGACGGCGCCGGCCTCACCTTTGGCGCTTCGGGTGATGCGGCGTGCGTGGTTCCGGCCGCTGGGGTCGAGCTCCCAGAGGGCCGTAGCGAATTCTGTCGCCTTGCCGTTCAGCGTCGTCACGGTGGTGACAAGGCGCTTGCCGTCCGGGCTTAGGGTGAGGCCGGCAACCCGTGGAATGGAGAGGTAGTGGTCCAGATCGTGGAACGGTGTTTCGGGCTGTTCGCCCGAGGCATGAGTGTCAGCAGAGTCCATGCTCTGATTCAACACGAAATGTGCTCCTGATCACACATGTTTTCACTCAGAGTGAAACAGTACTTTCAGATATTCCCCAAGGTCTCAGAGGCGCCGCAAAGCCTCGACTACTGCGACGGTTCCATCTTCGGTAGCTATGCGCGCCGCGAGTTCCTCCGCCCGCTGTGCATACGACGGGGTGTTCACGGCTTGATTGATGGCCTCTCCGAGCCGTTCTGCAGTGAGCTTCTTGTACGGGATTGGCCCGGGTCCGGCACCGAGGGCGGCCACCCGGGAAGCCCAGAGAGGCTGGTCCGTGTAAACGGGCACGCCCACGGTCGGCATACCGGCACGCAAGCCGGCGGCGGTGGTTCCCGCCCCTGCGTGATGAACCACGGCAGCCATGCGCGGGAACAACCACTCATGCGGAACACTTCCGATGCCGATCGCGTCCGGACCCAGGGAACCCTCCACACCCTGCACCACAGCCCTCACCCCGGCGCGGCGCGTGGCTTCGAGGATGAACTCCGGGTCAATGCGTGCACTGCTGCCAAAGCCCACGAAAACAGGCGGCGGACCGTCGGCCAGGAAATCCACCAGGCCAGCAGGCGGTTGCCAATCCTGTTTGACGGCGGGCCACCAATACCCGGCCATCACCAAGCCGGAATGCCAATCGGCGGGCCTCGGGAGAACGGTCGGGCTGACGCCGTGCAGGACAGTGGCCGACGCCTTCCTCCGCCTCCGCTCTCCGGCCGCACGGCTTTCCTTTTTCAGCCCCAGCGCCTTTCGAAGGCGGGCGCTGGGGGCGTCATAGGGCGCCGGGCCAGCGGATGCGCGCTCACCAATGATCCTGTTCCCCAGCGAACCAAGACTGCGTGCCGAGTTCATCAGCACAGGCGGATAGGCGGCGCTTGGTTCGGTCGGCTGCAGGTGTGCCCCGAGGGCGGGAATGCCGAATGCCTCCGCAACGTCATACGCGTAGGGCGCCACCGAATTGGCCAGAATCACGTCGGCCCCAGCCTCGGCCGCCGCGAGAGCGCCGGTGGCGGCATCGTCCATGTACTCCCGGAGGTTTCTCCAGAAATCGAGCACGCTTGCACCCTGGGCCTTTGCACCCGGGGCCTTTGCACCCGGGGCCGGGTGGCTGATCAAAGCCGCCAGGTCACCGGGCAGGAGCCTGAATTCGCACCCCGAATCCACCACCAAAGGCGCATAGGCAGGGTTGGCCGCAATCGCAACCTCGAAGCCCAGGCCCTGCAAGCGGCTACCTAGCCCGGCCATGGGGGCAACGTCACCCCGCGTGCCCGGAGCCACCATCAAAACGCGCATGAATTCCTTTCTCGGATTGCACAAAGCCCCGCCTGCTCCTTGCGGAGCGGGCGGGGCCTTGTGCTGTGAGGCTATGTGCCTTACGCGGTGGGAGCGATCTCCGGGATGCGCGGCTTGGCGTTCCCTTCGAACGTGAACTTGGCGTCGTCACCTTCGCCATCCACATCCACCACGACGATGTCGCCGGAGTGGATCTCACCGAACAGGATCTTCTCGGACAGCTGATCCTCGATCTCGCGCTGGATGGTCCGGCGCAGCGGTCGGGCACCCATGGCGGGATCGTAACCACGCGTGGCCAAAAGTACCTTGGCTGCGGGCGTGAGTTCGATGCCCATGTCCTTGTCCTTGAGGCGGCGCTCCAGGCGGGTGACGAACAGGTCCACGATCTCGATGATCTCGTCCTGGGTCAGCTGCGGGAACACCACGACGTCGTCAACACGGTTGAGGAACTCGGGGCGGAAGTGCTGCTTGAGCTCTTCCGTGACCCGGGCACGCATCCGGTTGTAGCCCGTCTGGGTGTCCGTGCCGGACTGGAAGCCCGTGGCCACGCTCTTGGAGATGTCGCGGGTACCAAGGTTGGTGGTCATGATGATCACGGTGTTCTTGAAGTCCACCACGCGGCCCTGGGAGTCGGTCAAGCGGCCGTCTTCCAGAATCTGCAGCAGGGAGTTGAAGAGGTCCGCGTGGGCCTTCTCTACTTCATCGAACAGGACCACGGAGAACGGACGCCTGCGGACCTTCTCGGTGAGCTGGCCGCCTTCTTCGTAGCCGACGTAGCCCGGAGGAGCACCGAAGAGACGCGAAACCGTGTGCTTCTCGGAGTACTCGGACATGTCCAGCGTGATGAGGGCGTCCTCTTCACCGAACAGGAACTCGGCAAGAGCCTTGGCGAGTTCGGTCTTTCCGACGCCGGTCGGGCCGGCGAAGATGAACGAGCCACCGGGACGCTTGGGGTCCTTCAGGCCTGCACGGGTGCGGCGGATGGCCTGCGACAGGGCCTTGATGGCCTCGTCCTGGCCGACGACGCGCTTGTGCAGTTCGTCTTCCATCTTGAGCAGTCGAGAGGACTCTTCCTCGGTGAGCTTGAAGACAGGGATGCCCGTGGAGTTCGCAAGAACTTCGGCAATCAGGTCTTCGTCAACCTCGGAAATGTCGTCCATGCCGCCGGACTTCCAGTTGCGTTCCTTCTCCGCGCGCTCGGCAATGAGTTTCTGCTCCTTGTCGCGCAGTGAGGCAGCACCCTCAAAGTCCTGGGCGTCGATGGCGGATTCCTTCTCCATCTTCACTTCGGCAATGCGCTCGTCCATGGCCTTGAGCTCCGGCGGAGCCGTCATCCGACGGATGCGCAGGCGTGCGCCGGCTTCATCGATGAGGTCGATCGCCTTGTCCGGCAGGAAGCGGTCCGAAATGTAGCGTTCGGCCAGCTGCGCGGCTGAGGCGAGGGCGCCGTCGGTGATCGTGACGCGGTGGTGTGCCTCGTAACGGTCGCGAAGGCCCTTGAGGATCTCGATCGCGTGCGCGACGGAGGGTTCCTTGACCTGGATCGGCTGGAAGCGGCGCTCAAGAGCGGCGTCCTTCTCGATGTGCTTGCGGTACTCGTCCAGGGTGGTGGCACCAATGGTCTGGAGTTCGCCACGGGCAAGCATCGGCTTCAGGATGGACGCAGCATCAATGGCGCCTTCGGCAGCACCTGCACCAACGAGGGTGTGGATCTCGTCGATGAACAGGATGATGTCGCCGCGGGTGCGGATTTCCTTGAGGACCTTCTTCAGGCGCTCTTCGAAGTCACCGCGGTAGCGGGAGCCGGCAACCAGTGAGCCAAGGTCCAGCGTGTAGAGCTGCTTGTCCTTAATGGTCTCCGGGACATCGCCGCGGACGATCGCCTGGGCGAGGCCTTCGACGACGGCGGTCTTGCCGACGCCCGGCTCACCGATCAGCACAGGGTTGTTCTTGGTGCGGCGGGAGAGGACCTGCATGACGCGTTCCATCTCCTGCTCGCGGCCGATCACAGGATCGAGCTTGTTTTCGCGGGCAGCCTGCGTCAGGTTGCGGCCGAACTGGTCCAGCACCACTGAGCCGGCGGGGGTACCTTCGGGCTGGCCCTGGCCGGAGCCGCTGCCTGCGGTCTCCTTGCCCTGGTAGCCGGAGAGCAGCTGGATGACCTGCTGGCGGACCCGGTTGAGGTCGGCACCAAGCTTGACCAGCACCTGTGCGGCAACGCCTTCGCCTTCGCGAATGAGGCCGAGCAGGATGTGCTCAGTACCGATGTAGTTGTGGCCGAGCTGCAGTGCCTCGCGGAGCGAAAGCTCAAGCACCTTCTTGGCGCGCGGCGTGAAGGGGATGTGACCGGACGGGGCCTGCTGGCCCTGGCCGATGATCTCCTGCACCTGCTCGCGAACGCCATCGAGCGAAATGCTCAGGGACTCGAGCGCCTTGGCTGCAACGCCTTCACCCTCGTGGATCAGACCCAAGAGGATGTGCTCGGTACCAATGTAATTGTGGTTGAGCATCCGTGCCTCTTCTTGGGCAAGGACGACCACGCGACGGGCACGGTCCGTAAATCTCTCAAACATTTCGCCACACTCCTAGCTACGACGTACTTTGATGCTACGTGCCCGGGCAACACTTTTGGAGCGTGTTCGCCACAGGGGAAACATGACGTCGTTGCGGAATAAATCCAGTTGGCAGCCTTGACCGGAAGCGCCGGCGGTGACACCCTGCCGCCCTGCCCGCAGGCGGAACCCGGGCTGTGGGTTTTCGGACCCGGGCCCCTGGAATCGCGGTGAATCAAAAATGGGCTCTAAGGAGCCTTTCCACCCGGGCAGGGGATTCACAGAATATTCCCAGCCATGGGCTCGCCGGAGCCTAAACAAACCCCGCTTAAACAACGAATGCCCCGGCAGCATCTGCCGGGGCATTGAAGTGATGAATCAGGAATTGGCCTTTTGGTAAGCTTCCTGAATTTCTGCCTGAATACGACCACGGCTGTTGACCGTGTAACCGTTGTCACGGGCCCATTGCCGGATCTGCGCGGAATCCTGGTTACGGGCTGCAGTAGCGCGGCCCCTCGTTGCACGACCGGAAGTCTTCCGGGCCTTGGCTACGTATGGTTCCAGGGCCTTCCGGAGGGAAGCTGCGTTAGCGGTGGACAGGTCCATCTCGTAGCTCACGCCGTCCAGGCCAAAGCGGACAGTTTCGTCCGCGGCCCCTTCATCCAGGTCATCGACGAGGATGATTTTTACTTTCTGTGCCATGAGTTGCCTCTCATTCGGAGGGTTGGATAATCAGAAATTCCCCGGGTTTCTTTCTTGATTATCTGTCACGGCAAGCATGCACGTCAAAGCACAATTGGATTCCTCCGTTAGCGGAAGCCAATTGCGGGCTTATTTAGCCGCTGGACCTTCCGGAGCCGGACCCTGATTTCTCAAATTGGCCTCCTCCTGCGCGCGGGCTTCCGCTTGGCGCTCGGATTTATCCGCGTTGAAGATCGACTTCATGGCGAACCAGAAAATCAAACCGACCACCACGGACGGCGCCAGGACTGCGATGTACTCCATGATCAGTGCCCTTCAGGCTTCAACAAGGGGAAAAGAATGGTTTCGCGGATTCCGGCACCGGTGAACAACATGACCAGGCGGTCGATGCCAAGTCCGATTCCACCCATGGGCGGCGCGCCATATTCGAGTGCGCGGAGGAAGTCCTCGTCCAGCTGCATGGCTTCTTCATCACCGGCGGCAGACCTGCGGGATTGCTCCGTGAGGCGTTCGCGCTGGATAACAGGGTCAATCAACTCGGAGAATGCAGTACCGCGCTCCATTCCGCCAATAATGAGGTCCCAGGCCTCAATCAGGCGGCCATCCTCGCGGTGCGGGCGGGCCAGGGGCTGGGCCGACGGCGGGTAGTCATAGACAAAAGTCGGGTTAAGGAGCGTGGGCTCGACGATTTCGCCGAAGAGTTCCACCACGATCTTCTCGGCATCCCATTTCGGGTCCACCTTGACGTCATGCTTGGCGGCAATCGCCAACAACTCCTCCACGGTGGTATCCGGCGTAATTTCCACGCCCACTGCTTCGGAAATACCGGGGTATACCGCAAGCCAGGCCCACTCGCCGTCGAGGTTTATTTCCCCGGCTTCGGTCTGGATGGTGCGGGTACCCACAACATCTGCCACATTCAGGATGATTTCCTTCATGCGATCGGCCATGACGAACTGGTCAGCCCATGCCTCGTAGCATTCAAGCGTGGTGAATTCCGGACTGTGGGTGGAGTCCACGCCCTCGTTGCGGAAGACCCTGCCCATGTCGTAAACACGATCAATTCCGCCCACGACTGCGCGCTTAAGGAAAAGCTCCGTGGCAATGCGGAGGGTCATTTTCTGGTCGAATGCATTCATATGCGTTTCGAACGGACGGGCCGTGGCGCCGCCGTGGACCAGCTGCAGGATCGGGGTTTCCACCTCCACGTATCCGTGGCGGTCAAGGGTGTCGCGGACCGAACGGGTGATGGCGGCACGCTTGTAAACCATCTCGCGGGCTTCGTCACGGACCATGAGGTCCACGTAGCGCTGGCGGACGCGGGTTTCTTCGTTCAACTCTGCGTGCAGCACGGGAAGCGGGCGCAGGGCCTTGGAAGCCATGGACCAGGAATCTGCCATCACGGACAGCTCGCCGCGGCGGGAGGAGATGACCTCTCCCTTGATGAATACGTGGTCGCCGAGGTCGACCAGGGCCTTCCAATCGGCCAGTGCTTCTTCGCCTACGTTCGCGAGGCTCAGCATGGCCTGCACGCGCACGCCCTTGCCGTCCACGCCGCCTTCCTGGAGGGTGGCGAAGCAGAGCTTGCCGGTGTTGCGCACAAAGACCACGCGGCCGGTGATGCCTACGACGTCTCCGGTGGTCTCATCGGCCTGGAGGTGCCCGTATTTCTCGCGGATTTCGCCGAGGGAATGGGTCCGTTCGACACCCACCGGATAAGCCTCTGTGCCCCGCTCGATCAGCTTGGCGCGCTTCTCCATGCGGATGCGCATTTGCTCGCTGGCGTCGACGGGCTCTGCGGAGGTGTTCAGGGCTGGGGTGTTTGCGGAAGTCACAGTCCTTAAGTTTACCGGTGATTGCGGACCTTCATTTCCGGACTTCGCCCGACGGTGAAAAGCATAGACTCGGACGGTGGAGACATGGACAGTTGAAACGAACGACGGCGGCGGGCACCTTGAGGTGCACAGCTTCAGGCCCGCGTCGGCTGCCACAATCCCCGGTTCCAAAGCGCCCGCGGAAACGGCCGGCGTCGTGCTTGTCCACGGCACCCTGGTGACCGACGCCCTGTACTGGCCGTTCGCGCGTACCCTCAGCGTGATGCTGGGCCGCCCGGTCCACAGCTACAACCGCCGCGGCCGTGGCCATTCGGCACCGCAGCCCCCGGGCTATTCCGTCGACACTGAGATCGCGGACCTCCAGGCAGTCATGGAAAAGAGCGGATCCACCGACGTCGTAGCGCACAGCTACGGTGGGTTCGTGGCGCTCCAGGCCGCACGGCGGACCACCATCAACCGGTTGGTCACCTACGACGCCGCGGTGTCGTTGTCCGGCAACCTGAGCAGCCGGTGGCGGCCGGAGCTGGAGGAAGCAGTCACCGCGGGCCAATTGGACCAGGCCTGGGCACACCTTGTACAGGGGTTGGGAACGGCCGGCCCGATTTCCTATCTTCCGATGCGGGCCCTGCGGACTTTGAGCGTGCTGTCCGCCCAAACCAGGCTGGGACTGGAGATGCGTTCCCTGCTGCCCACCGCCGTCGTGGAAATGCGGGCGGTCCTTGACGCCGACGCGCACATTGCGGACTTCACAAAAATCTCGACTCCAACCCTCATGCTCAGCGGCGGCTGGAGTCCGTCATATTTCGCCGAAACGGCCCGGGCGCTGGCCGGCGCGGTGCCCGCGATCGCGTTCGCGCAGGTACCGCTGCAATTCCACGAAGGCCCGCTGCGCCCGGGACGGCGGCTTGCCGCACGGGTGGCCCGGTTCCTCTCGGGGAACCACCTCCCCGTAGGACAGGCAGAAGCCACCTAAGATGTTCCGGTGAAGGAACGCGGGATCAGGACACACGACGGCGGCAGGCTCGCCTTGTACAGCTACGGCGCCGAAGAGGCGCCCGGGGAGCGCAGGGTGGTGCTGATCGGGGGTGCGTTTCTGACGGCCCTCATCTACCGGCCGTTTTCCATCGCTTTGGCCAAGGGCCTGGGTGACGGCTGGGCCGTGGACGTCTACGACCGTCGTGGCCGGGGAAAGTCCACAGGGCAGCCGGACAACTACTCCATGGCGACGGAAGTAGAGGATGTCCGCACCGTCATGGACGCCACCGGTGCACGGAACATCCTTGGCCACAGCCTGGGCGGATCCGTCGCGCTAAATGCCGCACAGGACTTCGCCGGGACCGGCCACGAACCCGGCAAACTCGCTGTCTACGATGCCGCCGTCAACATCGACGGAAGCATGGACCTGGATTGGCTGCCCGGCTTCGCGGACGCTGTGGACAAGGGCGACATCAACCGCGCGATGGCACGGATGCGGCGTGGAATGGAGCCCGGAACAGCCTTGGCACGAGTACCCGAGCCCATCCTGGCAGGACTCATGGCAGTGGTTTCACGCACCAAGGTGAACAAGGTCTTCCGGGAACTCCTGCCCTCCGGTGTCGGCGAGCTGAAGGCCGCCTTCGAGGACGCTGACACGCCCCGGGACTTCGCTGTGCTGCCGTCGAACACCCATTTCATGGTGGGCAAGAAGAGCCCGCAGTTCTACAAAGTCGCCGCAGCCAGGTTGAACAGGGCCGTCCCAGGGAGCACGTTGGAAGTCTCCCCCAAAGGCTTCCATGGCTCAGTCCCCGCGGCAGTGAATGAACTGGTTTCGGATATCTCGGAGTACTTCAAGAGCTGATTCGGTATCCACATACGGGGTTGCCATGCGGCCGGCTGTCGGGTGGCTCGGCTAGGCTCAAGACATGACGCGCGACATCATCATGACCCACGACGGCGGACACCTCGAACTCCTCA
Source organism: Paenarthrobacter sp. TAF1 (assembly GCF_052113825.1). Classification (NCBI taxonomy): domain Bacteria; kingdom Bacillati; phylum Actinomycetota; class Actinomycetes; order Micrococcales; family Micrococcaceae; genus Paenarthrobacter; species Paenarthrobacter sp. TAF1. The sequence continues at coordinate 35,904 of NZ_JBFRDO010000024.1, forward strand.
CCACAGGTGGTGACCTGGCAGCGGCAGGCTCCGGCGTAGTCGTCGTTCCTGCCTCCATGGTGACCGCCTCCGATTACACGCGTTTCGCCCAGAAGCTCAGTGAGGCGCTCGGCCGGCCGGTCCACACGTTCAATCGGCGTGGCAGGGGCGACTCATCGCCCCAAGCCGAGGACTACACGTTGGAAGCCGATATCCGGGACCTTCAAACGGTTATGGAGCACACGTCCAGCACCGACGTGTTCGGCCATAGCTTCGGCGGTGCGGTGGCGCTGCATGCAGCACGCACGCTCCCGGTGGAGCGGCTGGCCGTCTATGATCCCGCCGTGTCGGTCAACCACAGCGTCAAAGCCGACTGGACGCCCGATTATGAACGCGCGACGGCGGCAGGAGACTACGACCGCGCCCTCGCCGTCCTCATCAAGGGAGTTGAGACAGGCGGCGCTTTCGCGCGAATGCCGCTCTCGATGCTGACGCTGGCCAACAAGCTGGCCGCCGGCACCCCTGTCGGCAAGCAGATGCGGGAGCTCATGACCTGTGGCGTCCGGGAAATCAAGGCCGTCATTGCGGCCGACATGCCCGCCGAGCCGTTCCTGGCACTGCCGCTGGAGACCTTGATCGTGGTGGGTGAAAAGAGCCCCGCCTACTTCGGTGTTGCCTGCGGACAGATCCACGATGTCCTGTCCGGGTCCAGCTACACCATCCTTCCCGGCTTCGGGCACGACGGCCCCAACAAAGCCCCGGACAAGCTGATCTCGGAATTGTCCGAGTTCTTCTCCGGCTAGTTTCAGCGGGCGATCCGGCTGCAGCCCCGTTGGGGCCTGGCTGGTGTGTTAAATGGAAGAGCCCCAACCGTGGTTGGGGCTCTTCGTTAATGGTTGTCCGGCGGTGTCCTACTCTCCCACACCCTCCCGGGTGCAGTACCATCGGCGCTGTGGGTCTTAGCTTCCGGGTTCGGAATGGGACCGGGCGTTTCC
>NZ_JBFRDO010000025.1:0-35053 GCF_052113825.1 Paenarthrobacter sp. TAF1
GCGCCGTAGGTTCCCATGCCGGCGACGGCGGCTGCGGTGCCGACCAGTGCGACGGAGGCGAGGATTTTGCCGGAGGTGGTTTTGAGGCTGATGGCCATGGGGATCAGTGTCCTTTCGTGTGGCCACCGTGAGACCGGCCGGCCGTTTCTCCAGCCTGTGTGGCTGACAAGAAATACTTTGCCGGGCCTGGATCAAGAACCAATCCTGCAAACCCACAACACTTCCTCAGGAAACCCTCAAGAAAACCGCAGCACCCCAAGGCGCTTATCCACAACCCAGACTTAGTAAACGGCGCTGAGCCGTGCCTCGCGCTAGGCTGGTCATCTCGGCTGATGCAAGTGGCCGCAGGAACCACCAAGCGGAGCCATCTTTCCATGTCAGTTGACCTTGCCCTGACTGCCCTTGCGGCGTCCTCCTTTTCCCTTCCTGAGTTGCGCGATGGCCAACTCGCCGGCATGAGCGCCCTTGCTGAGGGCCGTGATGTTTTGGCAGTCATGCCGACCGGATACGGAAAATCTGCCACCTACCAGGTAGCGGCACTTCACCTTCACCAACAAACCAAGCGCCCCGCCGTCGTGGTTTCTCCCCTCATTGCCCTGCAGGAGGACCAACTGGAGGGCCTTGCCGGGGACCTGGGTGAGGGTTCCGCCGTCGCCATAAATTCGTCCCGCAGTGACTCTGAAGTGGAGGCCGCCTGGCAAGCGGCCGAATCCGGCCAGGCTGTCTTCCTTTTTCTCGCGCCGGAGCAATTGGCCAGGCAGGAGACAGTGGACCGGATCGCCACGTTGGACATCTCCATGTTCGTGGTGGACGAGGCCCATTGCGTCTCCGCGTGGGGCCATGACTTCCGCCCCGACTACCTGGAGCTGGGCAACGTCCGCGAACGGTTGGGCAATCCGCCGGTGATAGCGCTGACGGCAACAGCTTCCCCGCCGGTCCGCGATGAAATCGTCCAACGGCTTGGCATGCGCGATCCTTTGGTCCTGGTCCGGGGGTTCGATAGGCCCAACATCAGCCTGGACGTCATACGCCACCAGGAGGACAAGGCCAAGCGCAAAGCCGTGGTGGAACAGGTAGTGGAGCTGTCCGCGTCGAAGGGGATGGGGCTTCTGTACGCGGCTACGCGAAAAGACACCGAAAAGTATGCTGCCAAACTGACCGAACGGGGCCTGCGTGCTGAGGCCTATCACGCGGGCAGGACGGACGCGGACCGCGAAAGCATTCACGAGCGCTTCCTGGACGACCAACTTGATGTGGTGGTCGCTACTACTGCTTTTGGCATGGGCATCGACAAGCCCAACGTCAGGTTCGTCGTGCACGCGGACATCCCCGAGTCACTGGACTCGTACTATCAGGAAATCGGCCGGGCGGGCCGTGATGGCAAAGCTGCTGCGGCCATCCTGCATTACCGGGCCGAGGACCTGGGCTTGCGCAAGTTCTTCGGTACCCATTCGCCGGACCCTGGTGCCCTCAAAACGATCCTGAAGGTGATCAGGAACGCCGGTGGGCCGGCTCCGAAGAGCGCCCTGGTGGAACTGACGGGATTCCCCGCCCGGCGGGTTACCGGGCTGGTCAACCAGTTGGAGGAGGCCGGCGCGGTGAAAACCGGCAAGCGCGGCACCCGGCTCATTTCCAAGGCAAAACCGGCTACGCTGGTCGATCGCGCTGTGGATCTGGCCGAGTCACGGCAAAGGGTTGACCAGTCCCGGCTGACCATGATGCGGGCTTACGCTGAGACGGATGCCTGTCGCCGCCAGTTCCTGTTGGGCTACTTCGGGGAGGAGCTGCCGGAGCCCTGCGGCAACTGCGATTCCTGCGCTGGGGTCCAACAAGACGCACCGGGTTCCGGCAACCCCGCGGCCCCGGGCGGCGAGGAACAGTTCCCCCTGCAGTCCACCGTGGTCCATAAGGAGTGGGGGCCTGGTCTGGTGATGCGGCACGAGGACGACGTCATTACTATCCTGTTCGAACAGGAGGGTTACAAGACCCTGTCCCGTACCGCCGTCGTGGAGCATGAGCTGCTGAAACCGGCCTAGGCGGTGGCGGGAGCCGCGCCGGATCGGCCATTGGTGACCACCACGATCAACCCGGCAAGCAAGGCTGCCGCACTGACCGTGTACAGCACTCCGCCCCACGGGGCGTAATCGCCACCGGAAATGAAGAACGCATCAGCCAAAGCCATTCCGGCGTGGAAAGACACCAACGAATAGGATGGGGCGCCGAGCCCAAGGATCAGGAGGTCGAGGAGGACAACGGTCCTCAGCCGCCCGAGAGAGCCGGCCGCTGAAAGCAGCACCACAACGGCCCCCAGCGCTGTTCCCAAAAAGGCCCATGTCACAACCGTGGGCGCTGAGATTGACTCGTTGGCCCGCGCCAGCCCTTCATGAATTTCGTCCAGGCTGGCACCGGGCACAGCTGCGAGGGGATTCCATACAAGAATCTGGAACGCTCCCACAACTGCGAATGCAGCTATTGCAGCCAGCCCGAACAAACTGGCAATGACACGCGGCGTTCGATTACTTCCCTCGATTGTCCCCATGCTGGCAGCCTAGTGGAGCACTCAGGTGTTCAGTTCCACCATCAGGGCCGGCAGTTCGTCGGCGAGCTCCCGGGCCAGGAATCCGAGGGGACCCAGTTTGCTGGCCAGGCGGTCCGCAGCGGCTGCATGCAGATGGGTACCCCAGCAGGCGGCCTGGGCGTCGCTGGTTCCGCGGGCCCTGAGACCGGCAATCGCACCCGCCAGGACGTCCCCGCTGCCCGAGGTTCCCAACCCTCCGTAGCCTGTGGTGATCTTCCAGAGTCCGGATCCTTGATCCGACATCCCCTGCGGGCCGGCGATGAATCCTTGGCAGCTCACCACGGCATCGAACCGTTGGGCAATGTCCATCACTGCAGCTTCCAGGTCATCGACATCCTTCCCCAACAGGACCCCGGCCTCTGTGGGATTGGGGGTAAGGATCAGGCGCCCACGCCATGGTCCCAGCAGCGACTCAACCTTCCCAAGTGCCCCCAGGGCATAGGCGTCAAGAACGACGGCGGGACCGCCCGCAGCGTCAGCGGGACCGTTGGATTCCTCCCGCTCCAAGAGCGCCCGCAGCATCGTCCCGGCCAGATCCAGATCATCCAGCCCCGGCCCAATCAGCAGGACGTCGGCCCGCTCCAGGTCGGATCCGATACGCTCCAGCCCTTCTCCGGTCAATGACCCGTCGGCTGTTTCGGGAAGACCGGGTGAACCGCACTCCGGCAGGGTTACGCCCACCTGCACCGCCGCGGATTCGGCCACGGCCAAGGTTATTTTGCCCGCCCCGGCACGCAGCGCCGCCGTCCCGGCGAGTATGGCCGCCCCGGGGGTCGCGCGTGCCCCGCCGATGACCAGGACTGCCCCGCGCGAATACTTGTCCCCGCCAGGGGCCGGCAGTGGCCAGTCCCGCAGAAGGGACGGAGTCACCAAAGTGGGTTCACTGGGGGTGGACACTGGCATCTCCGGCGTGTTCGGTGACTGTGACACGCTGCTCTGTGAGGTGGTCGGCGACATTGAAGCTCTCCAATTCCCAGGGCCCCGAGCCGGTGGGACGCACATAGCGCGTGATCGAAGCATTCAACACCGACGTCGTCGCAGCGAGGTCCAGGATCTCCTCTTCGGACATGCCTTGCAGGACGTAGCGGACCAAAAGGATGACGGCATCGTGGCAGACCAGCATCACCCGCTGGCCCGAGCCCAAGGTGTTGAGTTCGTCCAGCACCGAGCGCAGCCGGAGGGCAACATCGGCCCAGGACTCACCGCCGGGCGGACGGTAGTACAGCTTGCCCAGCCACAGACGCCGCTCGGCCTCATCCGGGTAGCGGTTTTCCACGCCCCGGCTTGTCAGCCTGTCCAGGATGCCCAATTCCCTGTCCCGGAGACGTTCGTCGGTGAGCACCTTCACTGGCCATCCGGCAGTCTGGACGGCGATTTCCGCCGTCTGCCTGGCACGGGCGTAGGGGGAGGAGACAACAGCGTCCGGCCTCATGTCTTCGGCGATGCGGGACAGCGCGGTCCCAAGCGCTTTGGCTTGGTCCTGTCCGGTGCCCGAGAGGTTCACGTCAGGGTCCCGGGCCGGGACCGCAATGACCTCCGCCCCTGCCAGCCGCGCCTCGGTGGCCGCCAGGTTCCCTTCGCTCTCACCATGCCGGACCAGCAGTAATTCCACGGCGCCGGCCTCCTGCACGGCGTCCGTCAAACCGTCCTCGTTCACAAAAGCCACCCCTCCGCGTGCGTTGCCGAATGCAGAACACTACCCACTGCGTACCCACCGGTCCAGAGAATAAACACGCGACGACGGATCGGGAACCTCTGTTGCCCGGACCCCCGGTGAAGTATGTTGCTCGCATGAAGGACACATACCAGGTCATTGTGGTCGGTGGCGGATTTGCAGGCGTTGCAACAGCCAGGGAACTCGGCCGCAAGGGTGTACAGGTCTTGCTCATCGACTCGAACAACTACCACCAGTTCCAGCCCCTCCTCTACCAGCTTGCTACGTCCCAAATCGGGGTGTCGGCCATTGCCCGGCCACTCCGTTCGGTGTTTCGCCGCCTCAAAACGGTCAAGGTCCTCACTGCCAAAGTGGAATCCGTGGACGCATCGCAACGCACAGTGACGACGTCCGACGGGCAGACCCTGCGGGCGGACATCCTGGTCCTTGCCGTGGGGGCCGTCCCGAACTTTTTCAACACTCCGGGCGCGGAGGAATTGGCCTTCCCCCTGTACTCCGTCACAGACGCAACAAGACTTGGCGGCGGGCTCACCCGGTTGCTGGACCAGGCTGACGGGAATCCCGACAGCTTCGTGGATGTGGTGGTGGTCGGCGGCGGTCCCACAGGTGTAGAGACAGCCGGAGCGATGGCTGAAAACGTCAAATACGTGGTGCGGAAGTACTTCTCGCCCGAGCTGGCTGCCCGCTGCCGGGTACACCTGGTGGACATGGTTCCCAGCGTGTTGAACATGTTCTCCCCGAAGTCCCAAAAGTACGCGACCGAACACCTGCAGAAAGTCGGTGTCCAGCTTCACATGGGAGTGGGTGTCACGGAGGTCCGGCCTGATGGTGTCACCTTGGCGGACGGGAGCTCCGTCCCGGGGCAGATCGTCGTTTGGGCCGGCGGCCTGAAAGCGGGCGGCATTGTCGCCGGATCGGGGCTGGCCCAGGGGAGGGGTGGACGTGTCGATGTCCACCCGGACCTGACAGCGCCGGACGTGGATGGCGTTTACGTCATCGGGGATGCTGCCAACATCACGGACTCAACGGGAGCCAAATTGCCGCAGTTGGGCTCGGTAGCCCAGCAGGCGGGTAAATGGGCGGCCAAGAACATCCTTGCTGACCTTGGCGGCGGCAGCCGAACGCCTTTCCGGTACGTCGACAAGGGCTACATGGCGATGGTGGGACGCGGTGCGGCAGTGGCGGAACTTGGTCGCAAGCGCATCCAGCTTCAGGGCCTCTTTGCGTTTTTATCCTGGCTGCTGGTGCACTTAGCCCTGTTGTCAGGGCTCCAGCAAAAGATCCGGGCACTGTTTTCCTGGCTCAACGGCTATCTCCTGCACAGTCCCGCCCAAGTGGTGGTCAGCGGACCCTTGGACAAGGAACCTCCCGGGCAGGGGCCGCCTGTGCCGGCACCGTCAAAGGAATCTTGAGGGGGCCTGTTTCTTGTAGTTGCGGTGGGACAACACCGCGTGAACCCCAAGAAGTGTGCCGGCCACGCCAAACAGGGGTACGTGCAGAGGTATCGCCATCAGGACCAGCAGTACTCCCAAAGCGGCGGCCATGACGTCACGGAGGTGCGGGTGGATGGGGCCGCGCACGGGGACACCGGATTCCAGTTGCCGGGCGAGGTGGGGATCCTGGATGAAGAGCTCCCGCTCGAGCTGCTGCAGAACCCTTCGCTCGCGTTCTGAAAGCGGCATAGTGGTCCTCCTCGGCGCTAGGTTTCCAAATTAGCTAAGCATGCTGATTATTAAGATCGCAAGCATCAATTTGCCGGCAATGAGCGCCCGTGGGGATCTGCTGGGAAGATAGCAGGAGGAATTCGAACAAGGAGCAGTATGACACTCAAAGAACGCTTGAAGGCAGACGTCGTCGACCACATGAAGGCCGGCAACAAAGTTGCCCTGACCACGGTTCGCAATGTCCTGGGTGAAATCACCACCCGTGAAAAGTCAGGCAAGACGCCAGTGGAGCTCGACGACGCCCAGGTCACCTCGCTGCTGCAGAAGGAAGCCGCCAAGCGCCGGGACACGGCGAAGATCTACACCGAGGCGGGGGAAGCTGACCGCGCAGCGGCCGAAGTTGCCGAGGCGGAGATCATCGAGGCCTACCTCCCCAAAGCGCTCACCCGTGAAGAGGTTGAGGCCATCGTGGAGGAAACCATTGATGCCTTGAAAGCTGAAGGCCAGGAACTCTCAATGCGCTCCATCGGTGCCGTCATGAAGCCTGTTACCGCGAAGGTCGCAGGGCGCTTCGATGGCAAGACCGTCAGCGAGATCGTGCGCGCCCGCTTGGCCTGACCGCCACCGGGTCAGTTGACCCCAAGCAGCCACCGCAGAGTGTCAGCGTTGCGCACGGCGTTACCACCGCCGTCGTTGTTGAAGTAGACATACACGTCCTTGCCGGCGCCGCTCCACTCGCGGATCCTGTCCGCCCACCACCTCAAATCGTCGTCCGAATAGGAGCCGCCGTAGAGGTGCTGGTGGTCCGGGCCGTGCATGCGGATGTAGACGAACGGAGCCGTGGCCCGGAGGATGCAGGGCAGATTGGCGCCGCTCATGATGCAGTAGGCGGTCTGGTGGCGTTCCAGCAGCGCGTACACGTCCGGATGGTCCCAGCTGTCGTGCCGGAACTCGACGGCGACGCGGATCCAGTGCGGCAGGGCGGCCAGGAAGTAGTCGACCCGGGCATCATCACGGGCAAAATCAGGTGGCAACTGCGCCAACAGAACCGCCCTTTTGTCGCCGAGCTCGTGCCAGCAGCGCACGATTCTTTCCACCCATACCTCGGGGCTGTAGAGCTTCTTGGCATGGGTAAGGCCACGCGGCGCTTTGACCGACATCGCGAAGCCTTCCGGCAGGCGGTTCCGCCAACCCGCGAAGGTAGTGTCCCGGGGCCAGCGGTAGAAACTCGCGTTGAGTTCCACGGTGGTGAACCGCGCAGTGTAGTGGGCCAGCCGCTTGGAGGCGGGCAGTCCCGGGGGATAGAGCACGCTTTCCCAGTGATCGTAGCTCCAGCCCGATGTGCCGATGTGGATGCCCATGGTGAGGATGTACCCCTGTGGGTGGTTTCTTAACGCACGGTTCCGTTGCCAGCGGTCCTCGCCATCAGCGCGCGGAGGTCATCGGCAACATTTGCTACTTCCCGCTGGCGTGCTCTGCGGGGCTGCTCGTCAGAACTTCGGGAAGCGTCAGCAAATGCACCTGGCAGTCCTCTCACGGAGTGGGTGCCCCGCGCAATCGGAAGGGCTGGATCGATGGCGTAGGAGTCCGGCCGGCCGAGGAAGTCGACGTCGTCATTGCTCCTAGCCCCACAGCGCCTTTTTCAGCAGTGCCCGCAGCTGCGTGTTCTCGTCCTCGCTGAGCGCTGCCAGCTGCGTTTGCTCGCACACCTCGAGCGCAGCCCGGGCCTTGTTGTGGATCCGGCGGCCCTCCGCGGTGGAAACGATGATCTTGGCCCGCCGGTCCTGCTTGCCCTGCGCCCGCTTGACCAGGCCGCGGTGTTCAAGGTCGTCAACCAGACTGACCACTTGGCTGGGGTCCAGGCTGAGGAAATCGGCGAGCTCGCGCTGCGTAGGTTCCAGGCCGCTGCAGGCAAGTGTCAGCACGGAGAAGGACCGCTCACGAAGCCCGTAATCCGCCAGTGCCTTGTTGTTCAGAAGGGAGCCTGTCGCGTGCAGTTTGGCCAGCAACAGGCCCACATCGTTGCCGATTTTGGCCTCGGCCAGGCGCGGGGTTTCCACTTCGGTGCTTTGCGGGCCCATGACAACTCCAATAGTAATGAAAAACAATCGTTGACTTTTTCAATGATCCGTATTCTCATTGATCATGACAAGGATCTCACGACGCAGTGGGATCGGCCCCACCGGCTCCGGCCGGTTACTGCATGCGAAGGAGCACGCCATGAGCTTGAACGGCAAGGTTGCAATCGTTACCGGGAGTGGACAGGGTCTTGGTCTCGCTTACGCGAGGGAGCTCGCCCGCCAGGGTGCCGCCGTCGTCATTAATGACGTGAACGCTGAGACCGCAGCGCAAGCAGTCGCGCAGATCGAGGCCGACGGCGGCCGGGCCACCGCCGTCGTCGTTCCGGTGGGCACCACGGATGCCGCCAAGGCATTGGTCGCCGGTGCCGTGGAGACGTTCGGTCGCTTGGACATCCTGGTCACGAACGCAGGAATCCTCCGCGATAAGAGCCTGTTGAAGATGACCGACGAGGACTTCGACCTTGTCATCAACGTCCACTTGAAGGGCACGTTCACCTGCGTCCGTGAGGCCTTCGCGTACTTCAAGGAAAACAACGTCGCGGGCCGGATCATCACTATCGGTTCGCCTACGGGCCAGCGTGGCAACTTCGGGCAGACCAATTACGCGGCTGCGAAGGCGGGGATCGTGGGCATGGTCCGGACGTGGGCGCTGGAGATGAAGAAGGCCGGCGTGACCGTCAACTCTGTCATTCCGGTGGCGGCGACGGCGATGACCAAGACGGTCCCTTATTTCCAGAAGGCCGTGGAAGCTGACGAGCGTGGCGAGGCCATGCCGTCGTTCTTCCGTCATGACCTGGGTTTCGGAACTGCCGACGACGTCGCCGGGCTCATCGCCTTCCTCGCCTCGGATAAGGCGGCCGGCATTACCGGCCAGGCGATCGGTGCCGGCGGTGACCGGCTGCAGGTCTGGACGCACCCGACGGCGGCAACCACCGAATACCGCGACGGCGGCTGGAGCTACGAAGCACTGGTAGAGAACGCCGGATCACTCTTCGGCCCCGACGCGTTGCAGAGCTTCGGTGAGGAATTCCTGCCCTTGCCGGAAGAACTGCAGCCTGAACCGGCCAAGCCCGAAGCGGTACAGGCCCGCTGATCATGGCTGACCGATACGAGCTCGGCATCGACGCCGCTGCCCTTGATGCGATCGACATGCACGTCCACCTCGAAGTGGACAGCTGCGGCCACGGCTCGCTCCCGGATGCCCTGACGGAAGCCTCGGCCAAGTACTTCAAAGCCGAGGACAGGACCCCGTCCCTGGACAGGATCGCCGAGGTGTACCGCGAACTGAACATGGCCGCCGTCGTCTTTACCGTCGACGCAAGGACGCAACTAAAGCACGAACCAAACAGCATCCCGGAACTCATCGCCGGAGCCGGGCGGAACAACGATGTTCTGATTCCGTTCGGCAGCGTGGACCCGCGGACGGGTGAGGACGCGATCGCCGGAGCCAAGCACCAGGCCGTTGAGCTCGGTGCCCGGGGATTCAAATTCCATCCTTCACTCCAGGGCTTCGACCCATCCAACGAGCAGTTCTACCCGCTCTGGGAAACGCTCCAGGAGCTGGGGTTGCCGTGTATTTTCCACACGGGCCAGAACGGTATGGGTGCCGGGCTTCCCGGGGGATACGGCATCAAGCTGGCGTACTCGAACCCGCTCCTGCTCGACGCCGTGGCGGCCGATTTCCCGGGCCTGCAGATCATCATGGCCCATCCCTCGGTGCCGTGGCAGGACGAGGCAAATTCGATCGCCACACACAAAGCCAACGTGTTCATCGACCTCTCCGGGTGGTCGCCGAAGTACTTCCCGGAATCGCTGGTGAAGGCCTCGAATTCGGTGTTGCAGGACAAGGTCCTGTTCGGGACGGATTTCCCGCTGATCACTCCGCAGAAGTGGCTGGGCGCATTTGCCGACCTGCCCTTGAAGGACGAAGTCCGCCCGAAGATCCTCAAGGACAACGCCGTCCGGCTGCTCGGGTTGGGTAGCTGAGATGACCACGAGTGTTGCGGATCAGCGACTGTACTCGGTGGCGGACTGGTACGACGCCGAGGCGCTCCTGACCACCGAAGAGCGCCGGGTGCTGGGCAGGTTGCGGACCTTCCTGGAGACCGAAGCGAAGCCGTTGCTCGCCGAGTACTGGGAGCGGGGCGAATTCCCTGAACAACTGGCGCAGCCGTTGGTCGACCTTGATCTGATGGAACCGGATGAGCTGACCGTCGATGCCCCCGCGAGGGGGATCTTCCACGGCTTCCGGATCTTCGAACTTGCCCACACGGACGCTTCCCTGGCTACGTGGTACACGGCGCAGGCTGGTTTGTTCCGGACAGCGATCCGGGTGGGTGCGTCCGAGGAGCAGCAGAAGGAGTGGATGCCCAAGGTCATCGATTTCTCCCTCAAAGGTGTCTTCTCGCTGACCGAACCGGAGCACGGTTCGGACATCGCGGGAGGGCTTTCCACCACCGCACGCTTTGAACCGGGAGACGGCAGCTGGGTTTTGGACGGCGCCAAGCGCTGGATCGGGGGTGCCTCCACGGCGGATGTGCTGTGCGTGTTCGCCCGGGATGTGGCCGACGGACAGGTCAAGGGGTTCCTCGTGGACCGGACCGCTCCCGGGGTCGGCTTGGAGAAGATCCACGGCAAGACGTCCCTGCGGATGATGCAGAACTCCCACATCACCCTGAAGGGCGTCCGGGTGCCGGAAGCCATGCGCCTGCACAGCGTAAATTCCTTCAAGGACGTGGCCGCGATGCTGCGGGCCATGCGATCCGATGTCGCGTGGATCGCCACCGGTATCCAGGCCGGTGCCTTCGAAGCCGCCCTTGCCTACGTCAGGGAACGCCGGCAGTTCGGCCGCTCCTTGGGGTCCTTCCAACTCGTGCAGGAAAAGCTGGCGCGAATGCTCGGAAATACCACCGCCTCGCTCTCGTTGGTGACCCGCCTGACCGAACAACAGGCCAAAGGCATCTACCGGGACCAGGACTCCGCCCTGGCCAAGATGCAGACGTCCCTGATGATGCGCGAAACCGTCGCCCTGGCCCGCGAAGTCGTGGGCGGCAACGGCATCACGCTCGCCGCCGACGTCGCCCGTTTCCATGCCGACGCGGAAGCTGTCTATTCGTACGAAGGCACCCACGAAATCAATGCACTGATCGTCGGACGCGCCCTCACGGGCGAGAGTGCTTTCACCCACTGAACAACGCACAGAAAAACACAACAACCAGGAGGCAACGATGCCCAATCTCGTCGTCGATTTCGACACCCTGCTCACCATGTCCGGCAAGGACCTGGGCACCACCGACTACCGGGAGATCACCCAACAGCAGATCAACCTGTTCGCAGATGCCACGGACGATCAGCAGTGGATCCACGTTGATCCCGAACGCGCCAAGGATGGTCCCTTCGGTGCCCCGATTGCCCACGGCTTCCTCACCCTTTCCCTGATCATCCCGTTCTGGGGCGAGCTGTTCGACGTCGACGGCGTCACCACCAAGGTGAACTACGGGCTGGACAAAGTCCGCTTCACGTCACCGGTCAAGGTCGGCTCCAAAGTCCGCATGAACGGCAGCATCGCCGAAGTGACCGAGGTCAAGGGCGGTGCCCAGATCAAGGTCAACGCCACCATCGAAATCGAAGGCCAGGAACGCCCGGCCGTCGTGGCCGAATTCCTCGCACGCTTCTACAAATAAACACTCCCTTTCCAGCAACTTCCCTCCTCTTCCAAGGAACAGCCATGTCAGGACACACTGCGCTCGCACAGTCGAGCACGGCCGCAAAGCGTAAAGAAGCGCGTACGGTCATCCTTTCCAGCTATCTGGGCAGCACCATCGAGTTCTACGACTTCCTGCTGTACGCGACGGCGGCAGCGGTTGCCTTCCCCAAGGTGTTCTTCGCCGGAACGGACGAATGGGTGGGCGTCGTAGCTGCCTATGCAACGTTCGCCGCCGGTTACGTTGCCCGGCCCTTGGGCGGCATCATTTTCGGCCACTTCGGCGACAGGATCGGCCGGAAGGGAATGTTGATCGTTTCCATGGCCATGATGGGCGTCGCGTCCACACTGATCGGCTTGATCCCGGGATCCAGCGTGATCGGTCCTTGGGGTGCCGTGCTGCTGGTGCTCCTGCGCGTCTGCCAGGGCATCGCCGTCGGGGGTGAATGGGGTGGCGCCGCGCTGATGGCGCTGGAACATTCCGATCCCAAGCGGCGCGGTTTCGCTGCCTCGTTCGTGAACGCCGGTGCGCCGACAGGGGCCGTACTCGGCACGGTTGTGATGGGCGTTTTCTCCGCACTGCCGCAAGACGCCTTCCTGGCATGGGGCTGGCGCGTGCCGTTCCTGCTCTCCTTCGTGCTGCTGATCGTGGGCATGTTCGTCAGGCTCCGGGTCTCCGAGAGTCCGATCTTCGCCGAGGCCGTAGCCAAGGAAAGCGCCCAAGGCAGCAAGCGGAAGATCCCGCTGCTGGAGGTCCTGAAGCGCCCCAAAGCACTCATCATGATCATGTTTGCCGGTGCTGCTGGCTTCGGCCTTCAGGTAGTGCTTCCCACGTTCTCCGTCACCTACGCAGTGTCAAAGGGCGCACCGCAGCAGGGCGTGCTTTATGCCTTCGCGGGAGCTTCGGCGATTTCCATCCTGTTCGTCCTCCTGGGCGGCCGCTTGTCAGACCGCTTCGGCCGGCGCCCCGTGATGGTCACAGGTTTGGCCCTGTTCATCCTTTACCTGTTCCCTATGTTCGGGATGCTCAGCTCAGGAAACATCGCCCTGATTTTCCTGGCATTCACGGTGGCGCTGGTCCTGCACTCGTCCCTCTACGGACCCCTTGCAGCGTTCGTGTCGGAACAGTTCGGCACCACCAACCGCTACACGGGTGCTGCGGTCGGCTATCAGCTGGCTACCTTGATCGGCGCCGGGTTCACCCCTGGAATCGTCGCCGGACTGTACAAGGACGCAGGCCAGAGCATCGTCCCCGTCGTGGTGTTCCTGTCCATCATGTCCTTGGTGTCGATTGTCTTCATCCTGCTGACGCGGGAGTCTAAGAACAACGACCTCTCTACGGTCAGTTAGGAGAAACCACCATGGACAACAACGGAGTTGGATCCTGGCTGCACCGCCGCCGCAGCAAGTCCGGAAACGCAACAGCACTTGTTTCCGGTGACCGGAAGCTCAGCTACCTCGAACTGGCTGACCGGGCAGATCACCTGGCCAACGCCCTCAAGGACAGGGGAGTGGCCAAAGGGGACCGTGTGGCCTACTTGGGCGAGAACCACCCCTCCTTTGTGGAAACCTTCTTTGCCTGCGGGTTGGTGGGCGCCATCTTCGTGCCTCTCAATACGCGCCTGGCCGCTCCCGAGCTTCAGTTCCAGCTGCAGGACTCGGGAGCCCGGATCCTCATCAACGCCGCGGCCCTGGAGCCTGTTGCGACGGCCGCCGTGGCTGACACTGCGGTCACCCACCGGTTTGTGGTGGCTCCCGACGGCGGACCTGAAGGGTCCGCGGTCAAGCTGCCGACCGGCGTCGAACCTTATGAGGAGGTGATTGGCGCCTCGGACGGTACAGCGATGGATGTTGCGGTGTCACTGGACGACGCCGCCATGATCCTCTACACCTCCGGCACCACAGGGAAGCCGAAGGGTGCGCTGCTCACGCACGGCAACATCACCTGGAACTGCATCAATACCGTGGTGGACATGGACCTGAGCCGCAACGACATAGCGCTCATGATTTCGCCGCTCTTCCACGTCGCATCCCTGGACATGGGTTTGCTCCCGATGCTGCTCAAGGGCGCCACGGTGGTCCTCGAATCCAAGTTCGACGCCGGTCGCGTCCTGGAACTGGTGGGCCGGCACAGGGTCACCACCCTGAACGGCGTCCCCACCACCTTCCAGATGCTCTGCGACCATCCGGAATGGTCGACGGCGGACCTCAGCTCCCTGGACAAACTCACCTGCGGCGGGTCCGCCGTTCCGCAGCGGGTACTGGACGCCTATGAGGAACGTGGCATCGGATTCACCGCCTGCTACGGCATGACCGAAACCGCCCCGGGAGCCACCATGCTCCCGGTCTCCGCTTCCAAGGTGAAAGCCGGATCAGCGGGTTTGCCGCACTTCTTCACGGATGTGCGGATCGTTGACCCGTTCGGGAGCGTCGTGGGCGCGGGCGAAGTGGGGGAGATCCAGATCTCCGGGCCCAACGTCATCAAGGAATACTGGAACCGGCCGGAGGCAACTGCCGACAGCTACGCGGACTCCTCCTGGTTCCGCTCCGGGGACATGGGACACCAGGACGAGGAAGGCTTCTTATTCGTCTCCGACAGACTCAAGGACATGATCATTTCCGGCGGCGAGAACATCTACCCGGCCGAGGTGGAAGCAGCCATTGCGGAATTGCCCGCCGTGGGAAGCGTGGCCGTCATTGGAGTGGCCGACGGGAAATGGGGCGAAGTCCCGAGGGCGATCGTGACTTTGCGGGAGGGTGCTGCCCTGACCGAAGAGCAGTTGCGCTCGCATCTGGACGGACGATTGGCACGCTACAAGATCCCCAAGTCCGTGGTGTTCGTGGAAGAGATGCCGCGCACGGCCAGCGGCAAGATCAGGAAGACCGACCTCCGCAAGCACTTCGCGCAGTAACCCTCCCGACGCTTGCTCACGTCCCGCGTGCTTGGGTGGGACCCTTGCTCACGTTCCGCGTGTTTGTGGCGGACGCTTCCTCACGTTCTGGGTGTTTGGGACGGACGCGTGCTCACGTTCCGGGTGCTGAATGCGGCTTTCGGGCGACATATTCCGTTACTGGGCTAAATCCCGGTTAATTTTGTCCATCGAACTGCCTAAACAGCGTTCGGGGCATTACGATTGGGTCGACTCGTCTCTGAGTACGCATTCATCACAACGAAACCCCGGGGGATATACCAATGAGCTACCCGCAACAACCGCAACAGACCCAGCCCTACGCAGCGCAAGCCGGCGAGCCGCCGCTGTGGGCACCCTACTATGGTGCTCCGATTGGTGCAGCCGTCAAGCGTTTCTTCAAGAAGTACGCCGCGTTCTCGGGCCGTGCCAGCCGCAGCGAATACTGGTGGGTCGCCCTTGTACTGGGCGTCGTGGGCTTCGTCCTGCAGCTGCTCACCGGCATTCTCGGCGCCGCTGGTGCCACCACTACAAGCAGCGGAACAATTCCCGGTCCTGGTGCTGCAGTGGGGCTCATCCTCATCCTCGTTTTCTACTTGGCAGTCCTGATTCCGTCTCTCGCCCTGTTGGTTCGCCGTCTCCACGACGCCAACCTCAGCGGCTGGTTGGCATTGCTCGTTGTGGTGCCGATCGTTGTTTTCGTGCTCTCGCTCCTGCCGTCCAACCCGGCCGGCCAGCGTTTCGACCAGCCGACCGCGTAGTAACCCACGCACCACGCAAAAAGGGGCGGTACCCAGTGTGCCGCCCCTTTTTCGTGCCCGCACTGCGTGCCCGCGGGGCCACTCCGTGAAATGCTGTCCTTGACGCGGACCGACCCCGATGACGAGGAGAGCCAGCCATGAAACCGATCAAGCGCTGCGCCGTGGTTGGCGGCGGGATCATCGGCGTCGCGGTTGCGCGGGAACTTTCCAACAAGCTCGACGGCGTCCAGGTCACCGTTTATGAGAAGGAAGGGCGCCTCGCTGCCCACCAAACAGGCCACAACTCAGGGGTGGTCCACGCAGGGCTGTACTACGAGCCCGGCGGGTTGAAGGCACGGCTGTGCCGCAGGGGAGTGGAGCTGCTGCAGGAATTCTGCGCCGCGAAGGCCCTTCCCTACGAAGCATGCGGGAAGCTGGTCATTGCCCAGACACCAGAGGAGCAAAAACGCCTGGACAACATCTTTGCCCGCGCCACAGCCAACGGGGTGCCCGGAGCACGGATGCTGGGCGGTGACCGGATACGCGAGGTGGAGCCGAACGCCGTCGGGCTTTCCGCTTTGCACTCGCCGGAAACGGCTATCGTCGACTATTCGGCCATCACCGAAGCGCTCGCCGACGACGTCCGGGCCTCGGGAGGGACCATCCGGCTTGGGCAGGAAGTCACGTCGGTGGAACAGCAAGCGAGTGGCGCGGTTGTCCATACGAAGGACGACAGTGAACACTTTGACCTGGTGGTCGCCTGCGCCGGCCTGCAATCGGACCGTTTGGCGAAGGCGGCGGGCGAGGCCGCAAACCCGAGGATCGTGCCGTTCTTCGGGCAGTACTTTCTCCTGGACCGCGCGGCCCGCGAGCAGGTGAAGGGCCTTATCTATCCTGTCCCGGACCCCCGGCATCCCTTCCTGGGCGTGCATCTGACCAAACGCATCGACGGCGAAATGATGCTCGGACCGAATGCGTTCATTTCCTTTGGCCGGGAATCCTACGGCTGGAAGGATGTCAGGGTCCGCGATGTCCTGGATTATGCGCTGTTCCCGGGCTTTTGGAATTTTGCGCGGCAGAATGTGCCCTCGGCTGTCCGTGAATTCCAGACCGTGGTGAGCCGAAAGAAATTCATCCGCGAAGCTGTCCGCTTTGTTCCGTCCCTGGAGGGCGCCACTGTTCTCCCTGGCACCCGCGGCGTCCGCGCCCAGGCCATGAACGGCGACGGATCGCTGGTGGACGACTTTGTCATCGCACGACGCCGGGACACCGTTTTGGTGCGGAACGCGCCGTCGCCCGGGGCTACTTCGTCCATGGCGATCGCCGAGTACATCGTTGAGCAGGCGCTGGCGGACTAGCAGGCGAGGGCTGTTTGGCCGGGGAGGGTCGGGAGCGGCGTGAGTTAACAAGCCCGTGACGATCCGGAAACGGCGCCCACATGCGGGGTGGATAGCTTTGCTCCATGATCACCTCACTGGCCGCACTTGCTACCCGACTCGGCCATTCCCTGGGCCGCTGGATCGAGGCCGCGTACGTCCTGGATTGCGCCGGTCCCGAGCCTGAAGGATCGCACGGGTCGGCTTCGGATTGGACATGGCTTCCAGCCCTGAGCGGGGTGACCGTGGCAGGAGCCCAGGCCATCCAATCGCACGCAGGACGCCCGCCGACGGCCACGTAGGAACCGCGCTGTAAGCTGCACAATGTTGCGTTGAGCACACTTTTCGTTGATGCCGGGTAGTATGCCCTAAACTGCTTCACTGAGGTGCCGGAATAGGCACTATGCAGCAACGAAAGCGAACCCTCAATGGCTACTGATTACGACGCCCCGCGCAAGACAGAAGAAGAGTCTCCCGCTGAATCACTTGAGGCTCTCCAGGCGTCCCGCGGGGGCGGTGCCCAGACCGCTGTCATCGACGTGGAAGACGTCGATACCGCCGAAGGAATCGATCTTCCGGGCGCCGATCTTTCGGGCGAGGAACTGACCGTCGTTGTGGTTCCGGAGCAGTCGGACGAATTCACGTGCGGGTCTTGTTTCCTGGTCCGTCACCGGTCGCAGATTGCCTTGGAAAAGAACGGCCTTAAGTTCTGCAAGGACTGCGAAGGCTGAATAACGCGCTGATCACGTTATCTTCGGTCACGAAAACGTGGTTGAAGCCGACTGAAACGGCCCGGAATTGATGCCGGAAGCGGCTTCGGATGACCCGCCCGTAACCTGCCGGGGGTCCTCTTAACGGTTGTGCTCCGAAGCGGCCACAACCCGCCAAAATCCGTGGATGCACTCCTACAGTTGAAGTATCAACTTCGCCTGAAGGGGGCACAAAAAATGAGGAAAATTGGAGCGGGTTTGGCGGCTGTTGTGGCAGCGGCCGGGCT
Source organism: Paenarthrobacter sp. TAF1 (assembly GCF_052113825.1). Taxonomy (NCBI): domain Bacteria; kingdom Bacillati; phylum Actinomycetota; class Actinomycetes; order Micrococcales; family Micrococcaceae; genus Paenarthrobacter; species Paenarthrobacter sp. TAF1. Next base: position 17,724 of record NZ_JBFRDO010000025.1, read on the forward strand.
CGGTCTGGCAGCACCGGGGCCAGCCTCGGCGGCTTCCTATTGCGGCATCACCTGGGGTTCCCTGGCCAAGGCCGACCCCGATATGAGCGCCGCGCAGGTCACCAATGTCCGCACGGGCCAACAGCCCTGCTACGACCGACTGGTGATCGACATGACCGGGAAAGTGGCCGGTTATTCAGTGCAGTACGTTCCGGTGATCACCCAGGATGCAACGGGCTTCCCCATCCCGGTGCTCGGTGACGCCGACCTGCAAGTGGTGGTGACGGCGCCGTCGTACAACCAGTACAGCCAGCCTACCTACGTTCCGGCAGCCAAGGCCGAGCTCTCCAACGTATCGGGCTACCAGACGTTCCGTCAGGTGGTCTACGCCGGGAGTTTCGAAGGAACTACCAGCATCGGCTTGGGTGTCCGTGCCAGGCTTCCGTTCCGGGTCTTCACCCTGGACGGACCCGACGGCGGCTCGCGGCTTGTCGTGGATGTCGCCCATCACTGGTGAAACACTGCCAAAACGCGCGAAAGCGGCCAGTTCGCCGGATAGCTCCGGCGAACTGGCCGCTTTCCGGCGTTCTCGCTGTTCGGCGCGCCCGGCTACTCAGGGACCACCAGGGCGGGAGTGTCTTTCCGGATGGTATCGCCACGGAAGAACCCTGGCCGCATGCGGGCCTGGATCAGCATGACGACGGCACCCAAGGCCAGGATCCCGATGCCGAGGATGAACACGAGGCCCACCCCGAAGATCTCCGAGCCGCTGCCGAACTCCGGATCCCAGCTGTCCATCGCGGTCTGCAGGAACACAACGAACAGGCCCACACCACCCAGCACAGGGCACACCAGGCGCAGGAGGAAGTTGCGGGCGCTGCTGAAGACGCTGTTGCGGAAGTACCAAGCACAAGCAATGGCCGTCAGTCCGTAGTAGAAGCAGATCATCAGGCCCAAGGCCAGGATGGTGTCGTTGAGGACGTTCTCGCTGATCACGTGCATCACGGCGTAGAAGCCCGCGGACAGTACGCCTGCCGCAATGGTGGCGAAGCCCGGCGTCGAAAACTTCTTGCTCATGTGGCTGAAGCGTTCCGGCAGCGCTCCGTAGTGCGCCATGGCAAGCAGGCTCCGTGACGGCGAAGTGAACGTGGACTGCAACGAAGCCGCCGAGCTGGACAGCACCGCCAACGACATGAGGATCGCGAACGGCCCCATGACCGGAGAAGCGAGTGCCGTGAACACGTTGGCGTGGTTCTCGGGGTTGTTCAGCCCGATTCCGGTGTCGCCGACGCCGGCGAACATCATTGTGGCGATGGTCACCAGCAGGTAGATCCCCAGGACGATGACTGCCGTGAGGGTTCCGGCGGCGCCCGCGGTCTTCTTGCCGTTGGCGGTTTCCTCGTTCACGGTGAGGCAGACATCCCAACCCCAGTACACGAAGATGGACAGCGAAATGCCGGCGGCGATCTGGCCGAAGGTCTCGACTTTCGTGACGTCGAACCAGTCCCAGCTGAAGGGAACGGCGGTCTCGGACGTGGACCAGTTGGCGAAGGCCATGGCCACGAACAAGCCCAGAACCAGCAGCTGGAAACCCACCAGCCCGTACTGGACGATCTTGGTGGTGTGCAGGCCGCGGTAACTGATCCACACGGCCAGGGCCACGAAGACAAAACAGGTGGCTACGTTCAGCAGCTTGTTAGAGGCGAGGTCGGCCAGCTCAGGGGAACCTGTGGCCTGGGCGAGGAAAAGGTAGAAGAAGTCCACCGCTACACCGGCCAGGTTGGACAGGACAATGATGTTGGCTGCGAGCAGGCCCCAACCGCCCATCCAACCCACCCAGGGTCCGAATGCCTTGGTGACCCAGGTGAAGGTGGTGCCGCTGTCCGGGGAGTCTGCGTTGAGCTCCCTGTAGGCCAGCGATACCAGGATCATCGGAATGAACCCGATCAGGAAGATGACGGGCAACTGCAGCCCGACTTCGTTGACTGTTGGACCGAGCGCACCGGTGAGCGTGTACGCCGGGGCGATGGTTGAAATGCCAAGAACGACGACGGCGAGGAGCCCCAACTGCCCCGTCTTCAGTCCCTTGCCGCTAATGTTGTGCGACTCTGCAGCGGCTCCAGTGCTGTTGGAAGCACCGGCGCGGATTGTCTGGCTCATGAAAGGCCCTTTCTAGATGGCCGAAGGCTGTTGCTGCGTAATGCAGTGGATGCCGCCGCCCCGGGCGAAGAGTTCGCGCGCGTCAACACTGACAACGCGGCGTCCGGGGTAGGCATCGGCGAGGATGCGGAGCGCTTTCTCGTCCATGGGGTCGTTGAAGCTGCACGCAATGACCCCACCGTTGACTACCAAGTGGTTGATGTAGCTGTAGTCCACGTAGCCCTCGTCGTCAGTGAGGGTTTCGGGTGCCGGAACTTCGATGATGTTCCAGTCCCGTCCGGCTGCGTCATGGGTGGTGCGCAGGAATTCGATGATCTCCCGGGACACCGCATGATCGGGGTGCTCAGGGTTTTGCTGGGAATGGACAAGGAGTGTGCCCGGGGAGGGGATGGCGGCCACGATGTCCACATGGCCGCGTGTGCCGAACTTCTCCGAATCGCGGGTGAGGCCGCGAGGCAGCCACACCACGTGGGTAGCGCCGATGGTGCGGGCGAGCTCTTCCTCGATGTCGGACTTGGTCAGGCCGGGATTGCGGCCCTCGTCAAGCTGTACGGTCTCGGTGACAAGGACGGTGCCTTCGCCGTCAACCTGGATGCCGCCGCCTTCGTTCACGATCCCCGAGGGGAGGTGTGTGGCGTTGGCACGGCCGGTGATGTTGGCGGCGATCTGCGAATCCTTGTCCCACGCCGCCCAGTCCTGGGCGCCCCAGCCGTTGAAGATCCAGTCCACGGCGCCGAGTTGCTTGTTCGCATCCAACACGAACGACGGTCCGATGTCCCGCATCCAGGCGTCGTTCAGTTCCGCGGTGAGTACCTCGACGCGGGGGTCCAGGTAGCGCGCGGCTGTTTCGACGTCGTCGGGCGCTACCACTATGGTGACCGGCTCGAACTCAAGGACGGCATTCGCGACGGCGGCCCAGGTGGAGCGCGCTGCATGCGCCTCTTCCTCGGTGTCGCCCAAGGTGTAACCGCCGGTGGGGAAGGCCATCCAGACGCGGTCCTGCGGTGCCGTTTCCGACGGCATGCGCCAGGCGCTCACGCGGAGACCGCCTGGTAGGCAGTGGCGACAGCGCTTGCTCCCAGTGGCGCGTTGGGGTCCACCGGTTCGGTGAGGCGACCATAGGTTTCAGGGCGGCGCGTGGCCAGGAACGGGAAGAGCGTGAGCCAGTCCCTGCGCTGGTCGAGGTCGAGGTCGGCGACCAGAACGGCGGATTCGTCCCGCGGTGCCTGGACCAGGATGCGGCCGTAGGGATCGGAGATGAAGGAGGAGCCGTAGAAGTTCAGGGTGCCTTCGTTGCCGTAGCGGTTCGGCGCGATCATGAACAGGCCGTTGGCGATGCCGTTGCCCACAATGACCTGCTGCCAGAGCGGCTGCGTGTCGAAGTCTGGGTGGTCCGGTTCGGAGCCGATTGCGGTGGGGTAGACCAGGATCTCAGCTCCGCCCAGGGAGTACATCCGGGCGAGTTCGGGGAACCATTCGTCCCAGCAGGTGGGCATGCCCAGGCGTGCACCGCCGAGTTCGGCCGGTGCGTACACTGCGTAGGCATCCTCGGCTTCCGGGCCCTTGCGGAAGAACTTGTCCTCGTAGTAGCCGGCGGTGACAGGGATGTGCAGCTTGTGGGTGCGGGCTACGAGTTCCCCGGCGGGGGAGACCAGGATCGCGGTGTTCAGGCCGAGGCCGTCGTCAGTGCCATCCGGGTTCTCAGCCCGCTGGTACAAGGATGCGTGGACCGAGACGCCGAACTTCCTGGCAGCTTCGGCAGCGAAGGTGAAGGTGGGGCCGGTGAGGAGGTCCTCGGTGATGTCCGATGGGCGGATGCCTGCCGCGGGGTTGTTCTCCGGCCGGGTGTCGGCGGGGTAGCGGGAGAGCGTCAGTTCAGGCAGGAAAACAACAGTGGCTCCCAGCTTGGCGGCGCGCTCGATGCCTTCGGTAAGTTCTGCGCGGAGGGCGGATTCGTCGGCATGCCAGCGGTGCTGGACAACGCCGACGCGCAGCGGCGTCCGCGTGGAGGGTTCGGTGCGGGCCAGGGAAGTCGGGGCTTCGAGGCGGGTTATTTCAATCATGGTGGCATGTACTCCGATGAGACGACAGTCACTAAATGAATAGCGTTCATTTAGTATGACGCGAGTCACGCCGGAGTGCAAGGGGAAAACGAATGCCAATCATTTATGGCAGCCCGGACCCCTACCCGGCACCCCTGCGGACGCCCTGGCCGAGCGCCCCTCCCGCCCCGCCCCGCCCCGTCCCGTCCCGGGAGCGGGCCTAGCCGGCCACGGTGGGCAAGGTAAGAATCTCGGCTCCGTCCGCGGTGATGGCGATCGTGTGCTCGCTGTGGGCCGTCCGGCAGCCGGTGACGCTGCGGAGGGTCCAGCCGTCGGGATCGGTCACGAGCTGGGCGGTATCCGCCATGACCCACGGTTCCAAAGCGAGCAGCAAGCCAGGGCGCAGCTTGTAGCCGCGGCCAGGGCGTCCCATGTTGGGCACATGCGGTTCCTGGTGCATGGTTGAGCCGATTCCGTGGCCGCCAAACTCCGTGTTAACGGGATATCCTGCCTCGCCGAGGACGGAGCCAATGGCGTAGGACAGATCGCCGATCCGCGCGCCGGGCCGCGCCGCTGCTATACCGGCACGCAGGGCGCGTTCGGTTGCCTCGATCATGGCCACGCTTTCGGCGGGCTTTGCGTCGCCGACGATGAAGCTGATGGCAGAGTCTGCTGCGATCCCTTTCAGGGAGACGGCCAGGTCAAGGGTCAGCAGGTCGCCGTCGGCAAGCGCGTAGTCCCGCGGCAGTCCATGGAGGACGGCGTCGTTGACGCCTGTGCAGATGTAGTGGCCGAAGGGGCCGCGCCCAAACGATGGCGCGTAGTCCACGTAGCAGGACACCGCGCCGGCCTCGAGGATCATGGCCTTGGCCCACGCGTCGATCTCCAGGAGGTTGGTGCCAACAGTGCACCGGCTCTTGAGCGTGTGCAGGATGTTGGCCACCAGTGTCCCTGCAGCCCGGGCACGGGTCAGTTCGCTGGTGCTGAGGATCTCGATCATAGGGGACCTTTCCGGGGTTGATGCCAATAACTATCCCGGCCATATTATCCCGGTATTACAATTGGAGCCATGGTCAGGTTGCCGCTCACACCCGCAGAGGCCGAGCGCGGACAGCGTCTCGGTGCCCTGCTCCGCCGTGCACGGGGCGCACGCTCCATGCTGGAGATCGCCCTCGATGCCCGTGTTTCTCCCGAAACGCTGCGCAAAATCGAGTCGGGAAGGGTTGCCACTCCCGCCTTTCCTACGGTGGCGGCCATTGCCGATGTTCTTGGACTTTCGCTCGATGAGGTGTGGTCCGAGATCAACCAGCCCGACGCCGGAGCGGACCCCGCCGTGTCGCGCCGCAATGCCCGGGAGTTCCTGGCTTCCTAGATTTCCGCCTGCTGGTCCTGTCGCTTGGGCCGTGCCCGGACGTGCAGGCGCTCGCCTTGCTGGCCGAACAGGGTGAGCAGTTCCACCGGTTCAGAGGTAGCGCTGGCGAACCAGTGTGGGGTGCGGGTGTCGAATTCCGCCACTTCCCCGGGTTTGAGGATGAAGTCGTTCCCGCCCAGGACCAGCCGCAGTTTCCCATTGAGGATGTACATCCAGTCGTAGCCTTCGTGGGATTGCGGGTCTGGAATTTCCTTGCCCGTTCCGGCTTTCAGCACCATCTTGAAGGCCTGGATTCCGCCGGGGCGGCGAGTGAGGGGCAGCGCGGTGCCCCAATGATGGACGTGTGGCTTGAGATGGATGCGGGGGTCGCCCGTTTCCGGGGCGTCGATCAACTCCTCAAGAGGTACTTGGTGAAGCCGTGCAATCGGCAGCAACAGTTCCAGGGTGGGCTTGCGCTGGCCCGACTCCAGGCGGGACAGCGTGCTCACCGAGATCCCCGTGCCTTCCGATGCCTCTGCCAGCGTCAGGTTCCGTTGGGTCCGCATCGCGCGCAGGCGCGGGCCGACGGCGTCGAGCATTGCGCTGAAATCCTTTGCCATGTCTCCAGTTTGCCATAGTGGCAATTTTTCTTGCCGCTTCTGTCGACATCGACCAAGGATGGTAGGAGCGGCGGAAGGCCGCAGCGAGTCGACGGAGGCACAGTGAGCAGAGATACGAAGACGGAAACCGCGGACGAGTACCAGGTTGTGGTGATCGGAGGTGGCGCAGCTGGGTTAAGTGCCGCCGTGACGCTTGGCAGGGCCCTCCGGTCCGTCCTGGTGATCGACGCCGGCGAGCCGCGGAACGCGCCGGCTGCCGGGGTCCATGGTTTCCTGTCCAGGGACGGCATTGATCCCAGGGAATTGTTGGATATGGGGCGGGAAGAAGCACGCGGCTATGGGGTGGACTTCATCGCGGGCGTCGCCGTCGCAGCGCGCTCGACGGCGGGGGCCGAGGAAGGCGCGGAGCTCTCCTTTGATGTTGAACTGGCCGATGGGCGGACGGTGAAGGCCCGCCGGATCCTTGTGACCACGGGGCTGACCGATGTTCTGCCCGACATCGACGGCATCCGGGAGCGGTGGGGTCGTGATGTCCTGCATTGCCCCTACTGCCACGGCTGGGAGGTCCGGAACAAAGCGATCGGCATACTGGGCTCTGTTCCCATGGCGTTGCACCAGACGATGCTCTTCAGGCAGTGGAGCCCGAACATCACGCTGTTCCTTAATGACGTGGTGGAGCCGACGGACGCAGAGTGGGAGCAGCTGGCTGCACGCTCGATCAGCGTGGTGGAAGGCAAGGTGGAGTCACTCGCCATCCAGGATGATGCGTTGAGGGGCGTCGTCCTGGCCTCGGGAACAGTCATCCCGGTGGAGGCCGTAGTGACCGCAACCAGGCTGGAGGCAAGGTCCGCAGTGCTGGAGTCGCTTGGCGTCCCGGTGGTGGAACACCCCATGGGAGTAGGGCACCACGTGGAAGTGAATCCCATGGGCGGGGCCACCGCGGTTCCCGGCGTCTGGGCTGCGGGCAATGTCGCGGACCTTATGGGACAGGTCATGGCGTCGGCCGCTTCGGGCGTCATGGCCGGGGCCGCCATCAACGCCCACCTGGTGGCGGAGGAAACCAGATTGGCGGTGGACGTTGCGCGGCTGTCCAGCCTCGCCCGGTGACCACCACAAGCTGAACGGAAACCCTGCAAAAAAGTGGTCGACGTGCGGCCGGAGTGCGAGGACTATTAAAGAACGCCACTAAGGGAGGTTGTATGTGCTACGCGTACTATGACGACTTCGAGCGGCGCACGAAGAAGGACTCCGCGCGCAAGCCCGAGACCACAACTGAAGAGGCCAGGAAGGAACCGGTTGCCCCGGCGGAGACCCGCCAGGCATCGGAAGGGACACTCTGGACTTTCCTGGCACGCCGTCGCAGGGAACCTGTGGTTTACGAACCGAAGGTTGACCGCATCCACGAGAAGGTCTAGGCCCCGCCTGGACTGGAACGAGTAGAAGATCACGAAAAAGGCGCCGGTCTGCCGGCGCCTTTCCCGTGTGCCCGTCCACGCGCAGGCTAGTTGTTTCCGCCTGTTGAACCGAGGTACTCCAGAGCGGCTGTGACCAATGCTTCCGTTCCCTTGGCCAGCGTGGGCTGGATCAGGGGCGCGAAGTAGGGCGAGTGGTTCGAGGGAATATCTTCGGGGAGGCGCCCCGTCGTCGCCCATTCGCGGAACAGGGCAGGGTCGGCGCCGCCGAGGAACCAAAACACCAACGGCGCGTCGGCGCCCTTTGCCAAGGCTCCTACGTCTTCGCTGCCGGATACGGGCCCGGGATCAATGACCTGTGCCTCGCCGAACCTGGCCTTGAAGGCCGCTGTAATCCTGCCTGCTGCCGACTCGTCGTTAACTGTCAGCGGGAAGTGCTCTTCGAAATGGATCTCCGGGTCCTTGGGGGCGCCGGATGCCGCTGATTCCCCGTGCACAATGCGCTCAATCGAACCGAGGATTTTGTCCCTGGTGGAATCGCTGAAGGTGCGGACACTGAGGCCGAGGGTTGCCGTCTCGGGGATGATGTTGTTCTTGGTACCGGAGTGGATCTGTCCTACGGTGACCACAGCGGAGTCGCTGGCGGCGAGTTCGCGCGACACGATGCCCTGCAGGCGGATGGTGGCAGCGGCGGCCATCACCACCGGATCAATGGTGGTTTCCGGGCGCGATCCGTGCCCGCCGCGGCCGTGCAGGGTGATGTTGAGGGAGTCTGCGGAGGCCATGGTGACGCCGGCCCGGATGCCGAACCATCCGGCGGGGAAGGGGGCCACATGCTGTCCGAGCACTACATCGGGCTTCGGCACGACGTCATAGAGGCCGTCGCCAACCATCGCCTGCGCACCGCCACCCCATTCCTCGGCGGGCTGGAACACGACGATCAGTGTGCCTTGCCACCGGTCACGTTGTCCGGCCAACGCTTCTGCTGCTCCCACGAGGCAGCTGACATGGACATCGTGTCCGCACGCATGCATGACCGGAACATCATTTCCGTCAGGATCGACACCCATGGCAGTACTTGCGTAGTCCAGTCCCGTTGACTCTTTGACCGGGAGGGCGTCCATGTCGGCCCGGAGCATGACGACCGGCCCGGCTCCGTTCTCAAGGATGCCCACCACGCCGGTCTTGCCGATGTTGCGGTGGACGGTGAAGCCAAGATTCTCCAGGTGCCCGGCTGCGATCCCGGCGGTCCTGGTCTCCTGGAAGGACAGCTCCGGGTGGGCGTGCAGGTCCTTGTAAAGCTCTTCGAGGTCAATGGTCATGGGTTTACCCTTCGTTCGACGCCTTCGGTCCGGCCAGTGTATCCATCCGCTTTGTGCGAACCCTGTGTGTGCGAACCTGGCTGTCACGGCACACTTGATGGCATGACGAATTCCGAACCCGCCACCACGCAGCACTCCACGGTTGAGGACTGGACCGCAGCCCTGGCAGAGTCGAGCGGCTCGCCCGGGGGCGGCGCCGGCACCGGGGTGATGCTATCCATTGCGGCTGCCTTGACGTCAATGGTGGCCGGGTACACGGAAGCCGAGGGGCAGCAGCGTGACGAGCTTTCCGCTATCCATGCCAGGGCCCATGAGCTCAGGGAAGCGGCTCTCCGGCTCGCGGACGAGGACGCATCTGCCTCCAACGCCTTCGGAGCTGCTTTCCGCCTCGACCCCGGACCGGAACGCGAAGAAGCCATCCACCAAGCCTCCGTGGACGCAGCCAAGGCATCCGCCGTCCTGGGTGAACGGGCCATCGACGCCATTGAAGACCTCGGCTGGCTCGCTTCCCACGGGAACCCGGCCCTCGTTGCCGACGTCGTGGTGGGTTTCGGTGCGCTGCGGGCGGCCATAGCGGGGGCGAGGACCAACGTGAGCTTCGACCTCGCTTCCCTGACCTCCGCGGGGACTTCCCTCGAGGAGGTCAGGGAGCAGCAGCCCTGCCTGTGGACAACGGTCGGCCGGCTCGGCGATGCCCTGGAGCGTATCGACCAACTGACCGCCGACGTCGACAAGAAGGCGGCACCCACGGAAGCCGTGTAGCTTCCCTTACTGCGCTTTGGGAACCTTGCGCAGTACGACGGCGGCCATCACTGCTGCTCCGGCCATCAGTACCAGCCCAATCGCCGCGGTGATGTGGACGCCTGAGTCGAAGGCTATCCGCGCGGCGGTGGTCAGTGCCTCCGACAACTGGGTGGGGAGCCCGGATGCCGCGTCGACCGCGCCTGCCAGAGTCTCCCCGGACTTCCTCGCCGCCTCTGTGGGCACGCCGTCGGGAATGACGAGGTTGTGCTGGTAGGACGCGGTGAGGATTGAACCGAGCACGGCTGTTCCCAGGAGGGAACCGAGTTCGTAACCGGTCTCGGAGATGGCCGAGGCCGCCCCTGATTTGTCTGCCGGCACGGACGCCAGGATGAGGTCGTTGGAGATGGTCTCCGCTGCACCCACGCCGACGGCCAGGACCGTCAGGGCTGACAGGAGGAACACCGGTCCGCTGCCGTGGTCACCCACGACGGCCACCAGGTAGCCTATGGCGCTCAGTGTCAGTCCGCCGGCCACCACGAAGCCGGGCCGTACTTTCTTGACCAGCGGTACTACGAGCAGGCCGGCGATGACGGTGGCCAGGAGGGCCGGGATCATGGCGATGCCGGCTTCCATGGGGGACTGCCCTTCGACCAGCTGCAGGTGCTGGGCAAAGAAGTAGATGAACCCCGTCATGGAGAACAAGGACAAAACATTCGCCACGATGGCCGTGCTGAATACCTTGTTCTTGAACAGGGAAACATCCAGCATGGGGCTTTCGATCCTTTGCTGGCGGCGGACGAACAGAATGCCCATCACCAGGCCAAAGCCCATGAAGGCAGCAGCTGAGGCACCGAAGCCGTGGACCGCGAATTCCTTGATGCCGTAAACGAAGGGCGCCATGGTGACCGCGGACAGGACAATGCTGGACACATCCACCCGGCCGGGGTTGGCGTCCTTGGACTCGGGAATGAGTACCCGGCCAAAGGCAAGGAGCGGCAGAAGCAGGAATGCTGCTACCAGGAAGACGGCGCCCCACCAGAAGTGCTCCACCAGCCAGCCGCCGAAGATGGGACCGAGGGCTGCGCCGCCGGAGAATCCGGCAGCCCATACAGCGATCGCGAGCCGACGGCGGTTGGGGTCGGTAAAGATGTTCCTTATCAAGGACAACGTGGATGGCATCAGCATGGCGCCGAAGACGCCGAGTGCAGCGCGTCCGGCAATAAGCCACTCCGCGGACGGCGCGAATGCCGTAGCAGCCGAAACCGCCGCGAAGCCTGTGCTGCCGATCAGAAGCAACCGGCGTCGTCCGACCCGGTCACCAAGGTTGCCCATGGAGACCAGGAGCGCAGCGAGCACCAGCGGGTAGGCGTCAACGATCCACAGGAGCTGTATGCCGCCCACGTCCAGGGAGCGGGCGATTTCCGGCAGGGCGAAAGTGAGCGCGGTGTTATCGACGGCCACCAGCAGCACCGGGAACATCAGCAGTGCCAAGGCCGTCCAGTCGCGCCACGGTGCAGCCGGGCCCGTCAAGGGGGCGGCGGAACGGGGTGCTTGGGTTGAGGACGGCGAGAACATGCCTCTTACTGTACCGTCCAGACGGTATAGTTACAAATTCAACCCCCGCAATTCTTTAGGGAATGATGTACACATGCCACGAAAACCAGTTGCCCGGGACGCCGTCCTGGATGCCTACGAATCCCTCCTGATCGAGGTAGGGGAGCGGGCCGCTACCCTGGATGCCGTCGCCAAGAGGGCCGGTGTCTCCAAGGGCGGGCTGCTGTATCACTTCCCCAACAAGGAAGCCCTGATCAGCGCCTTGCTGGAGCGCCTGGACGAGTTGGCGCAGGAAGACATTGAGCAGATGAAGGCCGCGCCGGACGGTTCGGCCGCCTACTTCATCCGGTCCTCCCTCTGGGCTGACACCCCCATGGACAGGGCATTCGTTGCCGCCACCAGGCTCGCTGAAGTAGCCCATGAGGAAACGCGGCGGCGCTTCGCAGGAATCCAGCAGCAGTGGCTTGATGTCCTGGCCGAAGACGTAGGACCGGAGATCGCCAAGGCCGTCAGCTACATGGGCGACGGCCTTTATTTCAACGCGATGTTCGAGGGCGGGCAGGGGGCCGGCAACGCCGGCCGGGAGGCCGACGTCGAAATCCTGCTGGGGGTCCTGGACCGCCTGCGGAAGTGACTGCTCATCCATTTGCCGCAGGGCCTTGCACGTAGGACAATTAAGCCTTGTGGCGTGCCCAGCGTGGCGCCCACAGACAACTGAACATGCCTTTGATCTGCGGCGGGAGAGTCCTGCAGGCACGTGATGCAGGCGCCGTAGGAGCAAACCCTCCCCAGGAATCTCTCAGGCCCACGCACCGCCGCGGCGAGGCAACTCTGGAAAGCAGCAGGCACTCCACGCCATTGACGTGGGATGCTGTGCTCACCGACGGTGCAAGCGATTCGTTGTGCGGACAACACGCGGAAACTCTCAGGTCCAATACAGAGCGGGGAGGAACCCGAGCCGCTGTGGCGTACCCAAACGCCGCCCAAGTACTGGAGTTCCTTCGTGACGGTTAGTTCTGCCTCCACCACCTTCGTCGATCGGCATATCGGCGCCCGCCGCCAGACCGACATTGAGACCACGCTCAAGTCCGTTGGCTACGACTCTGTTGACTCGCTGGTCGACACTGCCGTTCCGAACGACATCCGCCAGGACGTCGCCCTCACCTTGCAGAACGCGCTGAGCGAAGTCGAGGTCCTGGCCGAGCTGCGCAAGCTCGCCTCCAAGAACAAGACCGCGGTCCAGATGATCGGCCAGGGCTACTACGACACCATCACGCCGCCGGTCATCCGCCGCAACATCCTTGAGTCCCCGGCCTGGTACACCGCTTACACCCCGTACCAGCCTGAAATTTCGCAGGGCCGCCTTGAAGCACTCCTGAATTTCCAGACCATGGTCCAGGACCTCGTTGGCCTGCCTATCGCCAACGCCTCGCTGCTTGACGAAGCAACCGCCGTGGCCGAGGCCGTCCTCATGATGCGCCGCGCCAACAAGAACAAGGCCGTGCAGGACGGCAAGACTGTGCTCGACGCAGACTGCCTCCCGCAGACCATCGCCATCGTCAAGGGCCGTGCTGAAGCCCTCGGCTTCGAGGTTGAGGTTGCCGATCTTTCAGCCGGCCTTCCGGAAGGTGCCATCAACGGCGTCGTCCTCCAGCAGCCCGGTGTTTCCGGCCGCGTCTTCGACCACTCCGCCGTCATTGCCGAGGCCAAGGAACGCGGCGCACTGGTCACCGTTGCCGCCGACCTCCTTTCCCTGACGCTCATCACCCCTCCGGGTGAGCAGGGCGCTGACATCGCCGTGGGTTCCGCCCAGCGCCTGGGTGTCCCGCTCTTCTTCGGCGGCCCGCACGCGGCCTACATGGCCGTCCAGAAGGGTCTCGAGCGTTCCATGCCGGGCCGCCTGGTGGGCGTTTCCAAGGACGACGCCGGTGTCCCCGCCTACCGTCTGGCCCTGCAGACCCGCGAACAGCACATCCGCCGCGAGAAGGCCACGTCCAACATCTGCACCGCGCAGGCGCTGCTGGCCATCGTCGCTTCGATGTACGCCGTCTACCACGGCCCCGAAGGCCTGAAAGCGATCGCCGAGACCGCCCACAGCCACGCCCGCACGCTCGCAGGGTCCCTGAAGGCTGCCGGCGTCGAGGTCCTCCACGGTTCGTTCTTCGACACCATCACCGTCCGCGTCCCGGGCAAGGCAGCAGAGATCGTCGCCGCCGCCGAGGCCAAGGGCATCAACCTGCGCGGCATCGATGCTGACACTGTTGGCATCTCCGTTGATGAGACGACTACGTCCGACATCGTCGGCCGCCTGCTCGATGTCTTTGGCGCTTCGGTCACCGATGCCGCCGAGGACTTTGCGCTGGAGGCTTCCGTTGAGCGCACCAGCGCATTCATGCAGCACCCGGTGTTCAACACCCACCGCTCCGAAACCCAGCTCCTGCGCTACATCCGCAAGCTCTCCGACCGGGACCTCGCGCTGGACCGCACCATGATTCCGCTCGGTTCCTGCACCATGAAGCTCAACGCCACTGCCGAGATGGAAGCCATTTCGTGGCCGGAGTTCGCTTCGATCCACCCGTTCGCTCCGGATTCCCAGACCGAGGGCTGGCGTGAACTCATCAGCGACCTCGAAGCCCAGCTGACCGAAATCACCGGCTACGACCAAGTCTCCATCCAGCCCAACGCAGGTTCCCAGGGCGAGCTCGCAGGCCTGCTGGCCATCCGCGGCTACCACCTGTCCAACGGCGACGACCAGCGCAACGTCTGCCTCATCCCGGCGTCCGCGCACGGCACGAACGCTGCCTCGGCAGTGCTGGCCGGCATGAAGGTCGTGGTGGTGGCCACTGCTCCTGATGGCACCATCGACCACGTTGACCTGAAGGCCAAGATCGAAGCCCACCGCGACGCCCTTTCGGCCATCATGATCACCTACCCGTCAACGCACGGCGTGTATGACGCCGACGTCCGCGAAGTCTGCGATGCCATCCACGAGGCCGGCGGCCAGGTTTACATCGACGGCGCCAACCTCAACGCGCTGGTCGGTCTGGCCCAGCCGGGCAAGTTCGGCGGCGACGTCTCGCACCTGAACCTGCACAAGACCTTCTGCATCCCGCACGGCGGCGGCGGACCCGGCGTTGGCCCGGTTGCTGCCAAGGCACACCTCGCACCTTTCATGCCCGGTGACGCGGCATCCTGGACCGAAGGCAACGATGTCCCGATTTCGGCCTCCCGCTTCGGTTCCGCCGGGGTTCTTCCGATCTCCTGGGCGTACGTGAAGCTCATGGGCGGCCAGGGCCTCACCGAAGCCACCAAGTCCGCGCTGCTGGCTGCGAACTACATCGCATCGCGCCTCAACGAGCACTTCCCGGTGCTCTACACAGGTGAAGGCGGACTCGTGGCCCACGAGTGCATCCTGGACCTGCGTGAACTGACCGCTAAGACCGGCGTCACGGCCGAGGATGTGGCCAAGCGCCTCATCGACTTCGGATTCCACGCCCCCACGCTGGCCTTCCCGGTTGCGGGTACCTTGATGGTGGAGCCCACCGAGTCCGAGGACCTCGTGGAGATTGACCGCTTCATCGAAGCCATGATCACCATCCGCAAGGAAATCGACCAAGTAGCCCACGGCGACTTCTCCGTGCAGGATTCCCCGCTTCGCCGGGCGCCCCACACGGCTGCCGCCGTCGTAACTTCCGATTGGGACCGCGCGTACCCGCGCGAGCAGGCCGCTTTCCCGGTCCACCACCTCAAGCAGGACAAGTACTTCCCGCCCGTTGGCCGCATCGACGGCGCAGCTGGAGACCGCAACCTGGTCTGCTCCTGCCCACCGATCGAAGACTTCGAAAACTAAGGACTCGTCATGACTGAGAACTACACAGCCCTTTACGAAGAGCACAAGAAGCTCGGCGCGTCCTTCACCGACTTCGGTGGCTGGCAGATGCCGCTCAAGTACTCCTCCGAGTTGGCCGAGCACCACGCGGTCCGCAAGTCCGCAGGCCTGTTCGACCTCTCCCACATGGGCGAAGTCTGGGTCACCGGCCCCGAAGCCGCAGCCTTCCTGGACTACGCCCTGGTGGGCAAGATCTCGGCCATGGCGGACGGCAAGGCCAAGTACTCGCTGATCTGCCAGGAAGACGGCGGCATCATCGACGACCTCATTACCTATCGCCGTGGTGCCGACAAGTTCCTGGTGGTGCCGAACGCCGGCAACGCCAAGGTTGTGGCTGACGCTTTGCTTGAACGCGCCGCCGGTTTCGACGTGGTGGTTGAAGATGCCTCTGCCCGGACCTCGCTGATCGCAGTGCAGGGTCCGCTCGCCGAAGCCATCCTGCTGCGCCTGGTTCCGGCCGACCAGCACGCGCTGGTCACCGGGCTCAAGTACTACGCCGCAGTTGAGGTGACCTTCCTGGTGGCAGGCAGCGGCCAGGACCTTCTCCTGGCACGCACCGGCTACACGGGCGAGGACGGTTTCGAGATCTTCGTTCCCAACGAATCCGCTGCCGCGCTGTGGCAGGCAATTGCCGCCGTCGCCGAAGAAGGAGAACTGGTTCCGGCCGGCCTTGCCTCCCGCGATTCCCTGCGGCTGGAAGCCGGCATGCCGCTCTACGGCAACGAGCTCTCCCGTGAAGGCAACCCCTTCGCTGCAGGGCTCGGAGCCGTGGTGGCGCTGTCCAAGGAAGGTGACTTCGTTGGCAAGGACGCACTGGCTGCGTTGAAGGCCGACGGTGCCGGTTCCACCACGGGACGCAAGCTCGTGGGCCTCAAGGGCCTGGGGCGTCGCGCGGGACGCGGCCACTACCCGGTCCTCAAGGATGGCGCGGTAGTCGGCGAAGTGACCTCCGGCCAGCCCAGTCCGACCCTCGGGTACCCGGTAGCGTTGGCATATGTCGACGTCGAACACACTGAGCTTGGAACCGCGCTGGACATTGACCTGCGTGGCAAGAGCGAGCCGTTCGAAGTCGTCGCACTGCCTTTCTACAAGCGCCAAAAGTAGCGAGTTTTTGTACAGCTAATGACCCCATAGCCCAGCTATAAAGGCATTAGCTGTACAAAAACTCCACGTTTTTCATTTCGACCACGTAAAGGAAACAGAATGCCCAAAGTAGCGCCCGAACTTCAGTACTCCGACGAGCACGAGTGGGTCTCCCGCGGCGAGGGGAACTCGGTGTCCGTCGGGATCTCCGAGGTTGCCACCGACGCACTGGGTGACATTGTGTACGTTGACCTGCCCGAGGTCGGTTCGACTGTGACCGCAGGCGCGACCTGTGGCGAAGTTGAGTCCACCAAGTCCGTCTCCGACCTGTACTCGCCCGTCACCGGCGAGGTCACGGAAATCAACGACGCCGTTGTTTCGGACCCGGCCCTGATCAACAACGACCCCTACGGCGCCGGCTGGCTCTTCAAGGTCGCTGCTGAGTCCGACGGCCCGCTGCTCTCGGCAGAGGAATACGCCTCCAAGAACGGCGGCGACCTCTCCTAAGGTCCGCGCTCCGGCACGGAACGAGCGTGCAGGGCGTAGCGTTTGTAGTAACTGAATAATTTGCGACGCCGGGTTGCCGCCTTTGGGGGCCATCCGGCGTCGTGCTTCGGTCGTCTTCCGCCACAAGCGGGGGAGGCCATCCGGCAGGACCATCTGCCGGACCGTTTCAAGCTGTATAAAAGGGATCCCGGCTATGGCTGTTGGTGTTTTCGATCTGTTCTCTGTGGGCATTGGTCCGTCGAGTTCCCACACGGTGGGGCCGATGCGGGCCGCCGCTGTGTTCGCTGGTGAGTTGAAGGACGCTGGTGTCCTGGACTCGGTGGCGTCGTTGCGGGTTGATTTGTATGGTTCGTTGGCGGCAACGGGCCGTGGTCACGGAACCATGACGGCGACGTTGCTGGGCTTGGAGGGCTACCACCCTGAGTTGATCCTTCCCGAGGAAGTGGAGGAGCGGCTCGCGACGATCGCTGAGAGCGGTGTGCTGAACCTGGCGGGGGCATCCGGCGGGGGTGTGGAGTTGCCGTATGCGGTGGAGGATATGGTGTTGCATCCGTTGACGGTGTTGCCGCGGCATACGAACGGGATGAAGTTCGCCGTGGCTGATGCTGAGGGAAACACTGTGCATGAGGCGACGTTCTTTTCGGTTGGTGGTGGGTTCATTGTCCGT
>NZ_JBFRDO010000026.1:0-33097 GCF_052113825.1 Paenarthrobacter sp. TAF1
CCAGCCAACACCCTCAACGTCCCCATCGCAGGCCTGCTGCCCGGCGACAAAGTCGAAAAACTCGTCACCCTGGCCAACACCGGCAACTCCGACCTGAACAACGTCACCCTCACCACCTCCGCCGGCGCCACCGCTTCCCTCCTCACCACCGATGTGACCAACGGGCTGCAACTGACCATCGAAAACTGCTCCACCCCCTGGACCGGCACCGCCGCCCCCTACACCTGCGCCGGCACCAAAACCACCGTCCTGGCCAACGGCCCCGTGATCGCAGCGAACAAGGTCCTGAACAACCTCACCTCCCTGACCTCAGCCAAGACCGACAACCTCAAAGTCACCACCGCGTTCCCCACCACCGCGGACAACACCTTCCAAGGCGCCACCTCCACCATCGCCTTCGCCTTCACCGGCACCCAACGCACCGAAACCACCAAATAAACCACCCCAAACCCCGCCGGGCCTGATCGGTTTCCTTTCCCCCCAGCCCGATCAGGCCCGGCGAGCCCTGAAACTCCAACGGCCCCGACACGCTTATGCAGATGGCGTATCGGGGCCTCCTACGAGTCCACCAAGCACCTCATCGCGGCCGGACACCGACGGATCGCCTTCGTCTCCACGGTCCGGACCAATGCCCCGTACGTTGCCGGGATGAAGCTGGACTCCTCACAAATTTCAGACCGTCTGGACGGAATACACAGGGCCTTCGACGAAGCGGGCCTCCCGCAGCCCACCGATCTTGTCCGCCTCAACGCCGGCGACGCCGACTCCATCATGCGCGTTACCCGCGAGCTGCTCCACGGCCCGGATCCCGCTACGGCCATCATCGCCTCGGACGGCCTCATCGCGTTGAGCGTGGTGGAAGCGGTGCAGAACCTCGGCCTCTCCATCCCGGAAGATGTCTCGTTCCTGATGTACGACGATTTCGCGTGGACCCGGCTCACCACTCCCCCGCTCACGGTCATCGCGCAACCCGTCTACGACATGGGCATGGCGGCGGCGTCAGCAAGGCAGTCAGCTGAGGCTCAATCAAAAGGTATTGGTGGCAAGCAGGAACAATGCCAACGCAAGGGTGAGGCGTACACGGCCTTGGGGCGTTCGAATGTCAAAGCCCAGGGCAGTCGTAAACTCCGCCGCCCGGTGCTGAACGCTCGAATGGTGCAGATTGAGCTGCCCTGCCACAGCACGGAGGCTGCCTGCCTCCGCTATGGCCTCGAGCAGGGAATACGCCTTGGGCTGAGCCTCGATCAACCGCTTCAAGGCCGTCAGGTCAGGCGGTTCCCGTGTTGTGTCAGTGGCCACCCCTGCCAGGACTACCAAGCCGCCGAGCTCGCCGGCGTCCTGGATCTGATGGCGCGGGCTGGTGAGCCGGAGAGCCAGCAACGCCGTTTCCCACGAGAGGTAAAGCTCGCGGGGAGGTTTGGGAAGGCCGATTCCTGCCGGGGCGTGCTGTTCAACCATTGCACCGGCCGGGCGTATTGCCGCCTTGATGGCCCCGAAGGGGGTGTGCAGCAAAACCGTGGGACCTGATCCCTGGGTAGCTCCGGGCGTTGCATGGACCCGGTACAAGGCGTCGCGGTTCAGATGGAGGAGTTGCGCCGCCTCCATGCGCTTGTCGTCGGAAGCGTCAGCGTCCAAGAGGGTATCCATTGCCCGCCGTGTTGCAGCCACAGGGCTCCTGCGGTCCCAGAAGATCCCAAGAGCGATGGCGAGCCGTTCCAGGAT
Source organism: Paenarthrobacter sp. TAF1 (assembly GCF_052113825.1). Taxonomy (NCBI): domain Bacteria; kingdom Bacillati; phylum Actinomycetota; class Actinomycetes; order Micrococcales; family Micrococcaceae; genus Paenarthrobacter; species Paenarthrobacter sp. TAF1. The sequence goes on from NZ_JBFRDO010000026.1 coordinate 1,723, forward strand.
GAGCTCATCATTGGCGTACGCCGGGCCGGGGCGCTGGATCCAGGCCTTCCCGTCGACACCGAACGGCCTGGATGGCCAGTCGCCCTGCTGCCCGGAGATCTTCCCGCCCGAGGCATCCACGCAGACGCTCCTGCCGTCCATGGCATAGCCAACGGGGCACCCGCAGAGCGCCGCCGCTCCGTGGATGAGCATTTCCGCATTGGCCCGGCTGTTGACCAGGGCATCGAAATACGTAATGACTTTGAGGCTTTCCGAAGCCTCAGGGTCGAGCGCCTTGAGGCGCCACACCAGTCCTTGCATTTCCTACCGCCCACCACATCGTCAACCTTCGGGAACTCAATGGTGCTCCAGTCCTGCCGCTGCGGCAACAAACTGCGGCGGCGGGACAGGTCCATCAGGTGCCCAGTATGCGTCGGAGCCACCTGGTCCTGGCTTCCCGGGCCAGGACCGAAAGCGCTGCCTGGGGGAAGAAAATATCGAAACCGTGGAAGCCGCCGGGCCAGACGTGCAGTTCCGCATCCCCTCCGCAGGCCCAGATGGTCGACGCGTAGGCCACGTCCTCATCCCGGAACACTTCGGCGGAGGCAACGTCAATGAAGGCGGGCGGCAGGTTCGAAAGATCGGCTGCGCGGGCAGGCGCCGCATATATGGATACCTGACTGGTTTTGCGGCGGTCACCCAGGAGGGCATCCCAGCCGGTGTCGTTGCTGGTCCGGTCCCAGACGCCGATGCCGTCGAACTGGTGGCTGGACAGGCTCTCGTTGCGGTCGTCCAACATGGGGTAGATCAGCAGCTGCCCTGCCAGGGCGGGGCCGCCACGGTCGCGTGACATCAGTGCCACGCCTGCAGCCAGTCCTCCTCCCGCGCTGGCACCCGCGACGACCAGCCGCTCGGGATCCACACCCAGCTCTTCTGCGTTCGCCGCCATCCACTCCAGGCCCGCATAGCAGTCCTCCACGGGTGCCGGATCAGGGTTTTCGGGGGCCAGGCGATACTCCACCGAGACAGCCACCGCGTCCAGTTGCTCCACCCAGTCAATCAGGGAGTCCGCTCCAAGAAACCGGTCACCCATGACCATGCCGCCACCATGGATGTGATAGATACCGGGCCCTCCAGGGGCGTGGTCAGTTCGCTGGAAAACAGACACTGTGAGGTCGGGAGCACCCAACGGGCCCGGAATGGTCCGCTCAAAGTGCGTTACGGGGCGTCCCGACAAGAGATCTTCGACGGGAGCCACAACGAACGACTCCCGCATTCCTTCAATCATGTCCGGGGTCAGGGTGGGAGCAATCAGGTCGCCCAGCGCCCCGAGGGTAGCCCCTAGTTCGGCATCAAATGGCGGCACTTTCCGTAAAGTTGTCATCTCGACCTCCATCAATTCCGGCCACCTCGTCGTGACCTGATGCAAGCCTAGGCGTCCCTGCGTGCTGCGCTAACCGCCAGCTGTCCGCAAAAGAGCGGGCCCTGACCGCCGCGTGGCGGGCCAGGGCTAGGCCTGGATGTCGCCTTCTTCGGGATCGTCGGCGGAACGGACGTCGCTCCGGATAATGCCCAACTCCTCGAGCCGGGCCGACATGCCTGCACCGTCCGGGGCATAGATCCAAGGAACCCCCGGTGTGGGTTGACCGCCCGTCTTCGACCGACCGCCTGCGAGGACCGCTTCGCCGGCCGAGAGTTGGCGGATGGCAATGGCCCGGACATTCTCCGGGTGGCGCTGGGCGAACTCGGAGTAAATGGCTTCGTCATGTTGTCCGTCGTCACCAACCAGGAGCCATTTGACGTGGGGGAACTCCTCCGCGAGGCGTTCCAGCGAGGTCCGTTTGTGTTCCTGGCCGCTGCGGAACCAGCGATCCGGCGTTGGGCCCCAGTCGGTCAGCAGCTTGGGACCAGCCGGGTACAGATTGCGGGAAAGGAAACGCGACAGCGTCGGGGCAACGTTCCAGGCCCCGGTGGAGAGATACAGTACCGGCGCCGACGGGGCCGTCCTGGTGATCCGTTCATACAGCACCGCCATGCCCGGAGTGGGAGTCCGGGCATGTTCGTTGAGCACGAACGTGTTCCAGGCGGCCAGGAAAGGCCGGGGCAGCGCGGTGACCATGACCGTGTCATCGATGTCCGAGACGACTCCAAAGTACGTGTCGTCCGCAACAATCCGCACGGGAGCCTCCACGACGTGGGACTCCCCCGACTGCAGCGTGATGGTGTGCCAACCAGCTGTCAGGGTCACCGGGATGCGCACGTCAACCACACCGCCGCGGTCTGCGACGACGTCATGGACGGAACCGGCCACAGTCACCTTTATCGCGGCGTTGGCCACAGGAGCACTCGTGAAGTTCCGCCAGCCGCGCATGCTTTCCTGCAAGGGCTTTGCGTGACCTGCAGCGTCGCGCGGATCACTTCGCACCACGCGGGCCAGCACCCGGACCCAAGTCGTCGAGCCGTAGCCCGTATACGGAATCACGGTCTCCACCCGGCCACGCCGAATGGCAAGGCGGGTCTGGAAACCCAGCCACGCGTCGTCGAGCCTCATGGCCAGGTGGCGGCGCCCCTTGCCCGCAGGCTTGGGACCGTCAGTTTCAACGACGTCGGGCTGGGGGCGCGGTTTCACGGGACGGGAAGACATGTGTCCAGTCTTCCACGGCCTGCTCGCTGCGGCACCGCTTCCCTCCAGCCCGCACGCATTACGCAACAATCCGCTACGGCACGCGCTCCGGGCTCGCCAGCACGACGATGTTTTCCCCCCACAGATCAGCCGCGTAGCAAGTGATGAGAATGAGACGCCCCGGCACCCTGTCCCAGATCTCACTGTCCCGCAGGGTGTCCTTGTACTCCGTTGCCACCGAGTCGACCCTGAACTCCAGAAGCCCCTCCGCGGTTGTAACGGTGATGCGGTCACCCGCCTGCGCGAGGGTGCTGATGTTGTTGAAGGGAGACGCCTGTCCCTCCCAGCTATGTCCCACCAGGTACGTGGTGTTGGTTGATCCCGCACCCGGCATGCCGTACGGGTCGAGCCAATACGCATCGTGTGTGTACGGCGGGACGATGGAACCCAGTTCCCGTTCGGCCTCCGTCGGGGCAAGGGGCACGATCGCCTGGTCCATCCCGACCCTCGCGTACGTTATGTGCAAGGGTGGCGAACCGGTCGCCGCTGCGGCTGCCTCGCTGGGCGCTGGCTGCGGCGCGGGTGCAGCAGCAGGTGCCGTCGAGGGTGCCGCAGAAGCGCTGCTCGAAGTGAACGGCTGTATAGCGCTGATTGCCTTGGATGGTTCACCTGCCGCGACCGTTGGCCCGGAATCAGTGGCGGCCTGCGTTGACCACCCCGGAAGCAACGCCGCCAACAGCACTACAGCCAGGGAGCCGATGACCGCCGTTCGCCGTTGTTTCCAACGCCCCGGCGAACGGCGGTGCCTGCCTCGCTGTACAGATCCTCGACGCAAGCTGCTAGTCCTGCTGGTTTTCCCTGCGAATAGCCGTCAGGAAGCGGATGCCCAAGGTCAGAATTCCTGCACCGCCCAGGGCCACCAAGATCGTGCCGAGCACGGCCGTGCGGCTCATGGGCTCCGTGTTGGGAACCCTTGCTGCAGTGTCCACGTTGGTGCCCTGATTCCTACCCGTCCCAGCCAAGGGTGCGGACTGGACCGGAATGGCGCCGTCAGTGGAAGTGGCAGTCGGGGTCGCGGTCGCCGTCTCTGTCACCGTCGCCGTCGGGGTCGCCGTCGCCGTCTCTGTCACCGTCGCCGTCGGCGTCGCAGTCGCAGTCGCCGTCTCCGTCGCGGTCGGCGTCGCAGTCGCCGTCTCTGTCACCGTCTCCGTCGCGGTCGCAGTCGCCGTCGGCGTCGCAGTGGCAGTCGCCGTCTCTGTCACCGTCTCCGTCGCGGTCGGCGTCGCAGTCGCCGTCGCCGTCTCTGTCACTGTCTCCGTCGCGGTCGGCGTCGCCGTCGCTGTTGCAGGTGGCGCGGAGGTGGTGGGGGTCGTGACGCAAGCGGGTGCGGTTACCACGTTGGTGTCCAGGGAAACCTGACCATTACGCGCCAGGAGCCGCCCCTCCACCACTGCGTTGGTCTGGGCTGTAATCGACGTCAGCGCAAGTACGGTGCCTTTGAAGCTTGAGGCAGTGCCCAGGGTTGCCGAGCTGCCGACCTGCCAGAACACGTTGCAGGCTTGGGCGCCGTTGGTGAAGATGATGCTGCTGGCGGACGCAGTAATCAGGGTGGACGCCACCTGGAACACGAACACCGACGCCGGATTACCCTGGCCATCCAGTGTCAGCTGGCCGCTGAGCGCCAGCGACGATGTTGACTTGTAGACACCTTCCGTCAAAGTCTGGCCAACCAGGTCGCCCGATACGCTCGCCGTCAACGCTTGCCCTGCAGCATTGTTGTAGGCGTTGGTCAGATCCGACTGTGCTTGCAAAGCCACCGCGTCGGCCGCGTGGATTGTGCCAGCAGCGGTGCCGGGCGGAAAGCCGGTAATGGCGGTGCCGGGGCTCAAGCCCAGGTCTCCTTGGAGGGTGGTGGGGCCGGTGTTGGTCACCGTGGTGGCGGCAAGGACCGAGTACGACCCCGCAGTACCCAGGTTTACCGGCGTCGCCGCAAATGCAGGTGATTGTTGGAGCATGATGGCACCGGCAAGGAGAAGAACTCCGGAGGCGGCCCCCACTGTTACCGACGTGCGCCGGCGGCTCGATCCCGCTGACTGTATCCCTGGATTTTTTCGCGCGGAGCTATGGTGCATGGCAGTTCCTTCCCCCAGCGGGGCGACCGCCCCAAAGCAACTGCCCAACAGGATGCGGGGGAGCTATACAGCGGACTGTACGCCCGCGATCGCGGTGTGCCTAGGGCCGGCGATGGAGCGATCAGCCGGTGCGGGAGCGCCCCGGCGACCCCTCCATCCGGCCGTTTTGGGTATCGTCCCTGCTCAAACCATCAGGGTGCTGACTATCGGCGTTTAGGGATGGCTTTCCAGCGCGGATTAATTACTCCAAAATATTTATGAAATACGGCGACGTCGGCGGCCGGGACGCGGACAGCCGCCCCTAAACAGCCGTTGTAGGAGCCCGGCCCTCGTCACCGTGCTGCTTGCGCGCTTGCGCAACGCGAAGTCTATCCAGCCGATTCATCAACGGCGCGGTGATAGCCCCGTGGACCACGATGGACAGCGCCACCACCAATCCGACCATTGCCCACAGACTGTGGGCCTCGTCGTCGAAATGTCCGTGGCTGATCGCAAAGGCAATGTAAAAGAGGGAGCCGATCCCTCGAATTCCAAAGTACGAAATGGCCAGGCGTTCGCGGGGTCCGGTCTTTCCACGCATCAGCCCTATCCAGCCGGCCACGGGCCGGACCACCAAGAGGAACGCCAGGGCTACCAGCACTTCAGGCCAACCAATGCCTTCCAAAAGACCACGGGCAATAGCGCCGCCAAGGAGGACCAGGATCACCACGGTCATCAGCCGCTCCAACTGCTCTACATAGCTGTGCAGGACCTGGTGGTAGGCGTGGTTATGCTCGGCGGAACGGATGGTCAGGGCACAGATGAAGACTGCGATGAAGCCGTATCCAGCCACCAGCTCCGTAGCGCCGTAGGCCAGGAACGTGGCCGCCAGGGCAACGAAGCCCTCGGAATGCTCGGACAGGCGGAAACTCTTTCCCTTGGCAGCGAAGAAGATCAGGCTCAACAGCTTGCCCGTGCCGAATCCGATCAGGACCCCCGCGGCAATCCGCCAGAGCAAATCAACACCCACCCACTCCCCTGACCACGCAGCCGGCGCGGCTCCCACCAGGCTGATGAGGATGGCGAGGTACACAAAGGGGAAGGCAAGCCCGTCATTCAAGCCGGCTTCCGAGGTCAAGGCAAAGCGCACCTCGTCCTCGTCCGGATCCTCTTCGCTGTCCGCAGGTTTTCCCACCTGGACCTCGGAGGCCAGCACCGGGTCAGTGGGGGCAATCGCGGCCGCAACAAGAATGGCGGCGGCGAGCCCCAACCCCAACACCCACATTCCCAGGAGCGTCATCACCAGGATGCACAAGGGCATAACGATGCCAAGCAGCCGCCAAGTGGTTGACCACCCGCGCCAACGGAACGGTCGGTCGAGGGCCAGACCTGCGCCCATCAAGGAGATGATGACGCAGATTTCAGTGAGGTGGGTAGCGAACTCCCCGTAGCGGACAGGATCAGGGTCCGGCAGGTCCGGAAGCAGAGTGAACGCCAGGATTCCGCTGCCAAGAAAGACCATCGGCATGGACAGCGGCATGCGTCGCAACAGTTTTGGCAGGACGGCAGCGGCCAACACTGCAAAGCCTGCTGAGAGGAACAAGATGCTGGGGGCTTCAAACACGAATAGTCTTCTTCCTGCCGCGCCGTTCGGCGCGTCCAAGAAGCCTAGCCCCGCCGTGCCCGTCGGGGCTATCCCGCAACGCTGCGCATCAGCCGGTTCCTGCGCCATGGATCCAATGGCATCCGGGAACCAATCTTCCGTTGACGTAACCCAGGTCACGTCGTAGGATTATGAATCGATTCAAGACGAGGTTTATTCTTTGCCAACGACGCCAGAGGAGTACAGCGACGTGACCGTCATGCACCGCAGGGAGATCCCTCCAGTACCCAGCGAAAGCATCGCCCGAAAGGACCCGAAGAAGGCCGCCATGAGCGGCTGGATCGGCAGCGCACTGGAGTACTACGACTTCGCCCTGTACTCGCTGGCAGCAACGCTCCTGTTTCCCACGATCTTCTTCCCCACAGAGAATCCCACGGTGGGAATCATCGCTTCCTTGGCCACCTACGCAGTGGGATATGTTTCGCGACCCCTGGGCGCAGTGGTCCTGGGCGCTTACGGTGACAGGCACGGACGCAAGAAGGTGCTCGTTTTCGCGATGCTGCTCATGGGTTTCGCCACCTTTGCCGTCGGCCTCCTCCCCACCTACGGACAGGTCGGACTCCTGGCCCCCGTCATGCTGGTAATCCTCCGCCTGATCCAGGGCTTCGCCGTCGCCGGCGAACTCGGCGGTGCGAGCGCGATGATCGTGGAACATTCCCCCGACGCCCGGCGGGGATTCTTTGCCAGCTTCAGCCTCCAAGGCACGCAGGTCGGCTCGATTCTGGCCACAGCAGTGCTGATTCCCCTGGCCGCCCTGCTGCCGGATGAAGAGTTCCACTCCTGGGGATGGCGGCTTCCCTTCCTGCTCAGCGCCGTAGTGATCGTGGCAGGTTACGTTATTCGCCGCCGGGTGCAGGAGCCACCGGCCTACCTGGCACAGTCCGAGGCAGCCCCCGCCAAACGCCGGTTCCCATTGGTCGACCTCCTGCGCACCCACCCCTGGGTCCTGGTCCGCTGCATTGCCATGACCTTCACCAACGTCATCGGCATGGCAACCCTGATCTTCGGGGTTTCGTTCGCCACCCAGAAGGGCTACGGGATCGGCTTCTCCAGCAGCGAGTTCCTCTGGGTGACCATGGCCGCCAATGTCACCGCCGTCCTCACCATTCCGGCGTTCGGCGCACTCTCGGACAAGATCGGGCGGCGTGCTTTGATGGTGGCCGGCGGCATGACCGGGGGGCTGCTGACCATGGGCTACCTTTGGGCCATCGAACAGCGGAGCCTGCCCTTGGTGTTCGTCTGCGTTGTGATCGTCCAGGGCATCCTCTTCCAGATGTGGAACGCCACCTTCGCCACGTTCTTCCAGGAGCAGTTCCCCATGCGGATGCGCGTCACGGGATTCGCGGTGTCCCAGAACATCGGACTCATGATTGCCTCGTTCTTCCCGAGCCTGTTCACCGCAATTGCTCCCCCGGGGTCTGCCAACATCCCCATGGTCATCGGGCTGACAACGCTCGGCATCTGCATCATCTCAGCCATTGCCACCCTCCGGTCTTCCGACACCAAGGGCAAGACGCTCGAGGAGCTTGAGGCCCGCTGAGGGCGGCGCCGGGACCGGCAGGTTCCGGGCCAGGAGGCAATCCGGCTAGGAAGCCTGGCCCAATGCAGCGTCGATCAGCACTTCGGCGGCCTGCCGCGCTTGTCCCGCAGCCTCGGGCGAGCCGGCGATGGCCGCCGTCGTTTGCGCCCCCTCGGCGAGGATTGAAAGCTGGGGCGCCAAGTACGCCGGCGCACCGGCCCCGGCGGCGAGGCCTGCAACGTATTCCTGGAACGATTCCTTATGCTTCCGCGCATACTCAGCTACTTCGGGGCTGACAGCACCCAGCTCCGCGAAGCTGTTGATGAAGCCGCAGCCCCGGAACGAATCCTGGCAGAACCATCCGGCGAGGTAGTCAAAGATGGCCAGGAGCTTGCCCCGCGGATCCGGGGCCTTGCGCACCATCGCATCCAGCCCCTCGGTCCAGGACTCGTGCCTGCGCTCCAGAACAGCCATGACAATGCTGCTTTTAGACGGAAATTCCTGGTAAAGCTTTTTCAGTGAGACACCCGCCGCGGTCCGCAGCTCGTCCATACCCACCGACTGGATTCCTTTGGCGTTGTAGAGCCCGTCAGCCGTCGCGACGATGCGGTGCCGGACCTCGGAAATATCCATACCCCAATACTACTTGAAATGAGAACGATCGTTCTATAGTATTTGTTAGCAGAGAGAGAACGATCGTTCTCTACTTCGAGGAAAGGGAACAGAATCATGGGCTTCATCAAAGTCGGAACTGAGAACACCACGGATATCGAGCTCTACTACGAGGACCACGGCTCAGGTCAGCCGGTTGTCCTGATCCACGGCTACCCCCTTAACGGCGCCTCCTGGGAAAAGCAGACCGCCGCCCTCCTGAACGCCGGCTACCGCGTCGTCACCTACGATCGCCGCGGGTTCGGCAAGTCCAGCAAGACCACCACCGGTTATGACTACGACACCTTCGCAGCCGACCTCAACACAGTCCTTGAAACGCTCGACCTGCAGAACGCCGTCCTGGTCGGTTTCTCCATGGGCACCGGCGAAGTTGGACGCTACATCGGCACGTACGGCGAGTCCCGCGTTGCCAAGGCCGTCTTCCTCGCTTCGCTCGAGCCGTTCCTCCTCCAGACCGACGACAACCCAACGGGCGTCCCGTCCTCCGTGTTCGACGGCATCCGCAACGCCGCCATCGAAGACCGCTACGCCTGGTTCACCAACTTCTACAAGGACTTCTACAACACCGACAACTTCCTCGGTAACCGGCTCAGCGAAGAAGCCCTGCGCAACTCCTGGAACGTCGCTGCAGGCTCGTCCTGGTACGCATCGTTCGCCGTGGTGGACACCTGGCTGACCGACTTCCGCTCCGACATCGAAAAGGTCACCGTTCCGTCCCTGATCGTCCACGGAACAGGCGACCGCATCCTGCCCATCGATGCCACAGGCCGCGAATTCACCAAGCGCCTGCCGGCGGCGGAATACGTCGAGATCGAGGACGCACCGCACGGCTTCCTCTGGACGCACGGCGCTGAGATCAACGAAATCCTGCTCAGCTTCCTGGCCAAGTAGACCTCACCGGCCATCCGCTTAAAGCACGACGGCGGCGGGTCACCTTCGGTTCCATGGGAGCCGAGGGTGGCGCGCCGCCGTCGTCGTGTCTGGTACCTCGAAGCTAGTGTCTGGTACCTCGAAGCTAGTACTTGGAGAAGAACGTGGAGTATTGCAGGTAGATTTTGAGCCCCCCTGCGTCACTGGAGACTCCGGTACAAATCTTCCGCATGGTCCAGAGGTTCATCGGTTCGCAGCGTTCCTGCGTCAGCCCCATCTCCGCTGCAATCGACTGCGATGTCTGAGGTGGCTTGACGTTTACGGTCATTACCCGGGAACAGCCTCCCGAACCACAGTGTGTGCTGATCGCCCCGGCTTCGCTGGGCGACGGAACGGTAAGGAACGACGAGTCGGCGGGCACCGCACCTTCGTCGATGGCAGTCCAGAAAATGGAGCCGATCCACGCCATCAACAGGATTCCTGCCGCCACTACGGAAAAGCAGCCGCTGCGCTGACGAGTCACCATGAATTCCCCCAAATCGAAATTCCCAGACTACATGGCGCGCGTCCCGCCTCAGGGTTCCGGAACTTACTTCCTTACGACGGCAACTCCGTGAGTGATCCGTCATGGTCCAGATTCAGCACAAGGTCCAGATCCAGACGGTCCAGGAAGTCGTCGTCGTGGCTTACCAGGATCACGGCGCCGCGATAGGCGTTCAACGCTTCCACGAGCTGGTCCACGCTCTGGATGTCCAGGTTGTTGGTGGGCTCATCGAGAATCAGTACCTGTGGCGGCGGATCGGCAAAGAGGAGCCGGGCCAGCGAAACCCTGAACCGCTCGCCACCGGACAACGTATGAACGGGCCGGTAGACGCTGTCGCCCCTTAGCAGGAACCGCGCCAACTGGTTCCGGATTTCACCTTCGGGAACGCTTGGTGCCGAAGCCTGGACATTTTCCAGCGTGGTCGCGGCATCGTCCAAGCCATCGAGGCGCTGCCGCAGATAGCCGGCACGCCCGGTGAGAAGTCGACCACCCGCGGTGCCGGATTCGACGACGTCACTCACCTCGTCGTTGTCGGGCAAGGACTCACCGGCGACCACGCGTTCAAGCAAAGTGGTCTTTCCCACTCCGTTCGCACCAATGATGGCCACCCGTTCCGGGCCTTCTACGAAGAAGGCACGATTGGTCCCGCGCAACTCGGCTATCCGGCGTCCACGGGGAACGTCCGGATCCGGAAGATTCAGGCTGATCCGCTCCTCTTCCCTGATTCTGGACGAGGCCTCATCCAGTGCGGTCCGGGCGGCGTTAACCTTGTCGTCCGACCCCGAGCGCAGCTTCCCCGCAGACACCTGCGCGTCGGAGGCCCGCTGGTTCATGAGAATCTTGGAGCCCTTCTTGTTGTCGTAGCTGCTTTGGCCGGTCCGGGCACGCTTGGCCAGCTTCGTTTCAGCATCCTGGCGTTGGCGCTTCTCGATCTTCACAGCCTGCTTTGCAGCTTGGGCAGCCTGCACAGCTGCTGCTTGCTGCTCATCCATGTGGGACCGCCAGGCGCTGTATGGACCTCCGAAGACCGTGAGTTCCCCGGCATGAAGCTCCGCGGTGTTATCCATCAACTCCAGCAAGCTGAGGTCGTGGCTGACCACCACCAGCGTTCCTGGCCAGGAAGTGATGAGGCCGGAGAGCCTGGCGCGGGCATCCCTGTCCAGGTTGTTCGTTGGCTCGTCCAGCAGCGTAATTGCCGTCCGTTGGAGCCGAAGTCCGGTGATCGCGACCAGCATGGCTTCGCCGCCCGAAATCTCGCCGACGTTCCGGTCAAGGTCCGATCCTGAAAAGCCGATATGACGCAGGGACTCGTCTGCACGGGTTTCAATGTCCCAGTCATCGCCCACTATCTCGAAATTCTCCACCGCGGCGTCGCCGGATTCGATGGCGCGCAAGGCCCGCAGCTTAGGGCCGATACCGAGCAAGTCGGCTACGGTTGAGTCGGTTTTGAGGGTAAGTGTCTGCGGAAGGTAGCCGACCTCGCCGTTGGTGCTGATCCGGCCACTCGTTGGAGTCAACACGCCGGCAATGAGGCGCAGCAACGTCGATTTTCCCGCACCGTTGGATCCCACCAGGCCCGTGCGGCCCACTCCGAAGGTCCCGGAAATCCCGGTGAGGGCAGTGGTGCCGTCCGGCCATTGAAGGCGGACGTCAGTCAGGGTGATGGACGGATTTTTTGTAAAAGGCATGATGTTTTCAGGACTCCAGTGATTTCAGCGAATGCGCTGCAACCACCGGCCCGAAAGGACATCAGGTGCGTGTCAGCGCTTGGTTTGCGTCGCGAAACCTTGAATGTCCGTCAAAACATCGGCCTAACACTGGGGAATAGAGGATTTCAGTCTCACAAAGATGGCCTTCCAAGGCAAATTCCCCCATGCTGAAGAAACACCGGACTGAAGGAACACCTGCTGAAGAAGCACCATGCTTCACGCAAAACGGCGGGCCGACGCCAGGTTCCGAAACGAAACCCAACGTGACCCGCCGCCGTCGTTCGCGTTATGCCCTTAGGCTCCGACCGTGACCACGATCTTGCCGCGCGTGTGGCCTTCCATGTTGAGGCGGAACGCCTCCGCCGCCTCAGCAAGGGGGAAAGTCTCCGCTACCTCAACCTGGAGTTTGTTACCGTCCACCAGATCGGCAAGTTCCTGCAGATCAGCACCCACGGGATTCACCCACATCCAGGTGCCGCCGTGCTCCTCGACATCACTGTCCGCGATGGAGGCGTGGCGACCGTTTTCCTTCAGGACCTCCAGGGTGGTCGAAAGGTTGCCGCCCACGAAGTCCGCAACCACTTCCACGCCTTCGGGGCGCAGGGCACGCACCCTCTCCGCCAGCCCTTCGCCGTAGGCCACGGGTTCGGCCCCCAGGGACCGGAGGAAGTCATGGTTCTTCTCCGAGGCAGTGGCGATCACCTTCGCACCAAGGGCCTTCGCGATCTGGATGCCGAGCGAACCCACGCCGCCCGAACCGCCATGGATCAATACAGTCTCGCCCGCAGCCAGTTCCAACCGCTTCAGCACCTGAAATGCAGTCAACCCGGCCAGCGGCAAGCCAGCGGATTCGTTCCAGTCCAAGGACTCCGGCTTGCGGGCCAGGAGCCGCTCCGGCAAGGCAATGTATTCAGCAAAGCTGCCACCGTGGACGTAATCCTTGCGGCCGTAGGCGATGACCTCATCGCCGGGCTTGAAGTGCGGAGCGTCAATACCTGTCGACTCCACTACGCCGGCGACGTCCCACCCGGGAATGGCCGGGAACTGCAGGTCCATGAGGGGGTCCAAGTAGCCGGCCATGATCTTCCAGTCCACCGGATTCACTGAGGCCGCCTTGACTTTGACCAGGACCATGCCCGGCCCTACTTTGGGCATTGGCTGGTCAGTGAGTTCCAGGACGTCCGGGTTTCCGTACTTGTTATAGGTAATTGCCTTCATGTGAGCGTCAACTTCCACTTGAGGCCGGCTATTCCTTAGCTGGCCGGCTCAGTCGAAGAACCCCACGATGTACCCGATGAAGTACAGCATCGACAACAGGACAAAGACGCCTATGATCGAGAGCCACAGGACCTGGGTGCCCTTCCTCGGGCCACCCTCATCGTGGCCTTGGGGGCCGGCCGTCGACGACTCGCCGGGCGGGGTTTCGCCCGGCGGCACTCCACCACCGGGTTCCAAGCCTGTGATCTTGTCCTCGTACGGGTCGGGATTAGGACCTGACACGCTCACTCCCCTGGTTGCAGTGGTGTCGCTTTGACCCAGCGTATCGAACCAGCCCGGCCAGAACCACAGCAACCTTATAAATCAGCGGGAGCCCGGGTCAGCGCGTCCACACAGTGTCGCGCGTCCCGGTGCGAAGGCGGTACAGAGACGTGGTGGCCGTGATGTAGAGGTCGTGACCGTCGGGACCACCAAAACACAGGTTGGAAACCCTTTCAGGAAGTTCGACGGCGGCCAGCAGGCTGCCGTCCGGCGCGTAAACACGGACAGACGCCCCCGCCGATGTCCATATCCGGCCCTCGACGTCAACGCGGAAACCGTCAGAAGCCCGGTCCTCCTCCAGCTCTACGAACGTGGTTCCGGCCCCACACGCCCCCTCTTCCACGGGGTAGGCTGCGATGCGGAACGGGACGCCATGCGCGGCCCCCGCCGTGTCCGAAACATACAGCAGTGACTCGTCCGGCGAGAAAGCCAGGCCGTTGGGATGGACCAGGTCCGTGACCACCGGCTTTAGTTCCTCCGTCGCGGGGTCGAAGCGGAACACGTAGCAGCCACCGTACTCCTGTTCGCCTTCATGACCTTCAACCGTGCCCGGCAGTATTCCATAGGGCGGATCAGTGAACCAGACCGTTCCATCTGCGGCGACCACGACGTCGTTGGGCGAATTGAGCCGGTACTCACCGAACGAGTCGACGATCGGCGTCACATCGCCGTCGTCGTCCCGCTCCACGCGCCTTCGGCCGTGGCTGCATTGCACTACGTCCCCGTCGTGGTCGAGCGTCCGGCCGTTGGTGTATTCGACGGCGGTGGCGTACTCGCGCGTGGCGCCCGTGGCGGGGTTGAACTCCAGGATGCGGTTGTTGGGGATGTCGCTCCAACGAACCGTCTGAGATTCCGGAATCCAGACCGGCCCTTCGGCCCACACAGTGCCTTCAAAGAGCTTTTCCAGAGTGCCGGTGATCAGTTCATCCATACGTTCGAGATTAGTCCTCCGCAGGTGTCACAGCGGCCTTTTCTTCTTTCGGGGTGTTGCTGTCCGCCCGCTGCGCAGCGGGCATGGCGATCACGGCCACGACAGTGAGGACGGCGCTGACAAGCACCGCCACGAACACCGCCGCAGACGCATTGATGGTGGTTTGCGGATCAGCGCCACCACTTGGGCCGCCGGCGTAGATGGCGTTGGCGATCGCACCAAAGACGGCGACTCCCAGGGCGCTGCCGATGGAACGGGCAAAGAGGTTGGTTCCGGTGACCACTCCGCGTTCGTTCCATTCAACACTCGACTGGGCGGCGATGAGGCTGGGGGTCGCAACCAGGCCAAGCCCCAAGCCCACGATGAAGCACGCCAATGCCACCAATACGACGTTGGGCGAGGACGCGGTGAGCGCCAGCACTGCTGCACCCGCCACCGAAATGGAGATGCCGATCAAGGCCGTCCGCTTGAACCCGATCCGCAGATAGAACCGGCCGGCCTGTGATGCACTGATCGGCCAGCCCAAAGTCAAGGCAGCCAATGCAAGGCCGGCCAGAATGGGAGACGTCTTCAGGGCACCTTCAAGGAAGGTCGGGACATAGGAAGTGAGGCCCAGCATGACTGCGCCCACGCCGAAGGAAATGAAGGCCGTGGTGGCGAGCAACCGTCGCGACAGAACCCACGACGGGAGGATCGGCTCCGCCGCCCGCCGCTCAGCCAGGACAAAAGCGCCCAGCAGCAAGGTACCCACCGCGAAGACCGTGATGCTGACGGGTGAGTTCCAGGCCCATGCCTGGCCACCCTCGAGCGCCCCGAGAATCAGCAGGCTCAAGGAAACGGTCAGCAGGGTGGCACCCAGGTAGTCGATCCGGTGCTTGGCACGCTCAATGTCCTCGTGGAAGGTGCGCACCAGCATCCAACCCGCCAGGAAGCACAACGGGATGTTGATCAGGAAGATCCAGCGCCAGATCCCCAATGACGCAAAGACGCCACCGAGTGTTGGCCCCACCACGGAAGAGATGGCCCACACGCTGGCCAGATATCCCTGCACCTTGGCGCGCTCGGCAAGGGTGTAAATGTCCCCCGCGATGGTGATTGACACTGGTTGCACCGCGCCTGCCCCGAGGCCTTGAAGCACCCGGAAGGCAATCAGGGCCGGCATGCTCCATGCCACCCCGCACAGTATGGATCCCAGCAGGAACAGGCCAATGCCGCTGAGGATGATCGGTTTCCGGCCCACGACGTCGGAAAGCTTGGCGTAGATAGGCACGGAAACAGCCTGTGCCAACAAGTAAGCCGAGAAGAGCCAGGGGAAGGAACTGAAACCGCCGATGTCTTCCACAATGGACGGCACGGCCGTGGCGACGATCGTTGAATCGATGGCCACCAAGCCCGTGGAAAGCATCAAGGCAATGAGGATGGGTCCACGTCGGGAACGGAATCCGACTCCGTCAGCAATCTCTGTAGTCATGTATCTCGTCCCCGTCGTCGTCTCGTTGCGTTCGTTGCCGGGGCATGCCCCAAAGGAGGTAACGGCGTGGGTAACGGAATTAGTCCCGGGCGCTGATCCTCTAGAGATCCGACAGCAGCGTGCGGGCGGACTCCAAGTAGGCAGCTTCCGCTTCGTCTCCTCCGAGCGCCGCCTGGATGGCGAAACCTTGGATCAGCCCCAAAATTGCGGGGGCGAGTCTGCGGGCCCGTTCAGCTGCCTCTTCGTCAGGCCTGGATCCGCGCAGCCAACCTTTCAAGTAGTTCTCGATGTGCCCCCGGATTTCACTAAGGATCTCCCTCGCCACGACGCCCAATTTGTCGTTTCGAACGGCCTCTCCCCAAACCTGCACCGCAACCCCGGGGAAGAAGTCAAGCTGCGCCAGTCCGGACATGAGAGCCAACACGGCCTCGACGGGGGGTGGGACGTCGTCCTGGCTGCTGAGTCGTTCGAGCGCCGCCATGCGCTCTTCAAAGACCAGTCGGCCGGTATCAACAATGAGTTCTTCTTTGCTGCGGTAGTACACATAGACCGCGCCCGCGGACAGGCCCGCCTCGGCGATGATATCCCCCATCGAAACGCTGGAAAAGCCCTTCTCCGCAACGCACGCCAGAGCGGCCCGCTGGATGCGTTCACGCATGGCTCCGCGGTGTTCCTCGGTAACTTTCGGCATTCACCCACCGTACCGCGAAAAGAAAACGAATGATCATTCTTGACGAGTGAATCGAACCGCTTCACAATGAAGAACGAACATTCTTTTTTTATAGTGCTGGAGAGGACAGCCCATGTCGACAACAACTGAGCTCACAGAGCCGAGGCGTCAGTCACCATCTGTGGCGAGTCCACATACCCCCTGGCCGCAAGCGCTGCGCACCGCTCTGCTCGCCGCCGTCGCCGTTTGTGCCGTATTGCTGGCGTTCGCTTGGCCGAGCGTCACCGCAAAGGTCCAGAACCTCCCCATTGCCGCCGTGGGCAACTCAGACCAGGTCTCCCAAATCGCTGCCAAGGCCCCTGCCGGTAGCCTGGACATACGCACTGCGTCCAGCCGCGATGAAGCCGTAGAGCTCATCAAGCAGCGTCAGGTCTATGGGGCGATCGTCCTGGGGACGTCCCCGGAGATTCTCGTCGCCAGCGCCGGCAGCCCGGTCGCCTCGCAGGCACTCACCCAAATGGGCGCCCAAATGCAGTCCCAAATACAGGCGCAAGTGATCGGCAGACTCCAAAGTGCTCTCGGCCAGGCAGCGCAGGCAGCCGTCAGCGGCCAGGCCCCCGGGCACGGCCAAGCGGGTCAGGCGCCGCAGGGCGCGGAGGGGGCCGCGGTTCCCCAAGTGACCATCACCGACGTCGTACCGCTTTCGTCCGATGACGCACGCGGCACCGGACTGGCAGTTGCTGGTCTCCCACTCGCGATGGGAGGCATGATCGGCGGCGTACTGATCTCGCTGTTCGTCTCCGGAACGTGGCGCCGGCTCGGGGCCATTTTGGCTTATGGAGCGGTGGCGGGCCTGGGGCTCACCGGCATCCTGCAAGGCTGGTTCCACACACTCCAAGGGAGTTATTGGGCAAACGCCGGCGCCATCGGCTTGGGAGTCGTCGCGACAGCCGCGATCATCGTGGGCTTCAACGCGCTCATCGGACGCGCCGGCATCGCCCTTGGCGCGATCATCACCCTTTTCATCGGCAACCCACTCTCGTCATTGGCCCAGCCAAAGGAGTTCCTTCCCGCACCATGGGGCGACGTGGGTCAGTGGTTGGTGCCCGGCGCCTCAGGAACACTGCTGCGCGACCTCTCCTATTTCCCGGATGCCCCGTCCGCATTTCCCTGGCTGGTTCTTGGCATGTGGACGTTGGCCGGAGCGGCGCTCATCGCCCTCGGCCATTTCCGAAACGCCCCGGCATTGGCTGTTGCATAGCGGCACACCCACCTGGACGGCTGTTTTGTGACAAGGACCTGTAGTGCTCATCTGACAGGATGGCTGGATGAGAACAGGCGAGTTACCCAGGGATTCGATGCTCTCCCGCAAGGGCCTTCCCGTCCCCGGACCGGGGCTGGACATCGCTGTTCCCGTACCCTCGGAGCGGCTGCAGAACCTGGTGGAGTTGGCCCGGACGGTGTGCGGACAACCGGTGACGGCCATCAACATCATCACGGAGGATCTGCAGTACCAAGTGGCCACGGCCGGCCTGGAGCCGTATCTGTGCAGCCGCGAGGATTCGATGTGTGCCGTCGGTTTCCAAAGCGGGGCCTCAACGGTGGTGGAAGATGCATCGCTTGATGCGCGGTACAGGGACAACCCGTTTGTGGACGGCCGCCGCGGCGCGATCAGGTTCTACGCTTCCGTGCCGCTGGTCAGCGACGACGGTTTTGTTCTGGGCACGCTCTGCGCCGGCGCACGGGAAACCGGCCGGCTCAGCGACCGGCAACGCCAGGGCCTCGAGATCCTGGCAGCGGAAGTCGTCGAAGCCCTCGCCCTTGAACACCGCGCACGGGAACTGGCCGAGGCGCTGGCCGAGGCGCAGCGCAGCAACGCCCTGCTCGCCGAATTCGCCGGCCGCATCAGCCACGACCTGCGCAATCCACTCACTTCCATCCTCGGCTTCGTCGAACTCAGCCAAATGGAGGCCCAGGACGCCCCCGATGCGACCATTGCCCAGTACCTGGACGTCGTGGCCAATTCCGGGCAAAGGATGCTGAGCATGGTGGAAGACGTCCTTGCCTACGCCACTATCGGCGGAGATGTGCGGCCTGCCCAGATCTCGCTCAAGGCCCTGGTGGAAGACGTGGTCCAGGACTTGGCTGCGAGCCTTGAAGTGAACGGGGCTTCGGTGGACTGCGATGATCTTGTGTTCAGTGCCGATCCCGGCCAGATGAGGGTCTTGCTTCAGAACCTGATCCACAACTCGGTCACCTACACCAGACCCGGAGTTCCGCCGGCCATCCACGTCACGGGCGAACGGACGGACGAGGGCGCAACCTTCCGGGTGATCGACAACGGCAAGGGAATCAGCGAACCCGACCGTGACCGGGTGCTGGACCCCTTGGTCCGTCTGCACAGGGAAGACGACCCTCCCGGAACAGGCCTTGGCCTGGCAACCTGTGCACGCATCGTGGCCGCAGCCGGTGGACAACTTGAGATCGGTTCCGCACCGGGCGGCGGCACCGCGGTATCCATCCACCTGGGCAGTGGGAGCTGACCGTAACTTAACGACGACGGCGGGTCCCCTCAGGTTCCGTATGGAACCGAGGGGACCCGCCGCCGTCGTAAATCAGCTGGTGGTCAGTCGTTGACCAAGTCGTGGACCACGATGGTCTGGTCGCGGTCCGGGCCGACGCCGATGGCCGAGAAGCGCGTGCCGGAGAGCTTCTCGAGGGCCAGCACGTAGTTGCGGGCATTCTCGGGGAGGTCTTCCAGGGTGCGGGCACCGGTGATGTCCTCGGTCCAGCCGTCGAAGTACTCGAAGATCGGCACGGCGTGGTGGAACTCGGTCTGCGTCATGGGCATTTCATCATGGCGGACACCGTCGACGTCATAGGCAACGCAGACGGGGATCTGCTCGATGCCCGTCAGGACGTCCAGTTTGGTGACGAAGTAGTCCGTGAAACCGTTGACGCGGGAAGCGTGGCGGGCCAGGACGGCGTCGTACCAACCGCAACGGCGGGGACGGCCTGTGTTGACACCGAACTCGCCGCCGGTCTTCTGCAGGTAGACGCCCATCTCATCGAACAGTTCCGTGGGGAACGGGCCGGCGCCAACGCGGGTGGTGTAGGCCTTGATGATGCCGATGGAGCGGGAGATGCGGGTGGGGCCAATGCCCGAGCCAACGGATGCGCCGCCTGCCGTGGGGTTGGAGGAAGTGACGAATGGGTACGTGCCGTGGTCCACGTCCAGGAACGTTGCCTGTCCGCCTTCCATGAGCACAACCTTGCCCTCATCCAGGGCGTTGTTCAGCTCCAGGGTGCTGTCGATAACCAACGGGCGGAGCCGCTCGGCGAAGGACAGGAAGTAGTCCACGATCTCATCCACCACGATGTCGCGGCGGTTGTAGACCTTGACCAGCAGTTCGTTCTTCTGGCGCAGCGAACCTTCCACCTTCTGGCGAAGGATGGACTCGTCGAAGACATCCTGGACGCGGATGCCCAGGCGGGCCACCTTGTCCATGTAAGCCGGACCGATGCCACGGCCCGTGGTGCCGATGGCGCGGCTGCCAAGGAAGCGCTCGGTGACCTTGTCCAGCACCTGGTGGTACGGCGCAACAAGGTGGGCATTGGCTGAAACGCGCAGGCGCGAGGTGTCAGCGCCGCGGGCTTCAAGGCCGTCGATTTCCTGGAAGAGAGCCTCCAGGTTCACCACGCAGCCGTTGCCAATAATGGGAATTGCGTTGGGGCTCAGGATGCCCGCGGGAAGGAGCTTCAGCTCATACTTCTCACCGCCAACAACCACGGTGTGCCCGGCGTTGTTACCGCCGTTGGGCTTGACCACGTAGTCAACGCGGCCACCGAGCAGATCGGTTGCTTTGCCTTTGCCTTCGTCGCCCCACTGGGCTCCGACGATCACGATAGCGGGCATGGGATCCTCCCCCATTCTTTCGGGCTGACCCCAGAAGGATGACTGGGGCTTGGCGCCGTACATGAGAATGCCCCGACGTTACCGGTGCAGCCTGCCACGCGGGCTGGCATACGCAAGAGTTCGGGGCTCTTACCAGCCAAGTTTAGCCGATGGCAACGGTTTCTCTGGTGTTGGCCCAACGTTGGCCTGCAGTTGTGGACAAAGTCACGGGACAACCAGGGCGGCAGGACCAGCCGACGAACTCCCCAGCGACAGGCTCAGCAGGCCGGCACTGTCCACCAGCCCCACGCGAATGGCCGAGACCTTGTATTCTCCCGCCGCAGCAGTGACATCCGCCGGTTTGGTGCCGGGCCAGCTCTGATCGGGCTGGACGTTGACATTGATGGCCACCAGCGTCCGGACAGCTGTCAGGACCGGCCCAACGGCGTTGATCACCGGTGTGATCAACGCCTGCAGGCTTGTACCCAGGTTGGCGACCAGGCCGGTGTTGAAGATTGTGGCGTTGAGGACGGTCTTCACCACGTTGTTGGTTCCGGTGAGGAGGGCCGAGGTAATGGGTCCCAGCAAAGCAGCCACCACACCTCCCAAATCCAGGCCAATGACGTTGGCGGTTACTTGGGGTGCCGTGGCGGTGCCATCCAGGAAGTCGCCCAGAGATATACCTGTGCTGGCGCCGGTGGCCGCGCCTATCTTGACGCCGATGGTCGCTGCGTTGAGCCCGGCCAGTTTCAGGGTGATGTTGGTGGTGGCGTTCAAGGTAATGGCGCGCAGCGCGGTAGTCAGCGCAGCCAGCACCCGGTTCTTCCACGAATCCAGCAAGGCAGTAACCCTGGAGGTCACCGCCGTCGTCGTGGCCGCATCCAGAACGACAGCGTGATTGGGTTCCATGCCGTTCAAGCCAGTCACCGAGCTGCCGGTCAGGGCCGCGATGTTGACCTTGACCGTCCCGGTTCCCAGGTTGACGGTGACAATCCCATCAGTCATGGACTCGGTCATCATGGCGGTGACCCCGGTCAGATCCGGAGCAGAGAGCGTCGCAGTGGTGCTGATGGACCCGAGCGACAATGTCCCCAGCAAGGGGTTGATCAGTGCCGAGACTCCGTCGGAGATCCCGGTAGTCAACCCACCCGTCCCCAGCAACGCATTCAGTTGCGCAGGAACCGTCCCCACCAGTGAAGCCCCGCTGGTGGACAACGTCCCGACGGCGGGAATCGCCGCCGTCAGGTCCAGCCCGGCAATCCCGTACTGGCGCTGGACGGTAGGTGTGGTGTCCAGCATCGGCCACCCGTTGGTCATGACACAGCTGTCCACCTTGGAGGACGATGCAATCGCCCCAACATCAAGGGTCACCCCGGACAATGAGGCAGGAACGATGTTGCCCAGCGAAATACTGGCCGCTTTCGGGGCACTGCCTGCTCCCTGCGCTGTCCCTGCGACATCCACAGCACCCGTCTGGTCCGACACCAGCCCCGAAGCGCCCTGGGCCTGCCCGCTTTTCTGCGAGCGCGCCCACTGCGTATACGTTCCCAGGCCACCTACGGGAACACCCAATCCCAGCCCCACCGAGACCGGGCTGCTGCCCAAGGCCGTCACCGGAATTTTGGTGACATAAGCGTCAGTAGTGCCGGGTACCAGCACCGCAGAGACCGGGGTGGGCGAAGCGGTGGTGCCGTTGTTCAGCACAGTCAGCCCTTGGACCCCTGCCACGGTGTCCAGATTGGTGTTGAGCACTGTGCCGTGCAGTTCCCTCGCCCAGGCCTGGTTGGTGAACATGGAGTTTGTGCTGCAGTCTCCGGGCGAACTTACGCCGACGGCGCTTTTCACCCATTCGCTGTCCGTCCACGCAGCTGTGGTGATGCTTGTGGTGGCGGCCAGGCTGATGGCGGCTACTGCTGCCACGAGAATCGAGCGGCGTGGACGGTTGAGGAATGCCCGGCGCAGGGGTTCGCTCAGCGGGCGTCGGAGCGTCATGCGCCTTGTTCCTTGGCTTCACTCGGCCGTTTCAGCATCGCCAGGACGGCGGTTCCCAGGAGGAGCAGCGCGCCCCCGGCGAACAGCGCGGGGAGGGACGAGGCACCCGTGCTTCCAAGGGGTTCTTTGCTTCCGCCGTCGGCGGCCGGTGGCAGCGAAGGCGCGCTGCCGCCGTCGTCGTCTCCCATGGCGGTGACCCCGATCCCCAAGGTGAGCGCCGCGTCTTGAGGCGGGGCGCTGGCGGGTCCTGCCAGGGTGAAACGGAGGTACGGTGCGGTCCCGGCCCGGAGGTTGCTGATCGGGACACGGAGGCCTTGGTCCCAATCGTTGAGGCGGGTGGGCTGGATCCTGGGCGTTGAGCCTTCGGGACAGCTCAGTTCCTTGTTCAGCCCGCTGTCGCCCTGCCACGGGGACGGGCATTCATCGATGGCGATGCCGTATCCGTCAGCGGCGGCCAGGCCGCCTGTGGCAACGAGCTGCAAGGAGGAGGTGGCTTGGGGCTTTTCCAGCGACAACCCGATCTGCCACACGAACGAATCGCCTGGCGCCAGTTGCGGGAACTCCAACGGGTACACGGAAGAGGAAAGCCAAAGGACGCCCGGGGTTCCGTTCTCGGGTACCGGGATGAGCTGGTCGGCGGCTTGGGCGGGGACGGCACAGAACAGCACCCCGACGACGGCGGCACACGCTGCCGCTGCGGGCCTCACCACCCGGTTCCACTGCTTCACAGCTCTTTCACCTCCCTGTTGACACCACACCTTTGTGACGGGGTACCCGCTTGGGCCAGTACGCCCACACCACAAGCGCGGCGACCGCCATGGTTGCGGCGCCGATGAAACCAGGCCCCCGCATGGCCATCACCCAGGAACCCACTGCGGGTACCGTTGCCAGTACCTTCCGGGCGGTGTCCACCTGGTACGGCAGCGGATCTTCGGAGCTGTTCGCGTCGCCCTTGAGCCGTAAGGAAGCACCAGAGCCGTCAGGCTCCACCGACACCACGCGGTGGGTGACCAGGACGCCGGATTCCGAGCGTTTCACGGATACGACATCACCCGGGACCAGCTCCGCGGCGGGGACCTGCACGGTAAGGGACAGCGCCCCGACCGGGTAGATGGGCTCCATGGATCCGGTCCGGAAGACCACGAACGACGCCTTGTAGACGAAACCCAGGACCAGCGCCAGAATGCACACCAGGCCGAGCAAGGCCAACAGAGTCAAGGCAATTTCACGGGAGACCTTGAGGATGCGGGACAAGACGGCCCAGAAGCCCGCCCCGCCTAGGGCAGGGGCCGAAGGGGGCAATGGGGACGAGCTTCTGGTCCGGGTCAAGGGCTCTGTCACAGAGCTGCGTTACGAGCTGACGATGCTGGTGAACCTCCACAGCGGAACCGTCTGCTTTCCCTGCAGGGTCACGTCCGTCACGGCGGACGGGAGAGTGATGGCGAAGCAAATGTTCACCGCGGAGCCGGCCGTTGCTGCGTCGGCGCCCTTCGGCAGTGTGATGGGGGTTGCGGAAACTGTCGTCAGCGGGACGCCGGCAGCTGCCGAACCTACGATGTCGGTGCCGCCGGTCAGCGTACCTGCAGCGCAGTTGGCCGGTGTGACGCCCTGGACCGCACGGTAGGTCAGGGCGTTGTAGAGGGCCAGGGAATTGGTGGTGGTGTCGGCTGCCGGCGCGGTTCCGCCGAGCTTGACTGCCTCCGCCAAAGTGGCCGTCAGGGCTTCGGAACCTGCCGCGGCCCGGAGCTGCATGGGCGCGTAAGCAGTATCACCGGGCTTGAGGGCGGCCGAGATGGCGCCGAACGTCAGTGCCCCGTCAGTTGCCGAGCTCGGCACGGTGGGGATGTTCGGCTTGTCGCTCCACGCATCGGCGCCCGTACCGTTGGTGTTGCTGAAAGTGTTTTGCTCCATGTGGTAGGTCAGCGTGCCCGGTCCGTTGTCCCCACCGGAATTGCCGAAGACCCACTCGTTGTCTGTCCATGCAGCCAAGGTGAACGCAGCTCCCACGCCCAGGACAAGCCCGCCGGCGAGGAGCGCCCGAACTTTCGTTGCCTTGTTGGATGACGTCTTAGCGACCATTGTTTAACCCCCACAGTTGATGATGCTGAGCTGGCGGGGAGGCCGAACGGTTCCCCCGGAACCAGTAGTTTCAAACGTCATTATCTGGGGAAGGAAAAGCCCCACCCGGCCGAGGTGCACTTTAGGGTTAATGCCGGCGTTCGACGCTGACAGGGAGCGCCGCACCGGCGTCGAACCTTGTGCCGCAGTTGCGGGCGGGCCGAGATGCCTGACACGTTTCCCGGGCAACACGCCGCGTCGCATTAAGTGGCGCGCCGGGACGGCCCCCATTGGGGCAGTAAGTCCGGTAAGGTTAGTTAGCCCCCAACAGCACCCTTTGAGGTTCGGCTGCGGCATGCCCGCGGCCCCTTGGAACGGTGCGCTGTAACACCTAGGAGACCTAACCCCTGATGCAAGAACTGGCGACTGAATCACCCGAAGAAATCCTCTGGAACCGCCGCTACGAACCGCACATCGCTGAGGTCAACGAGCTGTGCGACTCCATCAAGGAGCAGAAGCCAGGCAGCGAGGTCCTCTACATCGACCCCGCCCACAGCATGGATGACTGCCGCATCGTCAGCCTTTTCTCCAATCAGCGCACCACCACCGGTGAGGGCTTCATCACCCCCGGCGACGAGGAAGCAGCCACACGCATGCTCGGCATGCAGTGGCAGCTGGGCCTCCGCCCCGAGCTCATGATGCCGTGGAACGCCTACCCGTGGATCGAGCCCAACGAGGAGCCGGGCAAGCTCACCCCCGCCAACATCACCGAGGGCCTCAAGCCACTGCTTCGCCTCCTGCAGCTCCTGCCGCGCACCTCTGCCCTGGTGGCACACGGAAACGAAGCCCACCGCCTGGCAGACCAGCTCATGAAGGCTGCACCAGCCAGCATCGCGCGCCGCGGTTTCAAGACGTTCAAAGTCCGCTCGCTCGGTGGCCGCTCCTTCGCGGGCACGCCGGCACGCCAGCAGGAATACCTGGACGCCATCCACGGTGCCTACGCCGAGGCCATGGCCCGCACGGGCATTCCCCGCAAGGCCTAGTCACACCTTCGTTGTGGGGCCCGCTTTGCGCCCCAATCCCCCGGAATAGCCCGCAGACCAGGCCCCACAACACACACGACGACGGCGGCCCTCACCTTTTTGGTGAGGGCCGCCGTCGTCGTTGGGGTTCTTGTGGTGGGGCCGGGTCAGCCGACCAGCATGCTGCGGAGGTCCTTCAGGATCAGCTGGGCGCCTGTGGGGCCGAGGCCGAGGAACCAGACGTCGTCATTGACCGCTTTCGCGTGGCCGGCTTTGACTGCGCCGAGCTTGGGCCAGACAGCGCCTTCAACTACAGAGGTTTCCCCGGTGGCTGAGGGGTCGCCGTAGCTGCTGTAGAAGATCCAGTCGGCGTCGCCTTGCTCGATGTTCTCGGCCGAGATTTCAGCCGCGAGCTCATCAATGTTCTGGTTCTCCGGGCGCGCCAAGCCTGCGTCCTTCAGGATGACGCCGATGAGGGACTTGTTGGCATACAGGCGGATCTTGCCCGGCAGGAAGCGGACCAGCGAGATCTTCGGGTCGCCCTTGACGTCTGCCTTCAGCGCGTCAGCTTCGCCCTGGTAGTCGTTGAGGGCTTTGGTGGCCTTGTCTTCCTCGCCCAGTGACTTGCCGACCAGGAGGAAGTTTTCCTTCCACGGGAAGCCTGGCCGGATGCTGAACACGGTGGGGGCAATGGATGACAACTGTTTGTAGAGTTTGTCGGCCCGGAGCTTGCTGCCGAGGATGAGGTCCGGCTTGAGCGCTGCGATGGCTTCAAGGTTGAGGTCCTGGATGGTGCCCACGGAGGGGACATCCTTGACCTTGTCAGCCAGGTAGGTGGGAACAGGGTTGGCGCCTTCGGTGGTGGCCATACCCACCGGCGTGACGCCAAGGGTGACGACGTCGTCGAGTTCGCCGGTGTCGAGTACCACCACGCGGGTGGGCTTCTTTTCCAAGGTTGTTTCACCGTTTGCGTGCGTCAGGGTGCGCGGGAAAACGCCGGGCGCGGCGTCCGTGCCGAGCTTCGCCGTTTCCTGGTCAGCGGTGGTGAACTTCGATCCTCCCGTGGCAACATCGGCGTTGCCCGCGCTGGAACCCGAGGTACCACTGGCGCCGCAGCCCGCGACGAGGCCCATAAGCAAGGTGGCACCGACCGCCTTCATTACGAGCTTTCGCGCACGGGAGCCCTTGGGCGGCTGAACTTCAAAATCGTCATTTTTCACTGGGTAAGGCTAACCTAATTAGGGCACACTTCTGTGACGTTGTGACGACAGTCACGGATAGCCCTTCCTTTATTGCCCCTCTCTGAAATGGTCCCTGTCGTGTCCCAACTGATGGCTCCCGCTCCCAAGCCGCACGCCGGCGAGCCAGCAACCGCGGCCCAGTCAGGTGACAACGCGGCACCACGCGGCGGCGTCGTCAAGAGATCCGGCTGGCGCGTCACCTTTTTGTTCGCGGCGGCCGCAATCCTTCTCGGTGCCGTGGTGCTAAGCCTGGGTGTCGGTGCGAAGCTCATCCCGGCGTCCACCATTCTCCAGGCCTTCACCAACCCGCAGGACACCGCCGATCACGCGATCATCCTTGAAAGCCGGTTGCCGCGCACTTTGATGGGGATCGCTGTGGGAGTCGCCTTGGGCATGGCTGGCGCGCTGATCCAGGCCATTACCCGGAATCCACTGGCCGATCCCGGCATCCTCGGGGTCAACGCGGGTGCCTCGTTTGCGATCGTGGTGGCAATTGGTGTCTTCGGGGTAGCTACCCTGAGCGGCTACATCTGGTTCGCGTTTGGCGGGGCCATCCTCACCACCGCCGCGGTCTACCTGATCGGAACCTCAGGACGGAACGTGGTGAATCCCATCCGGCTGACACTGGCCGGTGTTGCCCTGGGCGCGGTCCTCACCGGCATTGGCTCCGGACTCACGCTCCTGAACCCCAAGGCCTTTGACCACCTGCGCTCGTGGAGCATCGGCTCACTGGACACCCGCAGCATGGAGTCCGTTGCCACGGTGGCACCGTTCATGGGCGTGGGATTGCTCGTGGCGTTGTTCTGCGTCCGTGGCCTCAACGCCCTGGCACTGGGTGACGACCTCGCCACTTCCCTTGGCGCCAACGTCAACCGCACCCGCATCCTGGGCGTCGTGGCCATCACCCTCCTCAGCGGCGCAGCCACAGCAGGAGCTGGCGCCATCGGCTTTGTGGGACTCATGGTTCCCCATGTGGCCCGGTGGATCGTGGGCCCGGACCAGCGGTGGATCATGGCCACGACAGTCCTGCTCTCCCCCATCCTGCTGCTGGTATCGGACGTTGTTGGCAGGGTTGCCGCACCCGGTGAGCTGCAGGTAGGTGTGGTGACAGCGTTCATCGGCGCGCCTGTACTCATCGCCTTGGCACGGCGCCGGAAAGTGAGCGGGCTATGAGCCGCCTGGACCCAGGGAAGAGGGTCGATTTCGGCCGGCCTGTTGCTGTGGTCCGCAACCGTTCGCTGAGCCTCCGGCTGGATATCCGCAGCATGCTCGTCTGCATTCCGCTGCTTCTGGCCGCGCTTGCCGTAGCCGTGGTTTCGCTGGCGACGGGTGACTACGAGGTCTCCGTACAACAAGTACTGCAAGCCTACACCGGCGATGCCCCGGGGCTCGCCCAAACAATCGTCATGGAATGGCGCCTTCCCCGGGTCCTGGCGGCGCTGGTGTTCGGTGCGGCGCTTGGCATGAGCGGCGGCATCTTCCAGTCCATGACGCGCAACCCGCTGGGCAGCCCTGACATCATCGGCTTCAATACGGGTGCCTACACCGGGGCGCTCATTGTGATGCTCACGGTGGGTGGCAGTTATGCGGGAGTTGCGGCCGGCGCCTTGGTGGGCGGAGTCCTCACAGCCCTGGCCGTCTATTTGCTGGCCTACCGCCGTGGTTCCCAGGGCTTCCGGCTCATCATCGTGGGTATCGGCATCAGCGCCATGCTTGCTGCGCTGAACCACTGGCTCATCCTGCAAGCCGAACTCGAGGCCGCCCTGGCGGCCGCCGTCTGGGGAGCCGGGTCCCTCAACGGCATCACGTGGGAGCAAGCGGCGCCGGCCGCCGTCGTGGTTGTTGTGGTTGGTTTGGCCACGCTGGCCGTGGCGCGTCGCATGCAGCTCCTGGAAATGGGCGACGACGCCGCCCGCGCCTTGGGCGTCCGGGCCGAACCCACCCGTTTGCTGCTGCTCATCCTGGGCGTTGCGCTGACGGCTGCCGTCACTGCAGTGGCCGGTCCCATCGCGTTCGTGGCCCTCGCCGCTCCCCAGCTTGCCCGGCGGCTCACCCGGAGTGCCGGCATCACATTGCTGCCTTCCGCGGTGATGGGTGCCTTCCTGCTGGTGTCCAGCGACCTCGCGGCGCAACGTCTCTTCGCTCCGATCCAACTGCCAGTTGGGGTTGTGACGGTGTGCATCGGCGGTATCTACCTCGTTTGGCTGCTGGCCAGGGAAGCAAGGAAATCATGAGCCTCACCACTGCTGCACCGCAGCTCCACGCAGAAGCCCTGACCATTGGCTATGAGCAGCGCGTCATCTCCGAGAACCTCAATGTGCGCATCCCCGAGGGGAAGTTCACGGTGATCGTCGGGCCCAACGCCTGCGGCAAGTCCACGCTGCTGCGGGCGCTCGCCCGGCTCATCAAGCCCCGCAGCGGACAGGTGCTGTTGGACGGAAAATCCGTGACGTCGCTGCCCGCAAAGGAACTGGCGCGCCGGCTCGGGTTGCTCCCCCAGTCCTCCATCGCCCCCGACGGCATCACGGTCGCTGATCTCGTGGCCCGCGGCCGGTACCCGCACCAGAAACTCCTGCGGCAGTGGAGTGTGGAGGACGAGTCCGCGGTAGCGGAGGCCATGGAAGCCACTGGAGTCTCGGCCCTGTCCGGGCGGCTGGTGGACGAGCTCTCCGGCGGTCAGCGGCAGCGCGTGTGGGTGGCCATGGTGCTCGCCCAGCAGACGCCGCTGATGCTCCTGGACGAACCCACCACCTTCCTCGATATCGCTCACCAGATCGAGCTGCTGGAACTCTTCCGCGAGCTCAACCTGGACAAGGGCCACACACTGGTTGCCGTGCTCCACGACCTCAACCACGCCAGCCGCTACGCGGACCACATCATCGCCATGAAGGACGGCGTGGTGGTGGCCGAAGGCGCCCCCGCCGACGTCATCACCGGGTCCTTGGTGGAGGAAGTGTTCGGGATGGCCTGCAAAATCATCGAGGACCCCGTGACGCACACGCCGCTGGTGGTCCCGCTGGGACGCCCGCGGCACTCAGCCGTCACGGACTGAGGCCCTTAACGACGACGGCGACCCTCGCCTTTTGGTGAGGGTCGCCGTCGTCGTTTGCTTGGCTTTAGCGGGCTTCGAGCGCTGCCTTGGCCTTCGGGTCCGAGTCGTTCAGGAACTTCTCGATCCGCTCAGGTTCTTCAGCTTCACCGATCGCCGAAGCGGCCCGGCCCAGTGCGTAAAGCGCGCGCAGGAAGCCCTGGTTGGGCTCGTGCTCCCACGGGATGGGTCCGACGCCGCGCCAACCGTTGCGGCGCAGCGAATCGAGGCCGCGGTGGTAACCGACGCGGGCGTAGGCGTAGGACTCGATGGTCCGGCCCTCCGCCCAGGCTTCCTCGGCGAGGATGGCCCACAGCAGTGACGATGTGGGGTTCTGCGCCACGAGGTCCAGTGCTTCCTTGCCGAGGGCCAGGTGCTGGTAGATCTCGTTCTCGGCGGGCAGGAGCGTGGGCTCCGGCCCCATCAGGTTCTTCCGGAATTCGTCGGACATCAGAAGGTCTTGCCCACCGATCCGAGCTGCTGGGCGGCTTCGACGATGCGCGCGGCCATGCCGGCTTCAGCGGAAGCGCCCCAGACGCGGGGGTCGTAGGTCTTCTTGTTGCCCATTTCGCCGTCGACCTTCAGGACGCCGTCGTAGTTGGAGAACATGTGGCCGGCAACCGGGCGGGTGAACGCGTACTGGGTGTCGGTGTCGATGTTCATCTTGATGACACCGTAGGAAACGGCGTCAGCGATTTCCTGTTCCGTGGAGCCGGAGCCGCCGTGGAACACGAGGTCGAACGGGTTTTCCTTGCCGATCTTGGCGCCAACCTCAGCCTGGATCTGCTTGAGCAGTTCGGGGCGGAGCTTCACGTTGCCCGGCTTGTACACACCGTGCACGTTGCCGAAGGTCAGTGCGGTCAGGTAGCGGCCGTTTTCGCCGGCACCCAGGGCCTCGATGGTTGCGAGGGCATCCTCGGTGGTGGTGTAGAGCTTCTCGTTGATCTCGTTCTCAACGCCGTCTTCTTCGCCACCAACGGTGCCGATTTCAACCTCGAGGATGATCTTGGCAGCAGCGGCGCGCTCCAGCAGTTCACGGCCGATGCGCAGGTTCTCGGAGAGGGTCTCGTGCGAGCCGTCCCACATGTGCGAGTTGAAGATCGGGTCCTTGCCGGCCTTGACGGCTTCCTCGGAAGCGGCCAGCAGCGGCAGAACGAAGTCCGCCAGCTTGTCCTGCGGGCAGTGGTCCGTGTGCAGGGCGATGTTGACGTTGTAGTTCTTGGCAACTTCGCGGGCGAACGCGGCGAAGCCGAGGGAACCGGCAACCATGTCCTTGACCGAAGCGCCGGACCAGTAGGCTGCGCCACCGGTGGAAACCTGGATGATGCCGTCGGATTCGGCCTCGGCGAAACCGCGGATCGCAGCGTTCAGAGTCTGCGACGACGTCACGTTGACCGCAGGGAAAGCGAATCCGCCAGCCTTTGCGCGGTCGATCATCTCGGAGTAAATCTCTGGGGTTGCAATGGGCATGGTGACTCCTATGCTGAATTCGTCTGTGGGTTGGTAACCCTGGAGTAGACCGCTTACGGCTAGCACCCATCCTAGCGATATCCGCGGGGGCGCCGTGTTTCGGGTCACTGAGGCTCTTAACACTTCCGCCGAGTTGGCATTTAATGACAATCCCGCGCGGGCAAAGTCATAGGGTCGTTGCAACGCTCTGATTGATGGAGCGTTTTATGGTCAAGTTGTTCCCCAAGGCTGCGCGTACTGAGTTTCTTGATTTGGTGTGTGCGGGGATGCCTGTTCGTACTGCTGCCCGGCGTGTCGGGGCGGTGCAC